>DASSSV010000598.1:0-13779 GCA_035708265.1 Thermomicrobiales bacterium | reverse complement strand
CCGCCGGCGCCCGCCTCGCCTTCGACGCCGCGACGATGGGCGAACTGGTCGCGCTCGTCGAAGATCAGCTCGCGACGCTGGAGCGCGGTGCGTAGGGCACGGGCCGCGGGCCGTCAAAGCATAGGTACCCCCGCGTGCTAGGTTCTGTTGACGAGATCACTTGAGCCAGATGCATGTGCTGGCGAACTGGATGAAGGCGAGGTAGCGCCGAGCATATTTGTCGAAGCGGGAGAACACCCGGCGGAAGTACTTGAGCTTGCCGATGAAGCACTCGATGAGATGGCGCTCTTTGTACGCCGCGTAGTCGCAGGCGCGCGGCGCGACCCGGCACTTCTTCGGGGGGATGGTGACGACCGCATCCATCTGCTCCTCGATATAGGCCGCCGTCTTGTCCGCGTCGTAACTCCGATCGGCGATGACTTCCCGCGCCCGCTGCCCGGTCAGCAACGGGATCGCCTGCGGGTTGTCGCCCGCCGCCCCACTCGTCAGGAGGAACTTCAGCGGACTGCCCAGGGCGTCGACGAGGACGTGGATCTTGGTGCTGAAGCCGCCGCGCGAGCGGCCCAACCCCTGCGCCGCCTGAGCCCCCCCTTGGTCGGCGCTCCAGCGGCGCAGGCGTGCGCCCGTACCACCGTGGCATCGATCATCACGCTTTGCAGATCGGGATCGTCCGCCACCGCGGCAAACAAGCGTGCCCACACGCCGAGGTCGGCCCAGCGGGCGAAGCGCTTATACACGCTGTTCCACGCGCCGTACTCGGCCGGCAGCAGGCGCCATTGGGCCCCGCTGCGGTCCATCCAGTACACCGCTTCGAGGAAGCGCCGCTCCCGCTCACGGTCCTTGCTATGAATCTTGGGCTCCTGCTGCAGCACGCCGTACAGCCGCTCGAATTGGTCCTCGCGTAAGAACCGCTCCACCATCCCTCCCCCTCGACCGCCACCGCAGCACGCCCGAGGAGAGTCTACCAATTCTCGTCAACAGAACCTAGCACGCCGGCGGGGCGCTGACACGCGGTGAGGAAGACGTTGGTGGCCTCCCCGTTGTGCGGTGGTGGGGGAGGCTACCGAAGCTGCGGCGTTGTCGGATGTTTCACCACGGCGCGCCCCATGAACTGACGGCGGCCGGGCGACAAACAGCGAACACAATCCGACAACGAAACTGAGGCGGCGAGTTCAGTTGCCGCCTTCCTCTTGTTGTCCTGTCTGCGCCCGCTGGGCTTCCTCTTGCTGGCGCTTCGCCTCCTGCGCCTTCTTCTGCCAGCCGCGGTAGCGCCTCATCGCGGTGGTCAGGACGACGGGGGCGCGGCGCGGCGCGAGGTGGGGCGCGATGGCCTCGGCGATCGGGCGCGCGCCGACGAGGACCGGACCGCCCCAGGTACGCAGCGCGCGCGGCTTGTCGGCGCTCCGCGGCGGCGGGGCGATGAAGTGGTCCAGCGGGTACCAGCCCTTGCGGCTCGCGCTGTAGCGCAGCGCGACGCCCCCGGCCTCGCGCACGATCGCCACGCCCCCGGCCACGTCCCAGATCTTCGGCCCGCGGAAGACGGCGTAGTGGAACGCGCCGGTGGCGACCAGCCCGATCTCGTAGGCGATCGAGCCGAGCGAGCGCGGCTCGCCGAGCTTGCGCCGGATCGGCCGCCCCGCCTTGAACTGGAACCAGAACCCCGGCGGCAGCCCGGCCAGGAGCGTGCTCGCCGGCTCGGTCGCCGGCCCGACCCCGATGCGCTCCTCGCCCCGGAATGCGCCGCCGCCATGCCGCGCGCGGAGCAGTTCGCCCGTCACCGGGAAGAGGAGCGCGCCGGCGACCGGCCGCCGCCGGTGGAGGACGCCGATCGAGATCCCGAAGAAGGGCAGGCGGTTGATGAAGTTGAGCGTGCCGTCGACCGGGTCGACGATCCACTCGAAGTCGGGCGTCGCATCCGCCGCCGGCTCCTGCCCCTCCTCGCCGAGGACGACGTGGCCGGGGAAGCGCGCGGCGACCGCTTCGGTCAGGTAGGCTTCGACGGCGCGGTCGGCCTCGGTGACCGGGTCGGCCTTGCCTTTGCCCTTGTAGGTCACGTCGAGCGGCCCGCCGTAGCGCGCGAGGACGAGCTCGCCCGCCGCGCGGATGAACTCGCACGCCGCCCGCTCGATCTCCGCGAGCGTCGCGTCGTCGGGGAACGGCTCGCCGCCCATGGCGGCCGGGTCGGGCGTTACGATCGCGGGCCTCCTTGCGGACGCGGCCAAAACACAGAGACGCGGAGACACAGAGAATCACAGAGAGGACGAACTGTTAATTCCTCTTTCGTTCGTCCTCTCTCCTCGTTCTCCGTGTCTCTGTGCCTCTGTGTTTTGGCCAACCCTACCGGGACATGCTGACGCCTTCGACTTCCTCGCAGGTGCCGGCCTCGACGTCGAAGATGCGCCGCCGCTGGCGCTTGAGGTCGGCGCCGAGGACATGGATCGAGAGGCCGTCGCCCGGGCTGATGACCTCGATGCTGTGGATGTCGTGCGGCGGCAGGAGCGGGTAGACCGCGCCGTGCGCCAGCACCGCGTCGTCCATCAACTCGACCACGCACTGGCCCGGCGTCGCGCCGTCGTCGCGGCGGTAGTAGCGCGCGGTGCGCTGCTCGCCGGAGTAGACGCCGATCAGGCCCCAGGTGACGTGGTCGTGAACCGGCGTCGGGTGACCCTCGCGGAAGAGGACGCCGTAGACGTTGAGCGAGCCGTCGTCGTTCTTGTAGTACAGGTAGCCGGGGCGGCCGCCGTCCACCGTCCTGGCGAACTCGGGGTCGGTCCAGCCGGGGCCGTCGAGCGCGCGCCGGAGCAGCGGTTCGAGCCGCCGCACCGCCGCCTCCCGGTCGGCGATCCCGCCCTCGACCTCCATAATCTCTCGGGCATCCTCGACGAACTCCCTGACGCCGTAGGTCGTCGCTGTCTCGGCCATCGCGCGCTCCTCCCGTCCGCTCATGGCGTGGTCGTCGCTCGCATGATAGCAGGATCGAGTGACGAGTGACGAGTGACGAGGAGGTCAGGTTCTTCCGTCCTCCGTCTGCCGTCTGCCGTCTACTCGCACTCCGGCGCCTGGAGGCAGTAGCCGACGCCCGGCTCGGTGCGGAGGTAGGCCGGGGCGCCGGGGTGGGGTGCGAGTTTGCGCCGCAGGCGGTGCAGGTAGGCGTAAAGGTAGTCGCTCTCCGCGCCGTAGGCGGGGCCCCAGACGCGCCGGAGCAGTTCGCGCTGGGGGACGACGCGGCCGGGCTGACGCGCAAGTTCGGCGAGGAGCGCAAACTCGGTCGGCGTAAGGCGGATCGCGCGCCCGCGGAGCGAGACGCGCCGGGCGACGAGGTCGATGTCGAGGTCGCCGACGACGAGGCGCGCGGCGACCGGGGCGAGGTGGGGACGGCGCAGCGCGGCGCGCACGCGCGCCAGGAGTTCGTCGTGGCTGAACGGCTTGGTCAGGTAGTCGTCGGCGCCGAGGTCGAGCGCGCGCACGCGATCCTGCTCGCGCCGGCGGCCGCTCAGGACGACGATCGGCACCTCGGAGCGCGCGCGGATCTCGCGGCAGACAGTGAAGCCGTCGAGGCCGGGCAGGATCAGGTCGAGGAGGACCAGGTCCGGCGCGGCGGCGAGCGCGCGCTCGAGCGCCTCGTCGCCGCTGGCGGCCGTCAGGACGCCGTAGCCGCCCTCGCGCAGGAACGTCGCGGTTAGTTCGCGGAGTTCGCGGTCGTCCTCGACGAGGAGGATCGTCGCCACGACCGGCGGTTGCGGGTTGCTCTTGGACATCGCGCCGCCCATCTGTCCTACCACGGCCCGCCTGTCCTCTATACGCGCCACCGCCCCGCAATATTGCAGAGCGCGTACCACCGGATCATGGAGGCGCGCATCGTTTGGGGGAGAGGGCCGGGCGGCTGAACCCGCGGCTGGGGGCGCCTCACGGCGCACGAAGCCCGCCGGCGCGGGCTGGGACCGAGGCGGAACCTCGTCCGCGCCGGCGGGCTTTGTGACCCACAGCGCATTACGGAGCAGTTTCAATACCTGTCGCGCGCTCTTGACGTCGCAGCGCACCTAAGCGTATAGTCGCGGTACGCGCTAACCGCTGATCTTCAGCCACCATGCGCCGCGACCTAGCGCGAGCCGCGCGGCGCGGGCGTCGTCGGGGGTGATCGGTGTCCTGGGGAACGACGGTGCGGCCCTACCTCGCGGGGCTGATCGTCGCGCTGGCGATCGCCGGCGTCGTGCTGCTGGCGCGCGGACGCGGCCAGCACGAGACGCTCATTACGATCGAGGCGCCGCCCGACGACCCGCAGGCGCAGACGCTGACCGTCTTCGTCGGCGGCGCGGTCGCCAGCCCCGGCGTCTACACGCTGCCGCGCGGCGCGCGGGTCGACGCCGCCATCGCGGCGGCGGGCGGGCTGGCCGACGAGGCCGACCCCGACGGCGTCAACCGCGCGCTGAAGTTGCGCGACGAGGCCCAGGTGATCGTGCCGCGCAAGAGCGCGACCCGCCAGGCCGCCACGGCCCAGCCCGGCGGCGTGACCATACCCGGCACCGCCACCGCGGCCCGCCCCGCGCCCACGGCGCCCGCGGCCTCCGGCCCGCTCGACGTCAACACCGCGGCGGCCGCCGACCTGGAGCGCCTGCCGGGCGTCGGCCCGCACCTGGCGCAGCAGATCGTGGACTACCGCGACCAGCATGGCCCGTTCGCCGGCCCCGCCGACCTCGCCGCGGTCAAGGGCATCTCCGACAAGATGGTCGCCGGCTGGCTCGACGCCGGGCTGATCTCGTTCGGGCCGTGAGGGAGCAGGGGGTAGGCGTTAGGCGTTGGGGGCCAGCATGGGGGCCGGCGGCTGAAGCCGCGCCTGGAGACGGCTGCGCCGCCACGAAGGCCGCCGGCGCGGCCTGAGATCCGTCCAAGCCCGCGCAGGCGGGCTTAATGGCCGCAGGTCTTCAGGCGCGGCTTCAGCCGCCGGCCCCTCTCTACGAATAAACCATCCGCGTGAGCACGCCGAGAAACCAATGAACCCGAACTCGCAGGAGCCCGCACAACCCGCCTCTCGCCTCCCGCCGCTCGCGGCCGTCTGGCTCGGCGGGGCGTGGCTGGCGGGGGTGGGACTCGGGCTGGTGGGGGCGGACTTGGGGCCGGCGGTCGGGTGCGCGGGGGCGGCGGTGCTCGCGCTGGCGGCGCTCTATCCCGAGTGGCGGCGAAGGTTGCTGTGGGTGGCGCTGCTGGTCGGGGCGCTGGCGCTCGGGGCGGCGCGCGCGGGCCTGGGGCGGCCGGCGACGGCCGATTTGCCGGCGGGGGAGATCGAGGCGGCGCGCGGGGTGGTCATCGCCTCGCGGGAGCGCGGCGACCGCGGCGACCGGCTGGTGGTCGCGGTGGATGCGGTGCGGATCGCCGGGCGCTGGCGGGGGGGCGAGGCGCGCATCAGCGTGGACGTGCCGCCCTACCCGCCGGCGTGGCGCGGCGACCGGGTGGAGGTGGTCGGCTCCTATCGCCCCGTCGAGGCGATCCCACTGGCCGGGTATCGCGACGCGCTGGCGCGGCGCGGACTGCACGGCGACTTCCGCGCGTTCGGCCTGCGCCTGCTCGACGCCGCCCCGCGCGACGATGTCGAGTCGCGGCGCGCGGCGCTGCTCGACTGGATCGGCGCGGCGCTGCGGCGGCACATCCCGCAGCCGGAGGCCGCGCTGGTGACGGGGATCCTCCTCGGCGACGCCAGCCTGCTGCCGCGGTCCACCCGAGACGCCTTCAACACGACCGGCACGGCGCACGTCATGGCGCTGAGCGGGTGGAACATCGCGCTGGTCGCGGGGCTCTGCGCGCTGCTGGGGCGGCGGCTCGGGCGGGCGCGGGCCTGGTACTGGCTGGCGGGGTCGGCCGGCGTCGTCTGGCTCTACACCTTCCTCGTCGGCGGGGGCCCGACGCTCCTGCGCGCGGCGATCATGGGCACGCTCTACCTGCTGGCGAGCGCGACCGGTCGGCGCAGCGACGCCCTGACCGCGCTGGTCGTCGCCGCCGCGCTGATGACCGCGCTCGCGCCGGCGACGCTCCTCGACGTCGGCTTCCAGCTCTCCTGCGCCGCGACGGCCGGGCTGATCCTGTGCTCGGGCCGCCTCGCCCGCGCGCTGCGCCGCCTGCCGCCGTTCGTCGCCGAGGGGCTGGCCGCGACGCTCGCGGCGGAGCTCTTCACGTTGCCGATCGCGCTGCACGCCTTCGGCCGGCTCTCGCTCGTCACCCTGCCGGCCAACCTGCTGATCGAGCCGCTGGTGCCCGCGGTAATGCTCGGCGGCGTCATGACGGTGGCCGCCGGCGCGCTCGACGCGCTGACCGCGTTGCCGGCCGATCTCTGCGGCCTGGCCGCGTGGCTGCCGGCGCGGGGTCTGCTGCTGGTGGTCGAGCGCTTCGGCGCGCCGGGCTGGGCGGCGGTCACGGTCGCCCCGCTCGGCTGGCCGGCCGTCGCCGCGCTCTACGCGGCGCTGACCGCGGCGGTGAGCGCGCCGGCATGGCGGCCGGTCGCCGCCCGGCTGGCCGGGCGCGCCGCGCGGTCGCCGGCCGGCGAGCGCCCGGCGCCCGCCCCGCTGGCCTGCGGCGCGCTGAGCGGGGTGGTCGTCGTGGCCTGGGTCTTGCTCCTGACTGGTCTGTGAGCGGCGCGGGGGCGGTCGACGATGGGTGTGAAGCCCCACGGCGCTCCCCGGCCGGCCGCTCCCTTCATGTCGCGATGGGAGGAAGGCCACGGGGTAGGCCGGCCGGCGCGCTAGCCCGGGTCGCGGCGCGCTGCTATACTTTTCTCTTGGTATGCGGCCAGGATAGGGAGACGCGACGCCGCGCCCCGGGCCGGGGCGGCAGTCACGACCGGACAGGAGCGCCCGTTGCTGGCGAACGAGGGGACCGACACCACGGCGGCCGGGGACCGCCAGGACGATCGTTGGGACGACCGGGACAGCGAGCAGAGCATCTTCGCGGCACTGGGCGCCGCCGCATTCCGCAACCTCTGGCTGGCTGAACTCCTCTCCCAGACCGCGCTCAACGCGATCTGGTTCGCCGCGCTCGTCGCCACCGAGAAGGAGACGCACGCCGCCGCCTACGTCAGTTACGCGGTCGTCTCCGCGACCCTGCCGGTCGCCCTCTTCGGCGTCCTGGCCGGCATCCTCGTCGACCGCTGGGACAAGAAGCGCGTCCTCGTCATCAGCAACCTCCTCCGCATCGCGCTCTCGCTCGGCTACCTCTGGTACGGGTGGTCGGTCGGCGTGATCTTCCTGATGAATTTCCTGATCAACGCCGTCGCCCAGTTCTTCTCGCCGGCGATGCTGGCGACGATCCCGCAACTGCTGCCGAAGCGGCTGCTGACCGCCGCGACCGGGCTCTTCAACATCACGCTGAACATCTCCCAGGTGCTCGGCATGGTGCTCCTCGGCCCGCCGCTGATCAAGCTGGTCGGGCCCGGCGTCGTCTTCGCCGTCGCGGCCGGCCTCTACACCGTCGCCACCGTCCTCGTCGCGACCGTGCCCCACACGCACGAGCCGCCCTGCCGCGAGGGCCGGAACGCCGCCGGCGCGCTCGACGAGCTGCGGCACGAGCTGCGCGAGGGCTGGACCTTCGTGCGCGGCGACCGCGAGTCCTGGCTGGCGATGGTCTACCTGGCGTTGACCTGGACGATCCTCTTCGCGCTGGTGACGCTGGCGCCGCGCTACGCGGCCTCGGCGCAGGGCCTGCGCATCGAGGCGGACGACGCGGTCTTCATCCTGGCGCCGGCCGGGCTCGGCATGGCGCTGGCCGCCGCCTTCCTCGACCGCCTGACCCGCTGGGTCGGCCGCTGGCGGCTGGTCGGCCGGAGTCTGCTCGGCCTGGCCGGCTCACTGGCCGTCCTGGCGCTGGTCGCGCCGTTCGTCCACTACCTGGTCCGCCACGGCCTCGACACGATGGCGGCGCGGCGCGCGGCACACCTGCCGATCCTCCTCGTCCGCGCCGGCCTCGCGATGGTCGTCGCGTTCGTCACCGGCTGGTGGGTCGGGATCATCACCGTCTCGTCCGAAGGCGTGATCCTCGAGCGCGCGCCCCAGGACCTGCGCGGGCGCATCTTCGCGCTGCAGCTCACCTTCACCAACCTGGCCTCGATCGTGCCGCTGCTCGCCGTCGGGCACCTGGCGGACATCATCGGCCTGAACGCCGTCATCGCGCTGACCGCGCTCGTCGTCCTCGTCGCCTGGCTCGTCACCGCCGCCTCCCTCGCCGCCTCGCGCTCGGCCGAGCGCGGGGGGACGTGGAGCATGGGGACGTAGGGCGCGGGCCGTGGGCCGTGGAGCGCCCGCCCCGGGACTCGCAGGCGTTCGCCCCACGGCCCACGCACCACGCCTCACTGCGCGCGGCCGCGCGCCGCCACCGGCCAGACAGCCTCGACGACGCCGTCGCGCGTGGCAACATAGCGGTCGTAGAGGTTGACCGTGGTGCAGACGTGCCCGGGGATGACCTCGACCACATCGCCGGGGCGCAGGTCGCGCGCGGGGCCTTCGACGGCGAGCTTGGTGTGCTCCTCGGAAAAACTCAGGAACTGCACGCCGTCGAGATCCTTGACGCGCGGCTCGCCATGGTCGATACCGAGCGTCTTGCGCCCGATGTCGAGCACCGCGCGGTCGGCCGTGGGTCGGCTGATGACCGTGGCGAGCACCGTCAGCGCGTTCGCGAAGCGCTCGCCGACCCCGCCGACCTTGCCGTACGAGTTGTCCATGAAGACGTACGACCCGGCCTGGATCTCGTCGAACCAGCCGAGCGTGCCGGTCAGCGCGAAGGTGCCGGTGCCGCCGCCGGAGACGATCTCGACCGGCAGGCCCGCCCGCTCCAGCGCCTCCCGCGTGTCGCGCACCGGCTCCATCGCCGCGCGCACCTTCGCCGCGCGCTCCGCCTCGTCGCCGATCGAGACGAGGTGCCCCTCGTACGCCTGGATGCCGCGGAAGCGGATGCCGGGCAGGTCCGCCGCGACCTTCGCCAGCTCGACCGCCGGCGCGCCCGGCTCGACGCCGCAGCGGTTCATGCCGGTATTGACCTCGACCAGCACGCCCACCTCGACGCCCTGCGCCTGCGCCGCGGCCGAGAGCGCGCGCAGGTTGGCCGGGTCGTCCGCCGCGACCGTCACCCGCGCGTGGTGGAGCAGGCCCATCAGCCGGGCGATCTTCACCGGCCCGACGACCTGGTTCGCCACCAGGACGTCCGGGACGCCCGCCTCGACCATCACCTCGGCCTCGCCGAGCTTGGCGCAGGTGATCCCGACCGCGCCGAGCGCCAGTTGCTTGTGCGCGATCAGCGGGCTCTTGTGCGTCTTCGAGTGCGGGCGCAACTTCGTCGGCTTGTCGCGGAAGAAGTCGGCCATCGTCCGCAGGTTGCGCTCCAGTGCGTCGACGTCCACCAGCAGCGCCGGCGTATCCACCGCCGCCTTCGCCAGCCCGACCAGGTTCCCATAGCGCGCGTCGGTCACTTCAACCTCCTTGAGGGACGTTCACCGCAGAGACGCAGAGGGCGCAGAGAACGAGGAGAGGAACACGAGATTATTCTTCCAGCCCCCAGACCAACCTGCGAATGCCTTGTTTGAGCTTCGGGACGTTGAAGTTGAGCAGCAGCCCTGCCTGCCAACCGCCCAACCGTAGATAGGTGAGCAATTGCGCTTCGTGAACGGGCAGCAGCGCCTCCACCGCCTTGACCTCGACAACCACCGCGTTTGCCACAACGATATCGAGCCGGTAACTGACATCCAGGCGCAACCCCTTGTACTCGACCGGGAGTTGTAGTTGCCGCTCGAACGACATACGCAAGGTCAACTCACGGCAGAGGCATTCTTCGTACACCGACTCCAGTAGCCCCGGCCCGAGCGCCCGATGAACTTCGATGGCGGCGCCGATAATAGCTTCCGCCACCTGGTTCATCCTTCTTTCTCCTTCGTCCTCTCCTTCGTTCTCTGCGCCCTCTGCGCCTCTGCGGTGAGCATACCCTATCCCGACCTCACACGCCCCTGAGCCGCGCGATGATGTCGGGCAGCAGGGCGAGCACCTCCTCGATCTGCGCGGGGGTGTTGTCGCGGCCGACGGTGAGGCGCAGGCTGCCGGCGATGGCGTCGTCGGGGACGCCGATGGCGCGGAGGACGTGGCTCGGCTCGGTCGCGCCGGTGGTGCAGGCCGAGCCGCTGGAGGCGGCGACGCCGGCGAGGTCGAGCGCGATGATCAGGCTCTCGCCGTCCACGCCGGCGAAGGCGACGTTGACGTTGTTGGCGAGGCGCGCGTCGCCGATGGGGCCGTTGAGGCGGACGTCGGGGATCGCGGAGCGGATGCCGGCGATCAGGCGGTCGCGCAGGGCGCGGGAGTGGGCGTTGTCGACGTCGCGCGTGGCCGCGGCGCGGCTGAGCGCCGCCGCCAACCCGACGGCCAGCGCGACGTTCTCGGTGCCGCCGCGGCGGTCGCCCTCCTGCGGCCCGCCCTGCTGCTGGTAGAGGAGCGGCGTGCCGGCGCGGACGTAGAGCGCGCCGACGCCCTTGGGGCCGTAGAACTTGTGCGCGGCGATCGTCAGGAGATCCACGCCGAGCGCGTCGACGTCGAGCGGCAGGCTGCCGGCCGCCTGCACCGCGTCGGTGTGGAGGGGGATGCCGCGCGCGCGGGTCAGGGCGGCGATCTCGGCCAGCGGCTCGATCGCGCCGATCTCGTTGTTGGCGTATTGCACCGAGACGAGGCAGGTGTCGGGCCGGAGCGCGGCGGCGACATCGGCCGGGGCGACGAAGCCCTCCGCGTCGACCGGGAGGTAGGTCGCCTCGGCGCCGAAGCGTTCGAGGTAGGCGGCGGTGTGCAGGATCGCGTGGTGCTCGATCGCCGTGGTGACGAGGTGGCGGCCGCGCCCGGCGAGCAGCGCCGCCTGCACCACGCCCTTGAGCGCCAGGTTGTCGCCCTCGGTGCCGCCGCTGGTGAGAATCACCTCGCCGGGTGCGCAACGCAGCACGGCGGCGACCGCCGCGCGGGCCTCGTCGAGCGCGGCGCGCGCCGCGCGCCCGGCCGCGTAGAGGCTCGACGGGTTGCCCCAGATTTCCGTCCAGTAGGGGAGCATCGCGGCGACGACGGCCGGGTCGACCGGCGTCGTCGCCGCGTGGTCGAGGTAGATGCGCGTCTCGTCCGGCGTCATCCTGCCCGCACCGCCTTTCGTGGCGAGGTCGGCGACCGGCGCCGGCGGGGCGGGGGATCGCGGCGGCTAGCGCACCGTGAACGAGACCGTCTTGTCCGGCGTGGTCGCGTCGTCGATGAGGAGATCGACCGTGTAGCTGCCGGTGCCGCCCGGCATGAACTTGAAGACCCCGTTATAGGTCGCGGCCTCGCTGGCGGTGAAGGTGCTGCTGCTCGCCGACAGCTCGACCGGCTTGCCGTCGTGCGTGACCCGGAAGTGGACCTTCTGGCCCGCCTGCATCCGCTTGAAGGTGTAGGTGACGTAGACCTCGTGGCCGGGCGCGAACTCGGTGGCCGTGTCCAGCGGCTTGTTGTTCGCGTCGATGTTGCCGGCGACGACCACGTCGGTCAGGCCGCTCGTCGTGTCGAAGGCTTGCCCGATCGGGCCGCGGAAGGCGATGCCGAGGCCGAGGCAGACGAGGGCGATCACGACGACGGCCCCGAGACACCCGAAGATGATCGGCTTGGCCTTCGAGCGCGAGCGCGCGCCGGCCGCCGCCGCTGCCGCCGCGGGGGCCGGCGCCGCGCCGGCGTACCCGCCCGGCTGCGGCCCATAGCCGCCGGCCGGCGCGTAGCCGCTGCCGGCCGGTTGGTAGCCGCCCGGTTGCGGCGTCGTGCCGGCCACGACGGTCTGGCCCTGCCCATAACTCGGCGTGGGCGTGGGCGGCGGGGTGTAGTGCTGCGCCACCGGGGCCTGGCCCGGCACCCAGGACTGGCCGTCGTAGCGCAGCCAGTTCCCGGTCGCGCCGTCGATCGCCCAGTAGGTCCCGCTGTCGTCGCGCACCTGGAGGGCCTGGACCTGGCGCGCGAAGTCGTCCGGGCTCAACTGCCGGTTGTCGTAACCCTGGCGCAGGCGGTTGTACTCGGCGCGCGCTTCGTCGAAGTTCACCAACGGCTCCTTTCAGCCAGCGAACGGCGACCGTCCGGCACCAATCGACCGGCGCCGCCGAGCGATCCGCACCCCGGCCGCCAGCGCGCGCGGCCGGCCCCCCTCGTGCGCGATGCCCCCGCGCGTCCCCCACCTAACCTACGTCGCCGCGCCCCGCGCTGTCACCGACGTGGGTCGTGGGCCGTGGGGCGTAGGGCGTGAATCCGGGGCACGATACCGCTCTGACGCGGCCCACGCCCCACGGCCACCGCCCCACGTCACACCCGCTCGGCCACGGCGGCGAGGAACGCGGCCACGCTCGCCACGTCCGGCGCCAGGGCATCGGCCAGTTCGCGCACGGTGGGCGGCGCGTCGGCGACGCCGACATTGAGCCCGGCGATCCGGCCCGCCTCGCGCTGGCACCGCAGTTCGGCCATCGCGTCTAGGTCGGTCACGTCGTCGCCCAGGAAGACGACGCCGGCCAGCGCGTGGTCGGCGATCACCCCGGCCAGCGCCGTGCCCTTGTCGCCGCGCACGGGCGGGCGCAATTCGAGGATGCGGCGCCCCTCGGTCACCCGCAGCCCGGCCTCGTCCGCCAGCCCCCGCACGAGCGGCTCCAGCATGTCGCGCGCGCGGTCGGGGTCGGGCGCGAGGCGGTAGTGGATCGAGGCGGTGACGCCCTTGTCCTCGAAGACGAGGCCGCGCAGGCCCGCGCCCGTCGCCGCGCGCTCCGCCGCCGCCAGCGTCGCCGCGATGCGCGGGACGTAGGGCCGCGCCGCGGCGTCGACCTCCAGGTGGTCGCCGCGCAGCCGCTCCAGCCCGTGATTGCCGATGTAGAGGAGGCCCGGCACGCCTACCAGTCGCGCGGCGTCCGCGGCGGCGCGCCCGGAGATGGCGGCGACGACGGACAGCCGCCCGGCCAGCCGCTCCAGCGTCGCGGCGACGCCCGGCGCGACGACCGCGGCCTCCGGCGTCGGCGCGATCGGGCTGATCGTGCCGTCGATGTCGGTCAGCAACCCGGCCGGCGCCCGCGCGAGCACGTCGACCGCCCGCGCGACCAGGTCGGGCCCTACCACCGCCATACCGCCACGAAACGCGCTCCCCTCCCCTTCCGAGACATGACCACGAGGCGACGCCGCCCTCCTTCCCCCGCTGGCTCGGGCGACATTCTACCATAGGAGGAACGAGGGACGAGGGACGAGGGAGGCGAGGGGAGCGGCGCGCGGTGCGGGGGCTGTAGGCGCACGAAGGCGGCCGTGCCACCTGGCGCTATCCAGATGGCACGGCCGGTGGGTGGTAGGGACAATGCCGCGCGTCGCCCACGTGGGAACGCCGCCTGCGCGGCCGGTCCGTGGGTGCGCGAGCGCGCGCGAGCCGCCAGGTCGGCCTGGACGACCAGCGGGCGACGCGCGCGTCACCGACCCGGGCCGGGCCGTGCCCGCCGGGAGGCGGGGAGCCGACCTACGCCGTGCGCCGGCCGGCGATCAGGTTGTAGATCAGGACGATCACGGCGATCACGAGCAGGATGTGGATGATGCCGCCGACGTGCGCGACCAGAAACCCCAACAGCCAGAGGATGAAGAGGATGACCACGATCGCCCAGAGAATTCCTGCCATTCCGCCCTCCGTGTGCGCTCTGCGCCGCAGCGCCGCGGCCTACGTTGGCAGAGACTAGAGCAAGGGGCGTGCCAGCACCCGCCGCCCCGGCTGGCACGTCTCTTGCACTGGCCGGCACGTCGGGCC
>DASSSV010000597.1:0-5815 GCA_035708265.1 Thermomicrobiales bacterium | reverse complement strand
AGGCGGCGCTGCTCTTCCGCCCCGGCACCGTCGTGATCAACGTCCCGTACCACCTAGAGCGGGGGTCGGCGCTCGGGAAGGCCCGGGCGGGCGCTGGCGCCCGGCGAGGTTGACCCGCGTATACCGGCCTGCTATCATGGCGTGCGGTTGGGGAGTAGCCCCTCGCCGCGCCAGCGGCGGGCCGACCAGTCGTCAATACAGGGTGACGCGCTCGGCGCGCCCTCGGCTGGCCGGTGAGTGCTCCGGCACGAACGGCGAGACCACCACGACACGTGTTGCCGTGGGGTCTCGCTCTTTGTGTGCCCGTCCCCACGGCCTACCTCGCAGGAGGCGGGCCATGCTCTCGGAGACCGTCCTCGTCTGGGTCGGTTTCAACCTCTTCGTCCTGGCGCTCCTCGCGCTCGACCTCGGGCTGGTGCATCGCACCGCCCGCGCGGTCTCGCCGCGCGAGGCGCTGCGCTGGACCGGCGTCTGGGTCGCGCTGGCGGTGCTCTTCGGCGTCGGCGTCTATTTCTGGCACGGCGCGCAGGCGTCGCTGGAGTTCTTCGCCGGCTACCTGGTCGAGTACTCGCTCAGCGCGGACAACGTCTTCGTCTTCGTCCTGATCTTCACCTTCTTCGCGGTCCCCGCCGCCTACCAGCACCGCGTCCTCTTCTGGGGCATCATCGGCGCGCTGGTGCTGCGCGGCGCGATGATCGTCGCCGGCGCGGCGCTCCTCGAGGCGTTCCACTGGCTGATCTACCTCTTCGGCGCGTTCCTGATCGTTACCGGCGTGCGGATGGCGCTCGGCCAGGAGGCAGCGGTCAACCCCGAGCAGATCGTGCTGGTCCGCCTCGTCCGCCGCGTCATCCCGGTGACGGAGAACTACGAGGGCGAGCGTTTCTTCGTCCGCCAGGCGGGCCGGCTGCTGGCGACCCCGCTCTTCGTCGCGCTGCTGGTGATCGACAGCGCCGACCTGATCTTCGCGCTCGACTCGATCCCGGCGATCTTCGGGGTGACGCGCGATCCCTTCATCGTCTACACGTCGAACGTCTTCGCGATCCTGGGCCTGCGCTCGCTGTACTTCGTCCTGGCCGGCGCCGTGGCGAAGTTCCACTACCTGCAGCCCGGCCTGGCGGCCGTGCTGACCTTCGTCGGCGCGAAGATGGTCATCTCCGGGGTGTACCACGTCCCGGTGGCCGTCTCGCTCGCGGCGATCGTGCTGATCCTGGCCGTCGCGATCGTCGCCTCGCTCCTGCGCGAGCGCGCCCTGCGCAAGACCGCGGGCGATGGAGAGCATGCGGCAGCGGAGGGCTGAGGCGGCGGTAGAACCGGATCTGTAGGGGCCGGCCGCCGTGCTGGCCCGGTATCCCGGCCAACCGGCATCGGGGCAACTCGGCGCCGCGCGAGCGCAACCCCCGCGGCGCCGCCGCCCGCGATGCGAGAGGCACGGCAACCGGGCCGGCCCGGGCCGGCCCTCATCGGGAATGGGCTAACCGCCCTGCGGCTCGGAGCGGAGCGAGAGGCCGCGCAGCGGCGCGTAGTCGCGCCACACCTGCGCCACGGCGCTCTCCAGTGAGGGGACGTCGAGCACCTGGCGGACACGCTTGCGGAAGTCGCGCACCGTCTCCGTGCTGACCGCCATCAGTTTCGCCACGTCGGGCAGCGCGGTATAGCCGCAGAGGGTCAGGTAGAGGCATTCCGCCGGCCGCGCCGGCAGGCCATACAGCCGGCGCATCCGCGCGATGAACTGCCGCAAGACCTGCTCGTCGATACGGTCGTACGGCAGACAGCGCTGCCGCTGCCAGTTGCGCCACTCCTTCGGCATCGTCACAGCCCCCCGCTCGTCCCGCGATCCCCGCACCCGGCGGCCGCCGCACGCGGTCCGCCCCCCGCGGGCCGCACGGCGAGATGGCGCCCTCGCTGGGCGCGCCGGTGGCCCCGCAGATGCGATGCCACCGTTCCGCGCCCCCGGCGGCGCCCTGTCCCGCCGGGCCGCGGGCGGGTATCATGGGGCCGGCCGCCGCGGACTACGCGGCGAGCGAGGGGTGCCGCCAAGGAGGAGTATACCCGAATGGCCGCAATCACGATGTACGTGCATCCGACCTGAACGAGCTGCCAGAAAGCGCGGGCGTTGCTCGCCGAGAATCAGACGCCACTACACGTACGCGACTACCTCAAGGACCGTTTCACCGTCGAGGAGCTGCGCGACCTGCTCGCGTCGCTGGACCTGCGCCCGGCCGACGTCCTCTCGCGCCGCGCCCGCGCCAACAAGGAGTTGGTCGGCGGGCGCGAGGCCGGCCTCACCGACGACGAGCTGCTGGCCCTGATGGTGCGCGAGCCGACCCTGCTGCGCCGCCCGCTGACCGTCCGCGGCGACCGCGCCGTCGTCGGCTTCGACCGCGCCGCGCTCGCCGCGCTGGCGGACGACGCGGGGGCGTGAGAGCGTGCGAGCGTGGGGGGTAAGGGGACGGTGCGAGCGATGGACGCCCCGGCGAAGGATTACCGCGCCTATAGTTACTGGCTGGAGACCTGCGGCGACGACCTGACGCCGCGCCCGGCACTCGACGGCCCGCGCGAGGTGGACGTGGCGATCCTCGGCGCCGGGTTCACCGGGCTGTGGACCGCCTACTACCTGCTGCGGCGCGACCCGGCGCTGCGCGTCGCCCTGGTCGAGCGCGAGATCGCCGGGTTCGGGGCGTCCGGGCGCAACGGCGGCTGGTGCTCGGCCGGCTTCCCGGTCACGCCGGGTATGCTCGAACGGCGCTTCGGCCGCGACGCCGCGCGCGCGACGCTGGAGGCGATGATCGGCGCGGTGGACGAGGTCGGCCGCGCCTGCCGTGAGGAGGGCATCGACGCGCACTACGTCAAGGGCGGCGCGCTGCGGATCGCGCGCGGCCGGCACCAACTCCCCGGCCTCACCCGCGGCCTGGCCGCCTACGAGCGGCTCGGCCTCGCCGGGCACTACGAACTGCTCGACGCGGCGCAGGTCGCCACGCGCGTCCGCGTCGCCGGCGCGCTCGGCGGGCTCGCCACGCCGGAGTGCGCGACGATCCACCCCGGCCGGCTGGTGCGCGGCCTGGCCCGCGCCGTCGAGCGGCGCGGCGCGACAATCTACGAGCGGACCGCGGTCACCGGCTACACGCCCGGCGCCGCGCCGCGGCTGCACACCGCGGCGGGCGACGTCCGCGCCCGCGCGATCGTCCTCGCGGGCGAAGCCTACCTGTCGCAACTGCCGCAACTGCGCCGGCGGCTGATGCCGGTCTACTCACTGATCGTGCTGACCGAGCCGCTGACGGACGCGCAATCGCGGGAGATCGGCTGGGAGGGCCGGGAATGCCTCTCCTCGCTCCGCCTTAGCGTCGACTACCTGTCGCGCACGGCCGACGGGCGGATCCTCTTCGGCGGCCGCGGCGCGCCCTATCGCTTCGGCTCGCGCATCGCCGACGCCTACGACCGCCACGAGCCGACGCACGCGCTCCTGCGCACGATGGCGCGCGAGTGGTTCCCGGCGCTGCGCGATGTCCGCTTCACCCACGCCTGGGGCGGCCCACTCGGGATGCCGCGCGACTGGCTGCCGACGATGTCGTTCGACCGCGCGACGGGCGTCGCCATCGCCGGGGGCTACACCGGCCAGGGCGTCGCGACCGCCAACCTCTCCGGTCGCGTCCTGGCCGACCTCATCACCGAGACCGACTCGCCCCTCAACGCGCTGCCGCCAGTCGGCCACGACCTGCCGCGCTGGGAGCCCGAGCCGCTGCGCTGGCTCGGCGTGCGCTACGTCCAGGAAGGCTATGCCCGCCTCGACGACCGCTCCGCCCGCACCGGCCGGCCGCCCGACGGCACTAGCCTCCCCGAACGCCTCGGCCGGCACTAGGGACGTTCACCGCGGAGACGCAGAGGACGCAGAGAGACGAGGAGAGGGGACGATTGAAGTACGAAGTACGAGGTACGAAGGACGAATGCTCCAATCCTCACGATTAATTCGTCCTTCATCCTTCGTACCTCTACGTCTCTCCTCGTCCTCTCCTTCGCTCTCTGCGCCTCTGCGGTGAATCGTCCTCCTATGCGCGGAGGGTGGGACGGTCGTGGCGGAGGGGCTGGAGGGCGGGCGGGGTGGCGCCGGTGGTGGCCGCTTCGGCGAGGAGCTGGCCGACGCGCACGCCGAACGGCATCCCGCTCCCCGAGAAGCCGCCCGCCATCCAGACGCCCGGCAAGTCCTGCGCCGGGCCGGCGACCGGCAGGTAGTCGCGCGTGAAGGCCATCAGGCCGCCCCAACGCCGCTCGACGCGCAGGTCCCGCAACTCGGGGAAGAGGCGCGGGAAGACGCGCTCCAGCGATTCCTGGACCTCGTCGGTCGGCACACCCTCGCGCACGTCGACATCCTGACCGGTCGCGTCCGCGCGGCAGCCGCCCAGCACGATCGAGCCGTCGACTGTCTGGTGCCAGTACTCGCCGGTCGGCGTGTAGGAGGCGCCGAGGCCGGTGGTGAAGACCGGCGGCAGCGGGGCGTAGGCGAGCATCTGGCCGCGCACCGGCACGATCACCCCGCGCAACGCCGGCACGAGCGTGTCGGTCCAGGCGTTGACCGCGACGATTACCGCGCCCGCCTCGAGGTCGCCGCGCGTCGTGTGGACCACCACGCCCACTCCCCGCGGCTCCAGCCCGCTCACGCGGATGCCGGTGCAGATCCGCGCGCCGTGGCGCTGCGCCGCGCGCGCGATCCCGCGCACGTAGCGACCCGAATGCACTAGCCCGCCCGAGCGCCGCCAGGAGGCGGCGACGATGTCCGGCCCGAGCGGCGTCAGGACGAGTTCTTGCACCTGCTCGCGGTTCAGCAACTCGACGTCGTGCCCGTCCGCGCGCAGCGCGTCCACGCCGCGCCGCGCTTCCGCCAGGTCCGCGTCGCCGAGCACCAGCCCGAGCGTGCCCGGCTCGCGATACTGGCAGTCGAGTTCTTCCTCGGCGACCAACCGGCGCACCAGTTCCTTGTTGTCGACGGTGATGCCCCAGATCGTCCGCGCCGCGTCGTGCCCGAAGTCCGCGACGACCGTGGGGTAGTACGCCGCCGCGCCGACGCCGACGAAGCCGCCGTTGCGCCCCGTCGCCCCGTAGCCGATCGCCTCCTGCTCCAGCAGCACCGGCCGGACGCCGTCGCGCGCCAGCCAGTAGGCCGCCGAGCTGCCGAGGACGCCGCCGCCGATCACCGCGACGCCGGCCGTCGCCGGCAGGTCGTCGCCACCCGGCCCCGGCGGCGCGGTCGCCTGCCAGTACGACAACGGTTCCGGTTGCCCGGTGGACATGCCCTCCTCCATCTCATTCACCCGCTCGCCACATCGCTCGGCCATGCCGGCGGCAGACCCGCCGTCCCGGCGCCCCCCAGCATACCCGATTTCGGCGCGGCGCATATCTGCAAGGACCGGGCGGCTGGGGCCGTGGCTGGGGTAGAAGCAGGCCGCGATGGCGGCCTTCGTGGCGCCGCCAGGCGTCTCCAGGCGCGGCTTCAGCCGCCAGCGCCCCCGCCATCCACGCGCAACTCGTCGATGAACGCGACGACCGCCTCGCAGACCGCCTCGCGCTTGCGATCGAGCAGGAGTTCGTGGCCGGAGCCGGGGACGGCGAGGATGCGCTTCTGCGCGGGCGGCGTGGCGACGCGCTCGTAGATGCTCGCCGCCACCCCGGGCGGCACGACCCGGTCGTCCGGCGTGTAGACTACCATCAGCGGGACCGTGATGCGCGGCAGCAACCGCGCCACGCGCCGGCCGTAGGCGTCCAGCGCGAGGATCGCGCGCGCCGGGGCGTGCGTGTAGTTGGTCGAAGCCGCGGCGCGCTCGGC
>DASSSV010000596.1:0-6822 GCA_035708265.1 Thermomicrobiales bacterium | reverse complement strand
CGCCCGGTCGTGTCGTCGCCGCCGATGACCGCGACGCTGCTGGGGAAGTCGGGGTTGCCGGGGTCCGCGCGCTGCACGAGGAAGCCGCCCTCCAGCCACTCGAAGGTCACCCGACCACCCGTGATGGGGGTCGGGACGAGGGGGTGCGCGACCTCGATCTGCCACACCCCAGCCAGAGCGTCCAGACGCGCCAGCGCGGGATTCCGCTCCGCGGTCTGCCGCCCCTCTGTGCCGGCGTTCCCTTCTGCCATCATCACCGCTCCTGATACGCCACTCGCCCGCGCTGTCCGGATCACCCGGCGACGCGGACCGCCCGCCATATCGCCAGAATAGCACATCCGTTCGCCTAGCGCTTCTCCGATCTTGCGCGCGCCGGGTCTCGCCGGGGATGCGGCGGAATCGTGATTTCTTGGCGCGAGGGCCGTAGATACGACGACGACACGTCATCGGAGAGGGTGCCATGCTGAGCGTCTGCCCCGCCGCCGTCGTCGCGGCCCCCGTCGAGCGCGTCTGGGCGCTGCTGGCCGATCCGGCCGGCTACGACCGCTGGTGGGACGCGCACACCGAGCGGATCGAACCCGCAGGCCCGGCCCAGCCCGGCCAGATCCTCCACGGCTGGAGCCGCGGGCTCGGGCGGCGCTGGCCGGTAACGGTGACGGTCGAGGCGGTCGACGCCGAACGGCGGCAGCTCCGCTTCCACACGACGCTGCCGCTCGGCCTCGAACTGCACAACCAAATCGCCTGCGCGCCACTCGACGCCGCCTCCTGCCGCGTGCAGTTCGGCTGAGACTTCACCTTCCCGCCAGGCTGGCGGGGCTGGCTCCTGGCCCGGCCCCCGCTCGCGCGGGCGCTGGAGCGCGGGCCGGCGGAGGCGCTCATGCGGCTGAAGCGCGTGGCGGAACGGGGTGGCGGCGGCTGAAGTCGCGGCTGGGGGCGCCCGCGGGCGCACGAAGCCCGCCTGCGCGGGCCATGTCCCACGGCCGACGGCCCACGCCCCACGGCCTACGCCGTCAGCGCCGCCAGCAAGTCGAGCGTGCGGTCGGCGCTCTCGCCGCGCGGGGCGTAGACCGAGGCGACGAGGTCGGTCGCGCCCGCGGCGGCCAGCGCCGCGACGCCGGCGCGGACGTCGGCCTCCGGGCCGATCAGCGACACGTCGGCGGGGCCGGCCGCGCCCTCTTTGTCGAGGATCGCGCGGTAGGAGGGGAGTTGGCCGTAGCGCTCGAAGGCGGTCGCCGCCTGCCGGCGCACCTCCTCCGGCCGGTCGGTCACGCAGACCGGTAGCCCGACCAGCACACGCGGCGCGGGGCAGCCGGCCCGGCGCGCGGCCTCGGTGATGACCGGGACGCAGTCGCGGGCCAGATAGCGCGGGCCGCCCATCCAGATGGCGGTGCCGGCGGCGAGCTGGCCGGCGAGGCGGAGCATCTGCGGGCCGAGCGCGGCGACGAGCACCGGGGGCGGCGTGGCGCCCGGCACGCTGATCTGGTAGTCCTTGACGCGGAACTCCTCGCCCGCGAAGGTCGCCGGCTCGCCGGAGAGGAGCGCGTCGAGGGCCTGGAGGTATTCGCGCATGTGGCGGACGGGGTGCGACCAGTCGAAGCCGAGCGACTGCTCCATCAGCACCCGATGGCTGAGGCCGATGCCGAGCGTCAGGCGGTTGCCGGTCGCCGCCTGCACCGTCAGCGCCTGCTGGGCCAGCGCGGAAGGGTGGCGCGGGTAGGTCGGCACGACGTAGGTGCCGAGTTCGATGCGGCTGGTGCGCGGGCCGGCGAGCGCCAGCACGGTCAGCGCGTCGAACGCGCGGATGTTCGGCGTCCAGGCGCCGGCGAGGCCGCGCGCCTCCGCCGTCTCGATCTGCCGCAGCAGCCCCTCCAGATCCGACACGCCCCCGCCGAGGCCGAGGTTGACGCCGATGCGCATGGCTCACTCCGTTCGTAGTCGGCAGTCGGCAGTCGGCAGTACCGGCCGTGCCACCGTTGACCGCCTCGCCTACCGGAAGCCGTCACTCCCGACTCCCGACTCTCGACTCCTCAAACACGATCTCCTGGGCGCCTTCCCAGAGGACGAGGCGGCCGAGGGCGGGCAGGTGCTCGCGGCCCTCGACAATCGTCAGGAAGTGGTTGCCGGCGAGCTGGCCCAGCTTGCTGGCGAAGAGGGTCGCGCCGTAGGGGAAGAGGATCTCCGTCTCGCTGTAGCCGCCCGGGTAGAGCAGGATCTCGCCGGGGGCGGGGTGGCTGGTGTGATTCTCGAAGCCGACGCCGACCTGGAAGTCGCCGAGGGGCACCCAGGCGGCCTCGCCGCTCCACCGCGCCTGAATGAGTTTGTTGCGGAAGGGGAGCAATTTCTTGAAGGCGGCGCAGGTCTGTGGGGCGGCCTCCTCCTCCCAGCGCGCCGTGAAGGCGTAGGGGCCGGCCGTGATCCGCACCGTCGCCATCGGGGCATCCTCCTCGCATTCGCTGGCCAATCCGCGCGGAATCGTAAGCACCGCGCGATGCCCGCGCCATTGTAGCAGGCCCCCGTCAGCCCCACCGCTCGGGGCGGTCCCGGCCGAGGTAGCGCCGCGCAGCCTCGATGAGCCCGAGGAGCAGGCAGACGGCGAGGTAGGCCCAGGCGACGATGGCCCCGATGTGCATCGCTCCGCCTCCTACCAGTTGGAGATCAACGTCCCCTCGTCACTCGTCACTCGTCGCTCGTCACTTCATCGCGTGACGGCGGGGAGCGCTTTGTAGAGCAGGAAGCAGGCGGTGAAGCCGGTAACCGGGCTGATCGCCCAGCCGCGCACGATGCCGAGCAAGGTCGCGCGGTTGACGGTCTCCCGCCCACGGGCCAGGCCGGTGCCGTACATCGCGCCGACGAGTGCCTGGTTCATCGAGGTGAAGAGTCCCTGGAAGACCGCCAGCAGGACGACGAACGCCTGGACGAACTGCGCGGCGCTCGCCATCGCCAGGTCGGTCTTGACGATGTCGAACGCGACCCGGTTGAGGATGCGCCGGCCCCAGGTGAGCGCGCCGATCGCCATCGCCAGTCCGCCGAGGAAGCCGGCCAGCCGCAGGTTCGCCAGGTCGATCGCCGACCAGACGCCGACGGCGTTGGAGACGTCGTTGGCGCCGAGGACGAGCGAGGCCAGCAGCCCGACGAGGACCAGGAGCCTGGGCAGGACGACCAGGCTGGCCGGCGGCGCGGATCGGCGCGCCTCCGACAAGGCCAGGTCGAGCAGCCGCGTGAAGACGAAGCCGAGGATCGCCGCGAGCGGCGGGGCCAGCACCCAGACGACCGCCAGCCGCACGATCGTCCGCCAGTGGACGGCGACATGCGCGGAGACCGCCGCGCCGACCAGGCAGAAGATGAGGATCTGGATCGTCGAGGTCGGCACCTTGTAGTAGGTGTAGATCGTGGTCAGCGCGAAGGCGCCGAAGATGACGACGACGAGCATCTTCGCCGTGACCGCGCCCGCGTCCACGACGCGCAGCCCGACCGTGCGCTGCACGCCCTCGCTGCCGAACGTCGCGCCGATCAGCGTCATCAGCGCGAGGGAGGCCAGCGCCGGCCACATCTCGATCGAGTGGGAGGCGTAGGGCATCCCCATCACCGCGCCAGTGTAGTGCGCGCCCATGCTCCAGGCGAACGCCAGGCTGAGGACCACCAGGACCGCCGCCGCTGCCGTCACCCCCGCCCCTCCTCGTGCGCGTCCACCATCGGCGCGCCCAGTATAGAGCATCACGGGGAAGGGCCGCGCCAGGGAGGCAGCCGGGCGGCTGAAGCCACGGCTGAGGGCGCCTCACGGCGCACGAAGCCCGCGGGCGCGGGCTGGGTTCACGTCCTCAACCCACGGAGGCGGGGTTCGTGGCCGCGGGCCATTCAGCCGCGGTTTCAACCGCCCGGCCGCGTGCTCCGCGTGCTCCGCGACGCATTCGCTACCCGGCTGTGGCCCTCACTCCCCGCCGACCGCGCGGGCCGGCACGGGCTCGCGCGCGGGTTCGGGCAGCGGCGCGGACGAGGCCGCGGGCGACGCGGGCTCGGCGGGCGCGCCGGGCTCGGTCTCGGGGAGGAGGCGCGGCGCGGCGCGCCGCAGGTAGACGAGCGCGGCGGCCACGCCGCCCAGGCAGACGAGCGCCACCTCGGCGACCGCGACCTGCACGCCGCTGCGCTGCGCCAGCCCGCCGATGATCAGGCTGCCGAACGGCGTCGTGCCGGCGAAGAGCAGCTGGTAGATGCTCATCACCCGGCCGCGCAGGTGGCTCGGCGCCACCAGTTGCAGCCGCGTGTTCGCCGTGGCGGTGAAGGTGATGCTGAACAGGCCGAGCGCGACCAGCAGCGGGATCGTCGCCAGCCACCAGTGCGAGACCGCCACCGCGAAGAGGAGCAGGCTGAAGCCGGTCGCCCCCAGGAGGAGCGCGCGCCGGGTGGCCTTGCCATGATACGCGACGCCGAGCGCCGCCAGCAGCGAGCCGAGGCCCATCGCCGCGGTCAGCGCGCCGAAGCCGGCCGCGCCGGTGTGCAACACGTCCTGGGCGATCAGCGGCAGCACGACGGTGAAGTTGTAGCCGAAGGTGCCGAGCACCGCCATCAGCAGGACCACCAGGGCGATGTCGGGCGTGGTCACCGCGTAGCGCAAGCCCTCGCCGATCTGCCGGAGGGCGTTGCCGCGCCGCGCCGGCCGGCCGGCGTGGAACTTCGACGGGTCCATCAAGAGGAGCCCGCCGATCACCGCGAGGAAGCTGGCGGCGTTGAGGTAGAAGCAGCCGGCCAGCCCGATCGCGGCGATCAGCACGCCGCCGATGGCCGGGCCGGTGATGCGCGAGGTGTTGAAGAGGGTCGAGTTGAGCGCGACGGCGTTGGGCAGGTCGTCCTTGCCGACGAGCTCGATGACGAACGCCTGGCGCGTCGGGTTGTCCATCGCGTTGGCCAGACCGAGCACACCGGCCAGGATGTAGACCTCGAAGAGCTGGATGCGCCCGCTGCCGACCAGGAAGGCGAAGATGAGCGCCTGCACCGCCATGACCGACTGCGTGCAGACGAGGAAATTGCGCTTCGGCACGCGGTCGGCCAGCACGCCGCCGAAGAGCGAGAGGCAGAGGATCGGCGTGAACTGGATCGTCGTGACCGTGCCGAGCGCCAGCGGCGAGTGGGTGAGTTGCAAGACCAGCCAAGCTTGCGCGATGCGCTGCATCCAGGTCCCGGTCAGCGAGACGAGCTGGCCGAACCAGTAGAGCCGGTAGTTGGGGTTGCGCAGCGAGCGGAAGGTACGCGTGACCGCACCCCGCGGCGACCGCGGCATCATCATGGCGTCGTCGTCCTCCCCGTGTCGCGCGCCCGCCCCGTCGCGGGCGCGACCTCCCGGCCCGCGTCCTCGCGGGCCGCCTCCTGCGCCGCGGCCGCCAGGCGCTCCAGCGCGGCCGTGACCCCGCCCAGGTCGTCGCCCAGCGCCTCCGCCAGCCGGGCGACGAAGGTCCGCGCCGGCTGCGACAGCTCGCCGATCAGCGTCGCGCCCGCCTCGGTCAGCCGCAGCGGCGCCTGGCGCCGGTCGTCCGCGGTGGTCGTGCGCTCCACGATGCCGCGGTCCACCAGCTTGCCGACTAGCCCGCTGACGGTCGAGACGGTGACGCCGAGCAGCGGCGCGAGTTCCGCGACGGTGATGCCGGGCGTCCGGCGTACCTGGTAGACGACGCGCAATTGCGGCAGCGTCACGCGATGCCGCTCCCACTGCCGCAGCCGGATCGCGTCGAGTTCGCGCAGCGCCTGCCAGTACGCCCGGCGGAACCGGGTCACCTCCGTATCCATGCCGCGATTATACGGCATCGCCGTACTATTTGGCAACACCGTACCATCTGGCTAGCCCGGAACAGGCCGGAACCACAGAGGCACAGAGGCACAGAGAAACGGGGGGAGAGGAACGGAATTGATTCGTCCTTCGTCCTTCGTACCTCGTACTTCATTCTCCGTCCCCTCTCCTTCGTTCTCTGTGCCTCTGTGCCTCTGCGGTTCCGTCCCCCCGACGCGGCGATTCCGCGGGCGTGGTATGATCGGGGGCAGGCTGTCGGCGTGGGGCGGGGTGGGGGCGAGGATGGCGGGCGGCGGTCGCGAGCGGCAGGAGCCGGCCGGGGCGGGCGTCGAGATCCGCGAGATCGACGCGCACGGCCCCGCGTTCGCCGACGTCATCGCCATCCGCCGCACCGTCTTCACCGACGAGCAGGCGCTGACCGACACGGTCGACCGCGACCCCTATGACTACGGCGGCGGCGCGGCGGTCGTGCTGGCGCTGCTCGACGGCCGGCCGGTGGGGACGGGGCGGCTGCACGTCTGGCGGGGCTTCGGGCAAATCGCCTGGGTGGCGGTGCTCGCGCCCGAGCGGGGCCTGGGCATCGGCTGGGAGATCATGGTCGCGCTGCTCGGGGCCGCCGAGCGGCTCGGCGCGCGCCGCGTCACGCTCAGCGCGCAGACGCACGCGATCGGCTTCTACGAGAAACTCGGCTTCCACACGGTCGGCGGCACGTTCATCATGGGCAACATCGAGCACATCACGATGGAGCGCGATCTCGGCGACTGACCCGGCGGGGGACGTTCACCACGGAGGCGCGGAGAACGGGGGAGAGGACGCGGAGAGAAGGACGAAGTACGAGGGACGAAATACGAATTCATCCGTCTCCTCTCTTTCATTCTCTGCGTCCTCTGCGCCTCTGCGGTGAACGTCCCTCCCGAGGGATGAGGGGGGATGAGCGAGGAAGAGCGAGCGGTCCTGGCGGCCGTGGCCCGCATGGAGGAGGCCCACGGCGGCCCGATTGACGAGTACACCGTGGCCCGCACCGCCGGGATCCTCGACAGCGA
>DASSSV010000595.1:0-41216 GCA_035708265.1 Thermomicrobiales bacterium | reverse complement strand
GCCCGCGGCACCCCCCCCGCGCCCGACGCCGCCAGCCGCGACGGTCCCCGCGATGGTCGTCACCCCGGTGACGACCGGTGAGGCGGTGGTGCTCCCCGCACCACCCGCCTCGGCGTCCGCGACGGATGAGCCGACCCCTGTTCCGCCCACCGCGCCGCCGCCGGACACGCCGGTGATGCCGGGGTCGGGCGCGACCCCGACCGCCGTCACGCCGATGTCGGCGCCCGCGCGCCCGGATGGCGCCGACACGCCCGCCGCGGTACCGGTAGCGACGCCGGAATCGCCCACCGACATCCCATCGCCGGCTGGCCCGCCAACCGCGACGCCGACGCCGGCGCCCGACTGGCCCGCCACGCCACCTCCGGCCGCGCGGCCGCCTATGCCAACTATCGTTGCCCCGGAGCCAACCCCAACACCGCCGCCAGCCGAGCCGCCCCCGGTCATGCCGACGCCCACGCCAACCGCGCCCCCCGGCGACGACGGTCTCTCGCCCACGCCGCCCGGCCGGCACGGACCGCCGCCGCGCCCAACCGGCCCGGCTGGCACGCCAGGCCCGCCGGGTGGTCCGCCGCCCCGGCGGGGCGGCGACTGACCGGCGACGCCCCGGCACCCGACTTGCGGGGACAACCGCGACGGCGTATCGCGACCGGAAACCAGGAGACCACGAGCATGGCGCAAGAGACCCAGACCCGCATCGCTTGGCTGACCGACTGGGAGGAGGCACTCAAGCGCGCCGCGGAGCAGCGGCGGCCGGTCTTCCTCGACCTCTGGAAAGTCGGTTGAAGTGGCTGTAAGAAGATGGATACCGTGACGTATCCACACGCCGACGTCGCGCAGGCGCTGAGCGAGCGCTTCGTGCCGGTGCGCATCGAGATCCAGCAGCAGCCGCAACTGGCCCAGAAGTTCGATCCCTTCTGGACCCCCTCGCTCCGCTTCGCCGACTGGCGCGGCACCGTCTTCTACCGCGCCGAGGGCTACTACCCGCCGCCGCTCTTCCTGGCGCTCCTCGACATCGGCGAGGCGCAGGTGCGGCTGCGGCGGACCCAGGTCGACGAGGCCGCGAAAGTGCTCCAGCGGGCGCTCGACCGCGATCCGCAGGGCGCCCTCGCCCCCGAGGTCGCCTACTGGCACGCCGTCGCGCGCTACCGGGCGACGAACGACGGCAAGGTCCTCCACGACGAGTGGGATCGCCTGAAGGAGCGCTACCCAGACTCCCTCTGGGCTCAGAAAATCCCGTGAGAGTTGAGAAATGGGAAGTGCGAAGTGAGAAACGACTCGCGGGAACGCCTTTCTCACTTCTCACTTCTCATTTCTAACTTCCCCGGGCGAGGTCGGCCCGCGTGAACCGGACGAGGCCGAGCGCGAGGAAGGCCGCGGCGATCGCGACCAGGGCGATCCAGGCGCCCCAGCGCGGCCCGCTCACGATCGGGGTGCCGTACTGGTGGAAGACCGACAGGCCCACCAGCCACCCCGGCAGCTTCAGCACCGGGTTGAGGAAGTCGGCGAGGAAGGACAGGGCGATCAGCCCGCCGATCGCCCCGGTGATCGCGCCGGCCGAGAGGCGCCCGGCGACCAGGTAGACCAGCGCCGCGACGATCAGCTCGAGCGGCAGGAAGCCGCCGAACGCGGCGACGATGTCGCCGGCCGCCACCTCCAGCCCCCAGCCGCGGACGCTGACGAGCGCCACGACCCCGAGGATCAGCGGCGCCAGGACGAGCGCCACGCAGGTCGCCCCCCACGCGCCGAGGAAGACCCGCCAGCGCGGCGTCGGCGTGCCGAGCAGGAGCTCGAAGCGCCCGGCGTCCAGTTCGCGCGCCCACGACTCCGCCAGGACCAGGGCGTAGACCAGGATCAGGGCCGGCAGGAAGAGGAAGAGGATGCCGGAGAGGAACGTGGCGTCGCTGCCGCCGAGGAGTTGCTTGAAGAGCGGCGAGTTGCCGATCATGGTGCCGAGCTGGTCCTTCGTCGCGCGCACGACCCAGATGGCCCCGACCACGAGGAGCCCCGGCCCGAGCAGCCACCAGGCGATCGTCGACGCGTCGGCCCGCAGGGCGCGCGGGAAGATGCCGCGCAGCGAGGTATCGCGCGCCGCCCCCGCGAGCGCGTGCTCCTCGCCCGGTCGCGGGGCCGCGCCGCGCCGGGCCCAGACCGTCCCGCCGAGGTCGCGCCGGGTGAAGAGCGCGACGCCGGCGACGCCGCAGGCGGCGCAGAGGACCACGAGGGCGAGCAGCGCCGCCCAGTTGACGCCGACCGAGGCGATCAGCGGCTTGCTGACGAGGTAGAGGTGGTACGGCGAGAGGCGGCTGATCCAGGCGCCGTCCGGCACCACCCGGCCGGCGCCGTCCACCATCCAGGCCAGGACCGCCAGCCCCACCGCCGCCCCGGCCGCCGCGCCCGCCCGCGCCATGAACTGCGACAGCAGCAGCGCGAAGAGGCCGATCAAGAGGGCCATCAGGCCGACGTTGAGCCCGGCCAGCAGCGCGGCCCCCGCGCCGACCGGCTCCTTCGCGGCCGCCCCGCCCCCGATCGCGCCGAGCCCGATCAAGATCCCGATCAGCGCGAGCGCCGTCACCAGCGCGGCGATGCCCTCGCCGAGGACGCGCGTCCGCGAGCGGGGCGTCGACAGGACGATGTCGAGCGTCCCGCGCTCCTCGGCGCCGCGCGCCAGCCGCGAGCCCGCCAGCGCGGCCCAGATGCCGACGAGCAGCGGCAGGAAGCCGATCGTCTTCCAGGTCACGTAGCCGGCCGGCGTGTCGACCGCGATCGGCTCGCCGAAGAACCGGAAGGACTGCGCCACGGCGACGGCGCTCGCCCGCGCCTCCGGCGTGCTGAACACCGACGGGATGGCCGCGAACTGGGCATAGACGACCAGCGCCAGCCCGAGCCCCCACCCGAGGATCGCCACCCGGTAGTCGCGCAGCGCCTTGGTGTAGATGGAGCGGAACATGGGTCCTCCAGCGATGAGTGCTGAGCGATGAGCGATGAGTGGGGGTGACGAGTGACGAGTGACGAGTGACGGGGGATGGGGCTCTTCCGTCCTCCGGCGCCCGTCCTCCGTCGCGCTCACCGCTCATCGCTCAGCACTCGCCCCCACCGGCTCGCTCGGCGCGTAGTAGCGCAGGAAGATCTCTTCCAGGCTCGGCTCGTGCGCGACGAGGTTGGTCGCGTCGTTGGCGGCGGCGACCTGCAGGATCTCGCGCAGGTCGCCCGCGACGGTCAGGCGCACCGTGTGGCCGCCGTCGGCCGCGGTCGCCTCGCGCACGCCGGGCAGGGACGCGAAGCGATCGGGCGCGACCGGGGCCGGGAAGGTGATCTCGACGACGCGCTGCCGCAAATCCTTCAGCGCCGCGACCTGGTCCACCGCGACCAGTTCCCCCTCGCGGATGATGCCGACCCGGTAGCAGATGTGCTCCACCTCCGGCAGGATGTGCGAGGAGAGGAAGACCGTCGCGCCGCCCGCGTGCGCCTCGGCGACCAGGTCGTAGAAGGTCTGCTGGTTGAGCGGGTCGAGCCCGCCGGTCGGCTCGTCGAGGACGAGCAGGCGCGGGCGGTGCATGAACGCCTGCACCAACCCGACCTTCTGCTTGTTGCCGCGCGAGTTGGCGCGGAAGCGCTTGGTCGAGTCGAGTTCGAGCCGTTCGAGCAGGCGCTGCACGTATGTCTGGTCCACCCCACCGCGCAGGTTGGCCAGGTAGGTGATGATCTGCGCGCCGGTCAGACTCGGGTCGCAGGCGAACTCGCCGGGCAGGTAGCCGACCAGGCGCTTGACCGCGGTCGCCTCGGCCCAGCAGTCGAGGCCGGCGATCGTCGCGCGCCCGGCCGTCGGGCGCAGCAGGCCCATCAGGCAGCGGATCGTCGTCGTCTTCCCCGCGCCGTTGGGCCCGAGGAAGCCGAAGATCTCCCCCTCGGCCACGTCCAGCGTCACGTCGCGGATGCCGCGCGCGCCGTTGTAGTCCTTCGTCAGCCCCACCGTCGCGATCATGCCGCCCATGCGATCCTTCCGGTCGCGTCAGTCGCGAGTGCTGAGTGACGAGTGACGAGTGAGAGGCGGGACGGTGCTCGCCGATCACCCCGCCCAGTCGTCACTCGTCACCCCCGTCATCGCTCGCTCGTCGCTCATCGCGCGCTGCCGTTCCTGCCAGCGAGCCAGCATCCCGAACAAGCCCTCGATCCAGAAATCGCACCACCCGCACAGGTCCTCCAGTTGGGCACGCGCCGCGGCATCATCCGGCGTCGCCGCCAGCCCCTCGCCGGCCAGGCGGCGCAGGGCGCGCGTCCCCTCGATCTCGGTATTCAGCGCGCGCTCCCAGGCGTTGTCGCCGAGGCGATAGTAGTCGCGCCGGTCGCCCGGCAGGCTGACGTGCTCAGCCAGGCCGTAGTCGACCAGGTGGCGGCTGTTGGTCGAGACGGAGGCGCGCGAGACGCCGAGCGCGGTCGCCATCTCCTCGAGTCCGAGCGGCTCCGCCGTCAGCAGCAGCAGGCCGAGCAGCCGGCCGCCGATCCGCGAGAGGTGGTACTGCTCGAAGTAGAGCCCCACGCGCTCGATGAACTGCCGCTGCGCGGGGTTCAGGTCGGGGACATCCGGCATCGGGCCCTCCCTCTCGGCGCCGGTCGTGCGTCGTTCCATCACGGCGTCGATGATACTCCCGTCAATTCATTCAGTCAATACTGAACAAAAGGACAGGGCATCCATCGGCGCCGCCGTCCGTTCATCACCTTTTCACAGTCCCGTCCTATACTGGGGCTGCACGGCCGGAACAGTCGCGGCTGTGCGGGGAGTGGGAAACCGTCGCCGACGCAGGAGCACGCGCGTGACAACACCGCATACCGGCCCCGATGAAGACGCGGGCGCCGCGGCGCCGTCCCCGGCCGGGCCGGCGCGCCGGCCGTCGACGGGGCGGAAGCGCATCTCGTACCAGCTCGCCGCCGTCAGTTCGGCGGCGATCCTCGCCGTCTACGCCGCGGGCTACGCGCGCACGGCGACCGCCGAGCGGCAACTGACCGCGCCGCCGCCCGTCGTGGCGACGCAGCCGCCGCGCGACGCGCTCGTCGCGCCCCCCACCGCGACCGCGGCACCGGCGGCCCCGACGGCGCCCTCCCAGCCGGCGCCGGCCCAGGCGGCTGCTCCGCCGGCGAGCGCGCCTCCCGCGCCCGCGCCGACGAACACGCCCGCCGCGGCGGCCGCCTCGGGCTTGCGCGACGGCACCTACACCGGCATGGGCACGAGCCGGCACGGCGACATCGCCGTGACCCTGACCATCAAGGGCGGGCGCATCGTCTCGGCCGAGGTGACCCAGTGCTCGACCCGCTACCCCTGCTCGCTGGTCAACCCCCTGGTCTCGGAGATCGTCTCCAAGCAGGCCGCGCCGGTGGACTTCATCTCCGGCGCGACCGATAGCTCCGAGGCGTTCCAGGGCGCGGTGACCGACGCGCTGGCGCAGGCGCAGCAATGAGCGCTCCCGGCGTATACCCGCTCGACGTCGCGCCGCCCGCCGTGCCGGCGCGCGAGGTCATCCCGGCGGACTATCGCCGCTCCGCTGTCCTGATGGACACGCTCGTGACGATGCAGGTGGTCGGCGGTGCCGCGGCAGACGCCGCCGCGGCCGTCGAGCGCGCCTTCGGCTGGTTCTACGAGGTCGAGGCGCGCTGCAACCGCTTCGACCCCTTGAGCGAGGTCGCCCAACTCTCGGCGCGCGTCGGCGTCCCGACGCCGGTCAGCCCGCTGCTCTATTCGGTGCTCGACTTCGCCCTCGGCGTCGCGCGCGCCAGCGGCGGCGCGTTCGACCCGACCCTGGGTTACGACCTGCAGCGCCGCGGCTTCGACCGCGACTACCGCACCGGGCGCCGCGTCGCGATTGGGATAGGACGATCACCGCAGAGACGCAGAGGACGCGAGAGAGCACGCGGAGGGACGAATCAGGAGGAGATCTCTGCGACCTCTCCTCCGTCCCTCCGCGCCTCCGCGGTGAACGTCCCCGAGCGGGCCGATTATCGCGACGTGCGGCTGGACCCGTCGCGGCAGGCGGTGACGCTGCGCCGGCCGCTGCTCCTCGACCTCGGGGCGGTGGCGAAGGGGCTGGCGATCGACCTGGCCGCGCGCGAACTCCTCCCCTGCGGCGATTTCGCGGTCGACGCCGGCGGCGACCTCTACCTCGGCGGGCGCAACCCGGCCGGCGAGCGCTGGCGCGTCGGCGTGCGGCACCCGCGGCGGGCGGACGCCGCGCTCGCGGCGCTCGGCGTGAGCGGCATGGCCATCTGCACCTCGGGCGACTACGAGCGCCGCAGCCCCGGCGCCGGCGGCGGCCACCATCTGCTCGACCCGCACACCGGCGAGCCGGCCGCCGGCGCGGCCAGCGTCACGGTCGTCGCGCCGACGGCGATGCTGGCCGACGCGCTCGCCACCGCCGCCTTCGTCCTCGGCCCGGAGCGCGGCCTGCGCTTCCTGGAGCGGCAGGGCGTCGCCGGGCTGATCGTCACCCCGGACCTCGCGCTCCGGGCGACGTCGACTTTCGCGGAGTACCAGCGATGGCCGTCATGAGCGCCGCGCGACCGCGCCCCGTCGCCCGGCGGTCGCTCGGCCACCGGCTCATCCGCTTCGCGCGGACGCCGAAGGGCGAGATGCTCCTCGTCCTCCTGCTGCTGACCGCGCTCGCCGCGCCGCGCGCCGGCCTAGCGCGGGTCGCGCCGGGCCTGATCGGCGCCGCGGTCGCCGCGATGCTGACCGAACTGGCCTTCGAGACGATCGCCTCGGGGCGCTGGCGCTTCCCGGACGGCGCGCTCCTGACCGGGCTCTTCGTCGCGCTGATCCTCAGCCCGACGGCTCCGTGGTACGTCCCAACCCTGACCGCCATGCTGGCGGTGGCCTACAAGTACGCGCTGCGGACGCGCTGGGCCAACATCTTCAACCCCGCCGCGCTGGCGCTCGTCGCCGCCTATGTCCTTTTCGCCAGCGGGCAGAGCTGGTGGGGCGGGCTGCCGGACCTGCCGCCGGCCTGGTTCGCCGTCCTCGCCGTGACGGGCCTCTACATCGCCAACCGGGTCAACAAACTGCCGCTCGTCCTCGTATTCAGCGCGGCCTACGTCGCCCTCTTCACCGTCGTCGCCTTCGCCGGCGACCCCGCGCGCGTCGCCGAACTCTTCCGCGCGCCGGACATCAACGCCGCCTTCTTCTGCGCCTGCTTCATGCTGACCGACCCGCCGACCTCGCCCGTCCGCTACCGCGACCAGGTCTGGTTCGGCTTGATCGCGGCCGTCGTCAGCGCCGTCGTCTTCCTCGAATTAGGCGGTGTCTACTACCTCCTGGCCGGCGTCCTCGCCGCCAATGCCTGGGAGACCGGCCGCCGCTGGCGGCGCACCGGCAGCAGGCCGCTGGGCGCGTTCGGCGGGCGCGCTGCCGCGGCGCACACCGGCCGCGCTGCGGGTCAAAGTGCCAGAACCTCCAGGTAGGCGAGGACGTGGGGCCGGGACCCAGCCCGCGCGGGCCGGCTTCGTGCCGCGGGATGCCCGCTTGCGGGCCTGGCCCCCAGCCGCGGCTTCAGCCGCCCGGTTCCTGTCCATCACTGTCCATCACTACCCATCACCATCAACCGGCCCGCGCTTCGCGGTCAGCAGGTCGCCGACGATGACCTCCCAGACGCGGTCGTAGTCGTCGCCCTCCAGGCGGAGCAGGTAGGCGGGGTGATAGGTCGCCAGCGCCGGGATGCGGGGCGTGGTCGCGAGCCACCGGCCGCGCCCGGTCCCCATCGCGAAGTCGCGGCCGACGAGCGCCTTCGCCGGGATGTTGCCGACCAGGACGAGCGCGGCCGGCGCGACGATCGCCAGTTCGGGCAGGAGCACGTCGAGCCCGTCCTTGACCTCGCCGACGCGCGGCGGCCGGTTCTTGACCCGCCCGCCCGCCTGGGTCGTCGGCCGGACCTTGACCGTATTGGTCAGGTAGAGGTCCTCGCGCCGCAGCCCGGCCGCGGCGAGCAGGTGGTCGAGGAGCCGCCCGGCCGGGCCGACGAACGGCCGCCGCTGCGCCACCTCCTGCTCGCCCGGCGCCTCGCCGATCAGCGCGAGCCGCGCGTCGAGCGGCCCCTCGCCGAAGACCATCTCCGGCCCGAATTGCCCGGCCGCCTGCTGCTTCAACGCTTCCCAGGCCACTCGCTTGTCCTCGCCCACGGCTGCCCTCCTCTCCGACTCACGCGGCGGCCCATGCAAAGCGTGTGCCAGTCGCCTGCAGTCAATCGAGTTTGCGCACGGCGGGGTGCAGAAGCCCGAGCCCGATGATCGTCGCGCTCACCGCGCCGGCGAGGACGAAGACCGGCACCGCCCCGAGCCGGTCGGCCGCCAGGCCGGCCACCCCGTAGCCGACGAAGGCGAGCGAGCCCGAGCCGAGCGCGTCGATGCTCAGGACACGTCCCAGGTGCTCGGGCGGCACCAGTTCCTGCGGCGTGTTCATCCAGAGCAGGCCGACCGGGGATTTGCCGATGCCGACGAGCGCGGCGGCGAGGCCGGCGACGGCGAACGGGATCGGCAGGCCCAGGACGATCGCCGCGAGGCAGACGAGGATCCACGAGGCGTAGGACAGCGGCCCGCGCCGGCGCAGGCGCGTGAAATACCCCTCAGCACGGGGCCCATCGCCGCGGCGGAGCCAGTCGCCTGCAGCACCCACCAGGAGAGCGCGATGGTGAAGGCGCCATCGCTGTCTGAGACTGGCTCTTTGGTCTGGTTTTCACGGGATATGTAGTGAGGCCGCGCTTGTGGCCCCCGCCGCGCTGCCCTATAGTGCGCCCGCCAAGAAGGAGGCGCCATGCGGATCCTCTACATCGACGTCGACAGCCTGCGCCCCGACCACCTCGGGTGCTACGGCTACCACCGCGACACCAGCCCCGCGATCGACGCGCTGGCGCGCGACGCGGTCCGCTTCGACGAGTGCTACGTCACCGACGCGCCCTGCCTGCCCTCGCGCACCGCCCTCTGGAGTGGGCGCTGCGGCTTCCACACCGGCGTCGTCGGCCACGGCGGCACCGCCGCGCAGCCCTTCGTCGAGGGCCCGGCGCGCGGCTTCCGCGACCGCTTCGGCGCGACCGGCTGGCTGGCGGCGCTGCGGCAGGCCGGCTACTTCACCGCGACGATCAGTTCCTTCGGCGAGCGCCACAGCGCCTGGCACTGGTACGCCGGCTACAACGAGGTCCACAACCCCGGCCGCAACGGCCTGGAGCGCGCCGACGAGGTCAACGCCGTCGCGCTCGACTGGCTCCGGCGCAACGCCCGGCGCGATACGTGGTTCCTCCACGTCAACTACTGGGACCCGCACACGCCCTACCGCACCCCGCCTGAATACGGCAGCCCCTTCGCGGGCGAGCCCCTGCCGGCCTGGCTGACCGAGGAGGTCCGACAGCGCTCGTGGGACGGCTTCGGGCCGCACAGCGCGCAGGAGCCGCACGAGTGGGGCGGCGAGACTTCATATCGCGAGTTCCCCCGCCTCCCCGCCCAAATCGACTCGCACGAGGCGCTGCGGCGCTGGATCGACGGCTACGACAGCGGCATCCGCTACGCCGACGACCACATCGGCCGGCTCCTCAACGCCCTGGCCGACGCCGGCGTGCTCGACGAGACCGCGGTGATCGTCGGCGCCGACCACGGCGAGAACCAGGGCGAATTCAACGTCTGGGGCGACCACCAGACCGCCGACGCCTGCACCTGCCGCGTCCCCCTGCTGATCCGCTGGCCCGGCCTGACCGACGGCGGCCGCGTCGACCGCGCCCTGCACTACCACTACGATTGGGCCGCGACGTTGATCGAGCTCGTCGGCGGCACGGTGCCGGACGGCTGGGACGGCCGCCCCTTCACCGTCGCCTTCCGCGAGGGCCGCGATGCCGGGCGCGAGTATGTCGTCACCAGCCAGGGCGCGTGGGCCTGCCAGCGCGGCATCCGCTTCGACCGCTACCTCTGCCTGCGGACCTACCACGATGGCTACAAGGAACTGGAGCCGGTGATGCTCTTCGACCTGGCCGCCGACCCGCACGAGCAGCGCGACCTCGCGCCCGAGCGGCCGGACCTGGTCGCGCTGGCGATGGCCCTCCTCACCGACTGGCAGCACGCGATGATGCTGACGAGCGACACCGACGTCGACCCGCTGATGACGGTGCTGCGGGAGGGTGGTCCCTTCCACACGCGCGGCCGCCTGCCAGCCTACCTGGAGCGTCTGTGCGCCACCGGCCGCGCCCGGCACGCCGAGCGGCTGGCGGCGCGGCACCCGGGCGAGGTCTAGCCGCTACCGGGGGATACAGGGGATATGTCGTGATGGCCGCCCGACCTGCGGCGCGCCGCCCCGCCGAGGTGTGGTCGCCCATTGTCCCCATGATGAGGCGGCGGCGCTACCGCGCGAGCAGCCCCTCCTCCTGATCCAACTCGCGCTCCAGGAGGCGGAGGGCGGGGTCGGAGAGCCGGCCGGCGTCGCGCCAGTGCACCAGCTCGTCGCGCTCCGCCTCGATCATCTGCCGGCGCAGCTCCGCGTGCAGCGCCGCCGGCGTCTCGGCGACGCCGCCCGCGCCCCGGCGCGACGTGCGCTGACAGCGGAGGCCTGCTACCCGGCGCAGCCCCTCCGCCACCTCCGCCGGCACCGGCCGCTCCCGTTCGAGCTCGTCGAGGCGGCGTAGGCCGGCGCGGACGCCGGCGACGCGCGCCTCGTCCACCCGGCGCAACTCCGCGTCGCGGCCCGCGGTCAGCCCGAGCGCCCGCACGAGCGGCGCGAACGTCGAGCCCTGCCCCACGACGGTGACGAGCACGACGGCGTAGGCGCAGAAGAGCAGCAGCGGGCGGTAGCGCCCGGCGGCCGCCGCCGGCATCGCGAACGCCGCCGCCAGCGAGATGACCCCGCGGGTGCCGACCCAGGACATGGCGAGCAGTTCGCGCCAGTTCAAGCGGACGGCGAACCGCCCGCCGGCGACCGGCCGCGGCAGGTGCGCGATCAGCGCGAGCCAGGCCGGGCGGATCAGCAGCACGACCGCCACCGTCAGGGCCGCCGCGGCGGCGACGACACCGGCCGGGTACTCGTGCAGCCCGCGGACGACGGCCGGGAGCTGGTCCCCGATCAGGAGGAAGACGACGCCTTCGAGCAGGAAGTTGACCAGCCGCCAGACCGCGCGCGTCTGGAGCCGGCTCGACGCGGACTGGAAGACCGGCGCGGCGTAGCCGAGCCAGAGGCCGGCGACGACCACCGCGAGGAGCCCCGAGCCGTGCACCTCCTCCGCCAGCAGGTAGGGGAGGAAGGGGGTCATCAGCGAGAGGCCATTGTCCGCCAGCGGGTCGGGCAGGAAGCGCCGCAGCCAGCGGACCACCGTGGCGACGACGAGCCCCGACGCCGTCCCGACCACCGCGGCGTAGACGAACTGCCCGGCCGCGCCGCCGAGCGAGAAGCCGCCGCCCACCGCGACCGCGATCGCCACCTGCAGCGCGGTGATCGCGGTCGCGTCGTTGAGCAGGCCCTCGCCCTCGATCAGCGTGATCAGGCGGGCGGGCAGCCCGGCCCGCCGGCCGATCGACAGCGCGGCGATCGGGTCCGGGGGCGCGACAGCGGCGCCCAGGGCGACGCCGACCGCCAGCGGCAGCCCCGGGACGACCCACGCCAGCGCCGCGCCGGCGGCCAGCGCGGTGAGCAGCACCAGGGAGACGGCGAGGGAGAAGACCGGGTAGAGGTTCGCGCGGATCTCGAGGAGCCCGGCGTTGAGCGCGGCCCAGTAGAGCAGCGGCGGGAGGACGAGGGTCAGCACGACCTCGGCGTTGATCTCGACGTTGCGCCCGGGCAGCAGCCCGTAGACGAGGCCGGCCAGGACCAGGAGGACCGCCGCGGGCACCTGCGTCCGCGCCTGCACGAGATCGGCGAGGACGACCAGCGCCGCCGCCGCGACGCCGAGAACGACGACTCCGACCACGCTGCGCTCCTGCCCGCTGCCGGCGCCCCTGCGTGCCGGCGGCCAGGCGTCTCGTCACCGGCCGGCTTGTGCCCGCGGTTCCGGTGCCGGCGCGGAGGCGGCAGCGCTCCCGGTCCATAGCGGCGCGCCCGGTCGTCGCCGGTCGCCGCCGGCGAGGTACCGCCGAGCAAGAACCATACCAGATGGCCCGAACAGGTGTGAGTGGCCGGGCCGGCGCGGGGAGGGCGTCGGCGTCGAAGCACCCTCCACGCGCCGCCCGCGACCGCCGTCGCTAGGCGACCTGGCCTTCTATCATGCTGAAGGGGGAGTCGGTCGGGATGATCCGGGTCAGTCGCAGGCCGGCCGTCCGGCATCTCCAGGTCCAGCAACTTGCTGAAGGAGGCGTGTGTCTCGGTGCGCCACGCCAGGTCGTCGGTGTGGCGCGGGCCGTCCTGCAGGTGGTCGGCCACGCCGAGCTGGGCGGCGACCTGCAAGGCGCGGGCGGACATTATCCCGCCGAGCAGGTCGAGCAACTGCAGCGGCGGCGGGATCGCCTCGGCGGGCGGGTCGGCGGGCGTCGTCGGGGCCTGTTGGGCCGTCATCGTGGTCCTCCTACACCGGTTGCGACGATGCCTTGATGCGCCGCTCCCGCCCGACGGTGAGCTCGGCCGCGCTCAACTCGTGCCGGTGCGACTGGATACGCCCGAGTAGTTCGATGAAGACTTCCCGCTCGCGCTCGCCGAGCGACGAGAAGATCTCGCGGAAGCCGGCATGGACGCGCGGGAGCATGGCGTCGACGACGCGCCGGGCCTCCGGGGTGATGTCGATCAGCAGTTTGCGGCGGTCGTCGGGGTGCCGGGTGCGCCGGACCAGCCCGCGCCGCTCCAGCGTGTCGAGCAGCGCCGTCATCGTGCCGCTCGTCACCACCAGCCGCTCGGCGCTCACGCCCGGCGGCAACGGCGCCCCGGCCCCCTCGATGACCGCCAGGATCTGCGAGGCGGTCGGCGAGAGGTCGGCGACCGTCCGCTGGCGCAGCATCCGGCGCCTGTCGTCGACATGGGATATGTCCTACGGCGCCCGCGCTTGCCGCGCACGACCCGAGGCCCGATACTGCCCACCCGGGAGTGCGGTCGCCGCGCCGCGCGGCGCGGGATGGAGGAGCATGCGCGCATGAGCGGCCCCGACGCGTTGAGCGGCCTCGGCCTCGGCAACCTCGCCCGCCTCGTGGCGGCGGAGACGCGCTCGATCAGCGCCGAGAACCCCACCGGCGCGAAAGGGCGCGGCGGCATGGCGACCGAGGGCACCGGCGCGGAGGCCGCGCGCGACCTCGGCCGCGGCTGGAAGGTCTCGCCGAGCATCCGCATCGCGCCCGGCCAGCGGACGACCCTGGCCGACATCCGCGGGGCCGGCGCGATCCAACACCTCTGGCTGACGACCCACCCGCAGCACTGGCGCCGCCTCCTCTTCCGCTGCCACTGGGAGGAGGACCCGCGCCCGGCTGTCGAGACACCAGTCGGCGACTTCTTCTGCCACGGCTGGGGCGAGTTCAGCCAGGTCAACTCGCTGCCGATCGCCGTCAACCCCAACGGGGGCTTCAATGCCTACTGGCCGATGCCCTTCCGTCGGGCGGCGACGATCACCGTCGAGAACGTCGGCACCGAAGACGCGACGCTCTACTACCAGATCGACTACGCCCTCGCCGCCGTGCCCGACGACCTCGCCTACTTCCACGCCCAGTGGCGGCGCAGCAACCCGCTCCCCTACAAGGAGGTCCACACGATCCTCGATGACGTCGAGGGCAGCGGCCACTACGTCGGCACCTACCTCGCCTGGGGCGTCAACAACTCGGGCTGGTGGGGTGAGGGCGAGATCAAGTTCTACCTCGACGGCGACCGCGACTTCCCGACGATCTGCGGCACCGGCACGGAGGACTACTTCGGCGGCGCCTGGAACTTCGACGTGCCCGGCCAGGGCTACACACTGTTCAGCACGCCCTTCCTCGGCTTGCCCTACATCTCGCGGCCGGACGGCCTCTATCGCAGCCAGCAGCGTTTCAGCATGTACCGCTGGCACATCCCCGACCCGATCCGCTTCGCCGCGGACCTCCGCGTGACGATCCAGGCGCTCGGCTGGCGCTCGGGCCGGCGCTACCTGCCCCTGCAGGACGACATCGCCTCGACCGCCTTCTGGTACCAGCGCGAGACCTCCGCCTCCCGCCCGCCGACACCCGACGCCGACGCGCTCGAGGTCGTGTGAGCGCGGAGCGTGAGAACGTGAGAGCATAGTCCAGCGCCACGCCAGAAACGGTCCCCCACAGGGCCTTCGGGCCAAGGTCGGCCCTCGCCTCGGCGCGCCCTCCTCTCTTGACTGCGATGGTAATCGGACTCCGCCCCGCATGGCGGTTGGCGAGGCGCGTCCTCCCGCGCGGACCGCAAGTGTGCCGGTGGTGTGGCCGGAGCGGCGCTGTCCTCCGGCCGTCGCCTGGCGCAGACTACAGAGCGGGACGGCAGCCGGCGAAAAACCTGGCGGCAGGCGGCCGCGGCAGGACGACACGTCGCAAAGAGGAGCAGGGGCTATGAACGAACACGAGGCCCGTCGTCGCGCTGCCCGTCCCCGGTCGGGCGCGGCCCCGGTGTCGGCCGGACCGGGCGATGCGCCCTGGCTGGTCATGGACGAGCGCATCCCGTGGCCGGGCTTCAGCTGCGGGAGTGGGACCGGCTGCTGTCGCTGCGGGAACTGGTCTGGTCTGGGCAGATCTCGGAGTGGACGCTGGGCGCAGACGCTGGCGACGAGCCGCCCGCTTGATCGGCGCCGCGCCGTCAGGCGGGCACGCCGGCGGGAGAAAACTCCAACGATTCCAGCATCTCGGCGGCCGCCTGTTCCAGCGACCGCGCCTCGCCCTCGGCCCAGGCGCGGTCGGCGGCGACGGGGTCCAGGTCGCGCCGGGCCACCTCGGCCGCGAGCGTCAGCCGCTCGGTCCAGTCTGGCGGGACGTACACCCCGCTTTACCCTTCCGGTCCCTGTTCGTCCCGCTCAACGTCGTGGGATATGTAGCGAGCACGCCGACACGACACCCCACCTCGATCCCGCGGCCCGGCCGACGCCCCGCACGATGTTACCTCGCCCACCCTCGCGCGTATATGAGGGATGGTGGCTTATCGGTGAGCGAGGGATTGGGGGCCAATGAGCGCGACGACCATCGCCATCTTCGTCTTCGTCATCCTCTTCGTGGTCTTCCGGCGGGCGCGCGGCCTGCTGTCCCGGCAGAAGATCCGCCCCTCGCGGATGCTCCTCCGCCTCGGCCTCTTCGCCATCCTCGGTGCTGTCGTCCTCGCGCTCACCGCGACCCATCCGCTCACGCTGGCCGGCGGCGTGGTCGGCCTCGCGCTCGGCCTGGCCCTCGCCTGGTTCGGCCTGCGTCTGACCCGGTTTGAGGACCTGCCCGAAGGCACCTACTACACGCCGAACGTCTACATCGGCCTGGCCGTCTTCGCCATCTTCCTCGTCCGCTTCGTCTACCGCTTCGCCGAGGTCGCCCTGACCACCAACGCGCTCGCCAGTCACCCCGCCGCCGCGCCGGGCACTCCCTTCGCCGCCGGTGCCGCCAACCCCTTCGCCCAGTACAGCCAGGACCCGCTGACGTCGGCGGCCTACTTCCTCTTGATCGGCTACTACGTCTGGTACTACACCGCACTCCTGCTGCGCCAGCGCCGCGGCGCCCTCGTCGCCCGCTGACACGTCGGCCGGTGCGCACAACAGGCAGCGGCGCGGTCTCCAGGGGGCCGCGCCGCCCCGCGCGCGCCATCAGGCCGCCTCACCACAGCACAGCGGCCAAAGGACAACGCGGGATTCTCCCCGCCACTCCCCCTCTCCCAGCATTGGGAGAGGGGGTCGGGGGGTGAGGGCCACCCGCCCGCCAAGTTGACACGCCCCGCCGCCCCGTGTAGCATCCACCCCGGCTGTACACGGTACAATGTATACCGGAGGGGCCTCGTGATGAGCGCCGCGCCGACTCCCCAGCCCGCACCCCCGCGCACCCTCGCCGCCTGGGCGGCGGCGCAGATCCGCGACCAGATCCTCGCCGGCCGCCTCGCGCCCGGCCAGCGCATCTACGAGCAGGAGCTCGCCCGCGCCCTCCAGGTCAGCCGCACGCCTGTCCGCGAGGCGCTGCGCCAGCTCCAGCGCGAGCAGTTGGTGACGGTCTACCCCAACCGCGAGACGGTCGTCACGACGCATACGGCGCAGGACGTCCGCGAGATCTACCAGTTGCGCGCGGCGCTCGAAGGCATGGCCGCGCGCCTCGCCGCCACCGCCGACCGCGCCGCCATCGCCCCCGGCCTCTTCGCCACCGTCGCGCGGATGCGCGAGGCGATCGAGCGCGGCGACTACCACGAACTCCTCGACCTCGACATGGCCTTCCACGACGTCATCCTGCGCGGCGCCGGCAACGGCCGCCTCGCCGAGGCCGTGCTCCACGTCCGCGCGCAGACCCGGCGCTACCTCAGCGTGCCGCTCTACTTCCCGGCCACCGAGCAGTACGCGCTCAGCCTCACCGACCACCGCACGATCGCCGAGGCGGTGCGCGACGGCGAGCCCGACCTGGCCGAGCGACGGATGCGCACGCACATCGTGGAGCGCGGCGAGTACATCGCGCGGGTCGTGGCGAGCGGCGCCTGGCCCATGGCGGCCGGCGGCCGGAGCGACGGCGCCGGGTGAGCGCGGCGGCGGGCCGCGCGGTGCATCGACGAACGGAGCGGAGCGTGAAGATCACCGATATCCAGACCTTCCAACTCGCCGGTCCAGACCTTGAGGCGCCGCTGGAGCCGGCCTGGGCCCCCGGCACTGTCTGGCGCCGCTGGGGTGGCACGGTGGTGAAGGTCTTCACCGACGAGGGGATCGTCGGGCTCGGCTCGCCCGGCTACGGCGCCAGCCCCATCATCGAGTCCTGGCTGAAGCCCCAGCTCGTCGGCCAGGACCCCTTCTCGCTGGAGCGTCACGCGCGCCTCTTCCGCCAGGCCAACGCCGCCTGGGGCGTCGAGATCGCCCTCTGGGACATCATCGGCAAAGCCTGCGGCCAGCCGCTCTATAAACTCTGGGGCGGCTACCGCGACCGCGTCCCCGCCTACGCCTCCTTCATCGAGGTCCGCACGCCCGAGCGGCGCGCCGCCGACGTCGCCGCCCGCCGCGCCGAGGGCTGGCGCGCGGTGAAACTCCGCCTGCACGACTGGACGCTCACGGAAGACATCGAGCAGGTCGAGGCGGTCCGCCGCGCGGTCGGCGACGAGGTGACGATCCTGGCCGACGCCAACCAGGCGCAGCAGCCCGGCACACCCCACCCTGGCCCGACGCCGGTCTGGACCTACGAGCGGGCGCTGGCGACAGCGCGCGAACTCGAACGCCTCGGCGCCTACTGGCTGGAGGAGCCGCTGGACCGCTACGACTTCGAGGGTCTCACACGCCTCTGCGCCGCGGCCGACATCCTGATCGCCGGCGGCGAGAACAACCGCGGCCTCCACGAGTACCGCTGGCTGGTCGAGCGCGACTGCTACGACGTCCTCCAGCCCGAGGCGATGGTCGGCGAGACGATGTCGCAGCTCCGCAAGGCCGCTGCGCTGGCCGAGTTGCACCACAAGCTCTGCGCGCCCCACCACGGTGGCGGCGGGCTCGGCTTCGTGGCGCACCTGCACCTCTGTGCCGCCATCCCGAATTGCCCCTACGTCGAGGTCTTCCACGACTTGCCGGGGATCTCCAGCGACGCCTTCCAGTGGTACCTGGCCGAGCCGCTGCGGCTCGACCCCGCCGACGGCTGCATCCCGGTCCCGCAGGGGCCCGGCCTGGGCGTGGAGATCGACGAGGAGAAGCTGCGCCGCTACGTAGCCGAATGATGTCATCCCTCGTACATGCGTGGGGATATGCCGTAGCCGCGCGCCCGCGAGAAGGGAGGCCGCACCCGTGAAGATCACCCACCTCCGGCTCCGCCACCTCTTCGGCACGCTGCACCACCGGGGCACCTTCTGGGAGGAGCGCCTGGTCCAGCCCCTCGACGTCTACCCCGAGCACAAGGCCCGCCGCACCCGCCCCGAGTTCGCCGACCAGGACGGCGAGGGCCGCTACCCGATCGAGGCCGTCTTCGTCCAGGTCGAGACCGACGAGGGCGTGACCGGCGTCGGCGGACCGGTGACGCCCGAGGTCGCCTCCATCATCGACCGCCAGTTCCGCGCGCTCCTCACCGGCGAGGACCCGCGCGCCACCGAGCGCCTGTGGGACCTGATGTACCGCCACGCCGTCCACGGCCGCAAGGGCGAGACGATGATGGCGATCAGCGCGCTCGACTGCGCCTTCTGGGACCTGCGCGGCAAGTGGCTCGGCCAGCCGGTCTACCGCCTCCTCGGCGGCCCGGTGCGCACGACGATCCCCGCCTACGCCAGCGCGCTCGGCTACTCGGTCGAGCCGGCTCGCGCCGCCGAGCGCGCCCGCGAGATCGCCGCCGCCGGCTACACCGCGACCAAGTGGTTCGTGACCGAGGGCCCGGCCGACGGCCGCGAGGGCGCCCGCAAGACGGTCGAGCTCGTCCGCGCGCTCCGCGAGGCCCTCGGCCCCGACGTGGATCTCATGCTCGACGCCTGGATGAGCTGGGACGTCCCTTACGCCGTCCAGATGGCCGAGCGGCTGGCCGAGTTCGCGCCGCGCTGGCTGGAAGAGCCGGTGCTGCCCGACAAGATCGCCGCCTACGCCGCGATCCGCCGGCGCTCCCCCATCCCGATCGCCGGCGGCGAGCACGAGTACACCCGCTGGGGCATCAAGCAGCTCCTCGACGCCGGCGCGGTCGACGTCCTCCAGCCCGACATCTACTGGGCCGGCGGCATCTCGGAACTCGTGAAGATCTGCGCGCTCGCCTCGACCTACGACGTCCAGGTCATCCCGCACGGCCACTCGGTCCCGGCGACCGCGCACCTGCTCGCATCGCAGCCGGTCACGCTCTGCCCGCTGATTGAATATCTGATCAAGTGGAACGAGATCCATCAACACTTCCTGCTCCACCCGCTCAAGCCGGAGCGCGGCGTCGTCACCGTCCCGGACCGCCCCGGCATCGGCATGGAGCTCGACCCGGCCAAGATCGAGGATGAGCGCGAATGGCGCTGGGAGTGACGGGCGTTTCGCCCACACCGCCGAAAGGAGGCTTCCCGCAGATGGACCACGAGCGCAGCGCCGACCTCCGCAGCGATACCCGCCTGACGATCACCGACGTGCAGGCGCTGACCTTTCGCTATCGCTCGTCCGTCGGCCGCGACGACGAGGGGCACGCCCACCCCGCGCCGGAGCACGACGCGACCCAGACCCTCCTGCGCGTGCGCACCAGCGCCGGTGTCGACGGCTACTGCTTCGGCGGCTCCCCCGAGACCGCCGCGGTCGCCCGACGCATGGTCGGCGGGATGAACCCGCTCGACCGCGAGGGGATCTGGAAGAAGCTGCACCAGGCCCAACGTCTGGAGTGGCGCGCGCTGAACGACCGCTACCTCGGCGCGCTCGACTCGGCCCTCTGGGACTTCGCCGGCCGCCTGACCGGCCTGCCGGTGAGCAAACTCCTCGGCGGCCCGCGCGAGCGAGTCCTGGCCTACGCCAGCACGATGTGCGGCGACGACATCCCCGGCGGGCTCGACTCGCCGGCGGCGTACGCCGAATTCGCCGCCGCCTGCCAGGCGCAGGGCTACACGGCGTTCAAGCTCCACACCTGGATGGCCCCGCTCGGCCCCAACTTGCAGCGCGACATCGCCGCCTGCCGCGCCGTCCGCGAGCGCGTCGGCCCGGAGATGCGGCTGATGCTCGACCCGCACCACGCCTACACCCGCGAGGAGGCGCTCTATCTGGGCCGCGCGCTCGAAGAGCTCGACTACTACTGGATGGAAGAGCCGATGGACGAGCACAACACCTCGTCCTACGTCTGGCTCTGCCAGAACCTGCGCCTGCCGATCTGCGGGCCGGAGACGGCCGAGGGGCAGCTCCACACGCGCGCCGAGTGGATCGTCCGCGGCGCGTCCGACATCTCGCGCGCCGGCGTCTCCGACGTCGGCGGCATCACACCGACGATCAAGATCGCCCGTCTCTGCGAGGCGTTCGGCGTCCGCCTGGAGATCCACTCCCCCGGCGCGACCGCCTTGCAGGTGCTCGGCGCGATGGCGATCCCGGGCGAGTACTACGAGCGGGGCCTGCTCCACCCGCACGTCGACTACGACGCGCAGCGCCCCTGGCTCGCCGAGCCGATCGACCCGGTCGACGCCGAGGGCTACGTGCCGATCCCGCAGGGCCCGGGCCTCGGCGAGACGATCGCCTGGGACTTCATCGAGCGCAACACGATCGAGACGTGGCGGTGACGAAGGAGTCGGGAGTCGGCAGTCGGCAGTCGGCAGAGGCGGCTTCCGTAGACCGACGCGGTCGGCGATAGTAAGCCGGTACTGCCGTCTGCCGTCTGCCGACTACGAAAGGAGGAACCAATGGCCCAGGCATTCCGCGGCGTCTACACGATCCCGGTCACGCCGTTCGACGAGCGCGGCAACCTCGACAAAGCCTCGCTCCACCGCGAGGTCGACTGGTGCGTGCGCGCCGGGGCGCACGGCATCGTGGCGCCGGTCAACGCCAGCGAGGGCCCGACCCTGACCGACGACGAGCGGCGGCAGGTGACGCGCGTCGTCGTCGAGGCCACGGCCGGGCGCATCCCGGTCGTCATCGGCGTCTCCGGCGTCAGCGTGGCGGCGTCGGTCTTCTATGCGAAGTACGCGCGCGAGGTCGGCGCCGACGCGGTGATCGCGATGCCGCCCTACGGCGTGCGCCTGGCCGACTTCCCGTCGGTCTTCGCCTTCTACCAGGCGGTCGCTGCCGCGGCCGGCGACTTGCCGGTCTTCGTGCAGAACTGGTCCGGCCCGGCCGGCACGCCGATGACCGCGCCGCAGGTCGCGCGCCTGATGCGCGAGATCCCCAACGTCGCCTACGCCAAGGAGGAGACGGCCGACGCCAGCCACCTGATGACCGCGATCCAGGCCGAGGCTGGCGACGCCTGCCGGGGCATCATGGGAGGCATCGGGGGCCGGCACCTGCTGGACGAGTACCGGCGTGGCTCCTGCGGCACGATGCCGGCCTGCCAGTCCACCGACATCCACGCCGCGATCTGGAACAAACTGGACGCCGGCGACGAGGCGAGCGCGCGCGCCCTCTTCTACCGCCTGCTGCCGCTGCTGAACATGGAGGCGACCTACGGCGTCGCGCTCTACAAAGAGGTGCTGCGGCGCCGCGGCGTCATCGCGAGCACCACACTCCGCAGCCGCACCACCCCCGCGCTCGACGACTACGACCACCGCGAGCTCGACGTGCTGCTCGGTGAGGTGGAAGATCTGTTCACGGTGTAGGTGCGGCCCTCACCTCCCGGCCCCCTCGCCCAATCCTGGGCGAGGGGGCGTGGACCGGAGTGACTGAGGTAGTCCTTCCGGCCGGTGGCCTGGAAAAGTAGCGGGCTCATCACCGTGAAGCCCCACGTCGCACGAAGCGCGGGAGACAGATGTGGGCGAGGCTCGGTCTGGACAAGGAGTGCTCCGTCCGCGACAATGTCATACGTGAGCAGTTCGTAAGGCATCGCATGACAGTAATACCGGGACGGAGCAGGCTGCCATGAATCAGACAGAGAGCCGCATGACGAGCAAAGGACAGGTCACGATTCCCGCCGAAATCCGCGCTCGGCTGGGGTTGAAGCCGCGGGACCGGGTGCGCTTCGAGGTCGTGGACGGAGCGGTCCTGCTCCGGCCTGCGCACTCGGCAATCCTGGATGGCTACGGCGCGGTGACGCCGACGAGCCGGCCGGAAGACTGGTCGGCCGTGCGCGAGGCCGTCGAAGAGGCGATCGCCGACGAGGCCAGGCGGGAGGGATAGTTGCCGATGCCTGCGGCGCCGCGCTTCCTCGATACGAACGTGTTACTGCGCTACTTCACACGCGACGACGAGGTGAAAGCGCGCCGTGCGCTGGCGCTGCTTAGGCGCATCGAGCAGGGCGACGAGCGGGTCGTCACCACGCACGCCGTCATCGCCGAGGTCGTCTACACGCTGCGGCGCTTCTACAAGGTGCCGCGCGAGCGAGTCCGTGCGCTCGTCGCGCCGGTCATCGCGCTGCGCGGGCTACAATTGGTCGATAAAGACCTCTACGACCCCGCGTTCGCCCTCTACGTCGAGCGCCGTATCTCCTTCGCCGACGCCTACAACGCCGCCTACATGCAGGCGCGCGGCTTGACCGAGATCTATACCTGGGATACCGACTTCGACCGGATCGCGGGCCTCTCGCGCGTCGAGCAAATGCTGCCCGACGACGAGAGACCGGTAGAGTGATTGACGAGGAGGGAGGGACCAACTAGATGCTACCGCCGCGACTCGACGGCCGCTGGCTCGGCCGGTTCGGCACCGGCAACACGATCTCGCGCGCCTTCCTGATGGGCGAAGGCTACAGCCCGAGCGACCTCGACGGTCGCCCGGTGATTGGCATCTGCAACTCCTGGAGCGAGCTGAACAACTGCAACGTCCACCTCCAGGCCGTCGCCGACGCAGTCAAGCGCGGCGTCTGGCAGGCCGGCGGGCTACCGCTGGAGTTCCCGGTCATCTCGCTCGGCGAGACCTTCATGCACCCGACGACGATGATGTTCCGCAACCTGATGGCGATGGACGTCGAGGAGATGGTCCGCGCCCAGCCGCTCGACGGGGTGGTGCTGCTCTCGTCGTGCGACAAGACGACCCCCGCGATGGTGATGGGCGCGGCCAGCGCCAACCTCCCGGCGGTCCTCGTCACCGGCGGCCCGTCCCTCTCCGGCCGCTACCGCGGGCGCGACGTCGGCACGACCGACTACACCAAACTGGAGGCGGAGCACCGCGCCGGCCTCGTCACCGACGAGGACGTGATGGAGTTCGAGTCCGGCTACAAGCGCAGCGTCGGCCATTGCGAGGTGATGGGCACCGCCAGCACGATGACGAGCCTGGCCGAGGCGATGGGCCTCTGCCTGCCCGGCTCGGCCAACATCCCCGCGGTCGACGCCCGCCGCTATCGCAGCGCCGAGGAGGCCGGCAAGCAGATCATCGAACTGGTCCGCCGCGGCATCCGCCCCTCCGACATCATCACGCGCGAGTCGCTGGAGAACGCCATCCGCGTCTGCATGGCGATCGGCGGCAGCACCAACGCGGTCGTCCACCTCGTCGCCTACGCCGGCCGCCTCGGCATCGACCTCCCGCTCTCGGTCTTCGACGCCATCAGCCGCACGACGCCCTTCCTCGTCAACGTCAAGCCCTCGGGCCAGTTCATGATGAACGAGGTCTTCGAGGCCGGCGGCGTCCCGGCGGTGATGAACGAGATCGCCTCGCTCCTCCACCGCGACTGCCTGACCGTGACCGGCGAGACGATCGGCGCGAACCTAGCCCGCTTCGGCGGCTCGCGCGACCACGAGGTCATCCGCCCGCTCGCCAACCCGCTCAACCCGGAGGGCGGCACCGCGATCCTTCACGGCAACCTCTGCCCCTACGGCGCGGTCATCAAGCAGACCGCCGCCTCGCCGCACCTGCTGGTCCACCGCGGCCCCGCCGTCGTCTTCGACACCAACGAGGCGCTCCAGGCCGCCCTGCGCGACGACGACTACGACCTCGACCCCGACGCCGTGATCGTCCAGCGCAACCAGGGCCCGCTCGGATACCCCGGCATGCCCGAGACCGGCGGCGGCGTGGCCGTGCCGAACAAACTCATGCGCCGCGGCATCCGCGACATCGTCCGCATCACCGACGCGCGCATGAGCGGCACCGCCTTCGGCACAACCGTCCTGCACGTCTCGCCCGAGGCCGCGGCCGGCGGCCCGCTTGCGGCCGTGCGCGACGGCGACATCATCGAGTTGAACGTGCATGAGCGGACGCTGAACGTCCTCGTCTCCGACGAGGTGTTGCGCGCGCGCCTGCGCGACTGGCGCCCGTCCCTGCCGGCGAGCGCGCGTGGCTACCACTGGCTCTACCTCAACCACGTCCTGCAGGCGCACGAGGGCGCCGACTTCGACTTTGCGCGCCACGACGCCCGCCCGCGCGACCCGCTCCCCCTCTGGGGCCGGCCCGCGGCGCAGGCGGCGGACTGACGAGGAGTTGATAGTTGATGGTTGAAAGTTGCTAGAAGGCTGCCACACGGGACAACTATCAACTACCAACTCCGAACTATCAACTTCGGGAGGCAGCATGACCTTGAACGTCGCCGTGATCGGCGCGGGGCGGCGCGGGCGCGCCCACACCGAGGCGGTCGCGGACCTGGAGGACCGCGCGCGGGTCGTCGGCATCGCCGACACCGACGAGGGGCGCGTGCGGTCACTCGTGGCGAGCGGCGCCCCGCACGCCACGCCCTACGCCGACGCGCGTGCGATGCTCCGCGCGACCGCGCCGGACGTCGTCTTCGTCACCACGCCGCCGCCACTGCACCGCGAGCACACGCTCGCCGCGCTCGACGCCGGCGCCTACGTCGTCCTGGAGAAGCCGATCGCCCTCGACGTCGCCGAGGCGGAGGCGATCGGCGAGGCCGCGGAGCGCGCCGGCCGGCTGATCCACGTCTGCCACCAGTTGCGCTACGGCTCGGGCGTCACCGAGTTGCGCGACATCCTCTCGCGCCAGCCGGTCGCCCTCACGCACATCTGGAACTACCGCAAGGGGCCGGACATCCCCGGCAACTGGTCGCGCGACTGGGGTGGCGGGCACGTCGTCGAGTGGGGCATCCACTACCTCGACCTCTGCCGCTACCTCATGAACACCGAGGCCGTCGAGATCTACGCCCGCTACACCGACCAGGTGCTCCGCGGCCAGCCGACCTGGGACAATTGGGACGGCTACAGCCTCACGGTACAATGGGCCAACGGCGCCGTCTGCGGCTACGCCAGCACCTACGCCCTGCCGCCCGGCGTGGCGGGCGACGCCGGGCTGACGATCGTGGCGAAGGAGGGCAAGGCGGCGCTCGGCTGGGGTTCCAGCACCTGGACGACGCCCGAAGGCACGACGACCTGGCCGGGCGACCGCGGCGACACCGAGCGCGCCCTCGCCCGCGCCTTCTGTGCCGCCGTCGCCAGCGGCGACGCCAGCGGCCTGCGGCAGTCCTACCAGGACGCGCTCAAGACCCACCGCCTCGTCATGGCGGCCAACGAATCGGCGATCACCGGCAAGCCGGTCCGGTTGTGAACGGTTGAAGGTCGAAGGTTGAGGGTTTGAGGGTTGCCCGGCAAGCCATCCGTCGTGGCGTGATCGAGCCTGCCAACCTTGAACCCGCGAACCGATACCCGGCCCGCGGGGGTCGGGGCGGCGTCAACGGAGAGGAGGACGACGACCATGCGCAGCAGCCACGTCAAGCGCGCGCTCCGCGAGGGACGGCCGACGGTCGGCACCTGGCTCAGTTACCCCTCGCCGCCGATGGTCGAGGCGATGGCCCACGTCGGGTTCGACTGGCTCACGCTCGACATGGAGCACAACGCCATGTCGATCGAGACCGCCGCGCACTGCATGGCGATGATGCGCGGCACGCCCACCGCGCCCTTGGCGCGCCTACCAAACGGCACGCACGAGAACATCAAGCGCGTGCTCGACGCCGGCGCCTGGGGCGTCGTCTGCCCGATGGTCAACACGCCCGAGCAGGCCGAGATCATCGCGCGCGCGGCGAAGCACCCGCCCGAAGGCAACCGCTCCTTCGGCGGCGGCCGCTACAACGCCTCCTGGGGCGCGGTCGGCGGCGAGTACCGCGAGAACATCAACAACGAGGTCGTCGTCGTCATCATGATGGAGTCGCCGGAGGGCGTCAACAACCTGGAGAAGATCTTCCAGGTCGGCGGCATCGACGCCTGCTTCGTCGGCCCAAATGACCTGCTCGGCAACATGGGCGAGAAGCCGTCGATGTGGTCGGACAGCAAGCAGTTCCGCGACGCCCTGGACCACCTGCTCGAGATGGGCCGCAAGTATGGCGTCGCGCCCGGCATCCATTGCGCCGACGCCGCGGCGGTGAGCGCGCGCATCGCCGAGGGCTTCCAGTTCCTCGCCCTCGCCTCCGAAGCGCGCTTCATGCTGCACGAGGCGACGACCGAGATGAACGCCGTCAAGGGCTGGTCGCCGAACCAGAACACCGAGGTCATCAAGTACTGACGGAGTCGGGAGTCGGCAGTCGGCAGTCGGCAGTACCGACTTACGAGCAGCGACCGGGTCGGCCTCCGGGAGCCGCCACTCCCGACTCCCGACTCCCGACTCCCGACCACGAACGGAGGTGCCTGTGCCCGCTTACAAAGTCGTCCAGACGAGCGCGCCGCCCGGGGCGGACCTGCCGGCCGAGCGCGAAGGACTCGGCGAGTTCGCCGACTGCCTGGTCAGTTACGGCCCGCTCAACTCGCCCGAGGCGATCGTCGAGCATTGCCACGACGCCGACGCGATCCTCACGCCCGGCGCGCGCTTCACCGAGGACGTCCTGGCCAAACTCGAACGCTGCCGCGCCATCGTCCGCTACGGCGTCGGCTACGACACGATCGACGTCCCGGCCGCCTCGGCGCACAACATCCTCGTCGTCAACATCCCCGACTTCTGCCAGCCCGAGGTCGCCAACCACGCCCTCGCCCACCTGCTCGACTGCGCCAAGAAAATCACCCGGCTGGACCGCTGGATGCGCGCGGGCGGCTGGGCGGGCGGTCGTGCCCCCTTCCTCTCCCCGATGGGCCAGATCCACGGCCAGACCGCCGGCCTGGTCGGCCTCGGTGCGATCGCGCGCGAGTTCGCCCGCCGCCTCAAGGCGCTCGACATGCGCGTGATCGCGTTCGACCCCTACGTCTCGCCCGAGGCCGGCGCGGCCATCGGCGTGGAGATGCTGCCGCTCGAAGAGGTCCTGCGGCAGAGCGACTACGTCTCGGTCCACACGCCGCTGACGCCGGAGACGCACCACCTGATCAACGCCGAGCGTTTCGCGCTGATGAAGCCGAGCGCCTATTTCATCAACACCTCGCGCGGCCCGGTCGTCGACGAGGCCGCGCTGATCGCGGCGCTCCAGAACGGCCAGATCGCCGGCGCCGGCCTCGACGTCTTCGAGACCGAGCCGGTCAAGCCCGACAGCCCGCTCCTGCAGATGGAGAACGTCGTCCTGACGCCGCACACCGCCTCCTTCGCCGACGAGACCTTCCGCATCATGTTCCGCCGCGTCGGCGAGGAAGCCGCCCGCACTCTGCGCGGCCAGATGCCCCACACCCCGGTGAATCCGCAGGTTCGCCCCAACCTGACCTGGTTGCAAGGGTAACGGAGGACGAAACCGCAGAGGCACTGAGGAGCAGAGGACGAGGAGAGAGCCGAAGTATTCAATCGTTCTCTCCGCGCCCTCTCCTTCGTCCTCTGTGCCTCTGCGGTGACCGTCCTTGGCCCGCCCCTACCGCGCGCCCCTCGCCTTGCGGCCGCGTGCGGTACACTGACGGTGGGGCGCCCGGAGTGCGGGCGGCGTGCGCGGCCGGGGTTGGTGCGGCGTGTGGTTGATCGGGCTGGTCGTCGTCCTCGTCGGCGTGGACATCTACCTCGCCGTCTGGCTGCTGCGAAGCTGGCTGCACGCGCGCGCCAGCGTGCAATGGCGGACGGCGCCCGGCCGGATCGTCAGCGCGACGCGCAAGGAACTCCGCGGCCGGCCGCCGCAGTACCTCACGCGGGTCGCCTACGCCTACACCGTTGACGGCCGCGAGTACCAGGGCGACGCCATCCGCTTCGCCGACCAGGGCAGTTTCAACGCCGCCGAAGCCCAGGACATCCTCGACCGCTACAAGCCCGGCAGCGAGGTCACGGTCCACTACGACCCCGCGCGCCCCTCGCGCGCCGTGCTCGAACCGTTCCTCGACGCCAAATCCTTCCTGCTCGGCGTCGGCCTGACCGTCTGCAGCCTCGCCTTCACCGCGCTGATCGTCTGGGTGCTACTCCAGCCCTGAGCGCTCAGGGCGCGGCGACCGTGTACTGCGCCGGCACCCAGCCGGTGCGGCCGTCCGGAGCACGGACGTGGCGCCAGGTCTGGCCGTCCGACGTCTCGTCGGGCCCGACCTGCGTGAGCCGGGTGCCGTCTGGGTAGGCGGTGTCGCGGTCGTCGAGATGCGGCGTGTGCCGCAGGTAGACTCCCTCGCCGCCGGTGTTGCCGACGACGAAGACCGTCCCGGCGCCTATCGCCGTTGGGGCCGGCGCCTGCTGGCCCAGCGCCGTCGCGGTCGGCAACGTCCCACCGCCCCGCCGACCGAGCCACGCCGCCCATACCAGGAACGCGACCACGACGATGGCGACCAGGAAAATCGCCGGCGAAAAGGCCCCCGGCGACCACCCGTCCCCCCGCCGGCGCGGCGGCCCGCCCCAGCCGCCGGTGTTATCGCCCATCATCCCCCCGGGGTGAAGTACGAGGTACGAACGACGAAGTACGAATCGGTCGGCCCTGCCACGCTATCTACGTAGGATCACCGGCCGGGCGTTGCAATTCGTACTTCGTAACTTCACACCGCAAACAGGTCATTCGGTAATTCGTGGAGCGCCTCGCCGCCGTCCTCGGTGACGAGCCAGGTGTCCTCCGCGTCGACCGCGCCGAAGCCGGGGATGATGAACTTCGGCTCGATCGCCAGCGTCATGCCCGGGCGCAGCGGCGTGGTCGCGCGCGGCCCGAGGATCGGCGGCTCGTCCTGCTCGATGCCGGTCGCGTGGCCGACGTAGGCGCCTTGCTTGTCCCCGTAGCCCATGAAGGAGGCCGCGTAGGGCGTGGCGTCGGCCGCGGCTTTCGCGACAGCGTAGAGGTCGGCGGCGGTGACGCCGGGGCGGAGCACGGCGGTCGTCGCCCTGTAGACCGCCAGGCAGGCGTCGAAGGCGCGGCGCTGCTCGGCGGTCGGCTCGCCGACGACGTACGTCCGGGCGGTATCCCCGTGGTAGCCGCGGTACTGCGTCGCGATGTCGGCGACGATGAGGTCGCCGGGCCTGAGGACGCGGTGCGACGCGCCGAGCGGCAGCGACGGGCTGATGCCGACGCCGGTGACGGTGAAGGCGTGCCCCGAGATGCGCCAGAGGTTCTCGCCGGAGGCGATGATGCCGCCGGGCGGGAGGGTCGCGTCCCAGCGCCGCATCGGGATGAACTCCTCGTGGCCGGCCCGCCGCAGCGCCGCGTAGGCCGCCAGCGACACCTCCAGCTCGCTCACGCCCGGCCGCGCCGTCGCGACGATCGCCTCGTGCGCGACGGCGAAGAGCGCGCAGGCGCGGCGCATCAGGGCGATTTCCGTCTCATCCTTGACCATGCGCTGCTCGAGGAGCAGCGGCGCGACGTCGCGCAACTCCCAGCCGGGCAGCGCCCGCGCCAGCGAGCGGTAGAGCGTCACCGGCAGCCGGTCCTCCGCCGTGCCGAGCACGCCGCCCGCCAGCCCGAGCGCCCCCAGCTGCGCCGCGACCTCGCGGAAGGACTGGCCGTCCGCCAGCCACCCGGCCGGGAAGCCGAGCGCCGCGGTTTCCTCCTCGGCGAACTCGCGACCGCGCCGCACGAAGAGCGCTGGCGCCAGCCCCTCATCGGCCGGGATCAGCAGGTTCGCCGGCTGCTTGGTCCCGGCGAAGTAGAAGACGTCGGGCGGACTCAGCAGGAGCGCCGCGTCGACGCCCGACGCGCGCAACTGTCCCTGGAATGCCGCGATGCGTGCCATCGCCGTCGTGGTCGCTGCCATCCCCGCTCCCTTCGCCGGTGTGCGTCGCCAATCGCCCGCGCACTCAACGCCACAGGCATTATCGCCACGGTGCGCGGCGCGTGCCAGAGCGGGTCTTCCAGCCCTTGCTAACCCGAATATCCGCGTATACACTCGCGGCAGTAATGTGATGAGGAGGGCGCCAAGTGACCGGCCGGCTTGGTCGAATATCAAGGGTGGAGGCGGTAATGACTGAACATGCCGGCGATGGTGGAGACGTCACGGAAGCGAAGGTACACGATATGATAACGGCTCTCTCGCGTAAACTGCCTGGGATGGCGCGCCACGCGCACAAGCACGCTGGCGACGACCAGGGACTGAAGGCAATTCGGGACTTATCGAATGTCGCCGGAACCCCGCTAACTCTTCACGAGATACTTGCAAAAGGTAACGTACTTAACCGCCAGACTTGAACACAGTTAAGCCTCAGAAGTGCCGGTTGCCTTGTCCTAGCAGGAAGCGATGCCGGCGGCTGGATTCGAACCAGCGACCAAGGGCTTATGAGTCCCCTACTCTACCACTGAGCTACGCCGGCCAGCCCGATAGCCGTCCGGCCACCAGGACAGGGGGATTGTACCAGCCGGCGACGAGCAGCGTCAAGGCTTGCCGGCTGTACGTACGCCTGCTAGACTCGGCCCCCACGGACCCGCAACAGGGCGGATACCGGCGCGTGGGTCGGCTATACTTGGTTCGTACGGACGCGGCGGGCGAGAAGGGGGCGGCGTGATCGAGACGGATGAACTCCTGGCCGGGTTGAACGCGGAGCAGCGCGCGGCGGTCGAGACGGTCGACGGCCCGGTGCTGATCGTCGCTGGCCCCGGTTCGGGGAAGACGAGAGTGCTCACCCACCGCATCGCCTACCTGCTGCGCGAGCGCGGCGTGCCGCCCTATGCCATCCTCGCCGTGACCTTCACCAACAAGGCCGCGAAGGAGATGAAGGAGCGGCTGGTCGCCCTGGTCGGGTACCAGTACGTCGGGCAGGGCAACGGCTTCTACACGCACGGCCTCGCCGTCGGGACCTTCCACGCCTTCTGCGTCAGTGTGCTGCGCCACGACGGCCACTACCTCGGGCTCGAGCGCTCCTTCACCATCGCCGACACCGACGACCAGGTCGCGGTCGTCAAGCGCGCGCTGAAGAAACTCGACCTCGACCCCAAACAGTTCTCGCCGCGCGGCATCCTCGCGCGCATCTCCGGCGCGAAGAGCGTCCGCGCGACGCCGGAGGAGTTCCGCAACCAGGCCGAGACCTATCTGGACGAGGTCGTCGCCCGCGTCTACCCCGAATACCAGCAAGAACTCCAGCGCAACCAGTGCCTCGACTTCGACGACCTGCTCAACCGCGTGGTCGACCTCTTCGAGTACTTCCCGGAGGTGCTGCGCCGCTACCAGGAGCGCTACCGCTACATCCTGGTGGACGAGTATCAGGACACCAACCACGTCCAGTACAACCTGATCCACCAGCTCGCGGCCGGCCCGAACGCGAACCTGTGCGTCGTCGGCGACGAGGACCAGTCGATCTACCGCTTCCGCGGCGCCGACGTCACCAATATCCGCAACTTCAAGCGCGACTACCCCGAGGCGACGACGATCTTCCTCGAGCAGAACTACCGCTCGACCCAGCCGATCCTCGAGGCGGCGATGGGCGTCATCAAGGAGAACCCCGAGCGCACGCCGAAGCAGTTGCGCGCGGTGCAGGGCGCCGGGCCGAAGGTCGTCGTCCACGAGTGCTTCGACGAGCGCCACGAGGCCCAGTGGGTCGCGCGCGAGATCGCCCGCCTCCAGGTCCTCCAGCGCTACCGCTACAAAGACTTCGCGGTGATGTACCGCACCAACGCGCAGTCGCGCGTGATCGAGCAGGAGTTCGACCGCGCGCGCATCCCCCTCCAGCTCATCGGCGGCATCCGCTTCCACGAGCGCGCCGAGGTGAAGGACGTGATGGCGCTGCTGCGCGTCGTCGTCAACCCGGCCGACACGATCAGCCTGCGTCGCGTGATCGGGAGCGAGATGCCGCTCGGCAAGGGCGTCGGGCCGAAGGCGCTCGAAGGGCTGGAGGCGTGGGCCACGGAGACCGGCCTGCCGCTGACGACCGGCCTCGACGCGCTGCTCGAAGCGGAAGAGGGGATGCCGCGCTACGTCCCGCCGCGGGTCGGCGGGCGCAGCAAGACCGCGCTGCTGGAGTTCGCGCGCACGCTCGGCGAGCTCCGCCGCTCGGCCGCCGCGCTGACCCTGGCCGAGTTCTTCCGCGAGGCGCTCGACCGCGCCGGCATCACCCGGCACTACGAGGAGACGGCGCAGGTCGAGCGGCTGGAAAACGTGCAGGAGCTCGCCAACGAGATCGGCAACTGGCCCGACCAGCAGCCGGTCTCCGGCCTGACCTCCTACCTGGAGGAGAAGGCCCTGCTCAGCGACGCCGACACGCTGGAGGACGACACCGACAAGGTCACGCTGATCACGCTGCACGCGGCGAAGGGGCTCGAATTCCCGGTCGTCTTCCTTGTCGGGCTGGAGGAGGGCCTGCTGCCCCACAAGCGGTCGATCGACTCCGGCGACGACCGCGAGATGGAGGAGGAGCGGCGGCTGGCCTACGTCGGCATCACCCGCGCGAAGAAACTCCTCTACCTGACCCACGCCTTCCGGCGCACTCGCTTCGGTCAGGAGGAGGTGAGCGAGCCCTCGCGCTTCCTGCGCGCGCTGCCGGAGGGCGCGGTGGATCGCCAGTCGCAGGCGCCCACGATCAGCGTCGGCGTCGCGCCGCGCGCCAGGCGAGCGACGAGCGACGAGCGACGAGCGACGAGTGGCTGGCACAGCCGGCCGGCGCCGGGCGGCGCGCGGCCCGCGGCGAGTGCCTGGGACGGCGGCAGTTCGCCGGCCGCCGAGCCGGCGGCGCTCGGCGGCTTCCGGCCTGGCGACCGCGTCCTGCATGACAAGTTCGGCCAGGGCCAGGTCGTCAACGTCAAGAACCTCAGCGACGACCAGGACGTGACGATCAAGTTCCAGGACGGCCAGATCCGCACCCTCAGCGCCAACTTCGCCCGCATCCGCAAGCGCTGACCGCGGCCGGGGCGAGTGCCACTGCCGCGCCGATCGGGGCGATCGAAGGCGCGCCCGCCGCCCACCTGTCCGCCCCGGCCGTCGGGCCGAGGCCCAGCCCGCCGGGTGCCCTCTGGGCGGGGGCTTCGTGGCGCCGCGGCGCCATTCGGGCGCGACTTCAGTCGCCGGCCCCCCGGCCCATCTCTGCCCGGGGAATGGTTCGTGCGGCGTGTCGGCAGCGGCGCGCGGCGCGCCCCCGTGGACCGACCGGAGCATTGGCGCGGAAGGCAACGCCCGATGCTCCGCGCGGAATATCGCGACGCGCCCGCGCGTTGTGCTACGTAGATACTGACTGGTAGTGTCGCCGCGCAGAGGGGAGGGCTCGTTCCCACGCCGTAGCGCCCGGCCCTCGCGTCGGGTGAGGAATGAAATCACACCGCCTATGGGCGATTCGATCGGTTCACATCTCGCGCGCCTGGCCGGCCTCTTCGCGCTGATCGCGCTCAACGGCTTCTTCGTCGCGGCGGAGTACGCGCTGGTCACGGCGCGCAAGACGCGCATCGACCAGCTCGCCAACGCCGGCAGCGCCCGCGCGCGCATGGTCCAGCGCGCGATCGGCCGGATCAACACCTTCATCGCCGCCACCCAGCTCGGCGTGACGATGGCCTCGCTGGCGCTCGGCTACGTCGGCGAGCCGGTCGTCGGCGCGCTCCTCGAGCCGGCGCTCGGCCGCGTGATGCCCCACCAGGGGACGGTCATCACCTCGGGCGTCGTCGCGCTGATCCTCTCCTTCGCCATCGTCACCGCGCTCGAGATCGTCCTCGGCGAGCTGGTGCCGAAGAACATCGCCCTCCAGCGGTCGGAGGGCACGGCGCTCTGGGTCATCGCGCCGATGAGCGTCTTCATCCGCGTCTTCCGCCCGGTCGTCCTGGCGCTGCGCTGGCTGGCCAATATCGTCGTCCGGGCCATCGGCCTGCCGGCCGTGGACGAGCTGAGTTCCGTCCACTCCGTCGAGGAGCTGGAACTGCTGATCCACTCCACCCGCGAGGCCGGACTGCTGGAGGAGCAGCAGGAGCGGATGGTCGCCGGCGTCTTCGACTTCGCCGAGCGCGAGGCGAGCCAGGTGATGACGCCGCGCACCGAGATCGAGGCGGTGCCGGTGACGATCGGGCTACCCGACCTCGCGCGGATGGCGGCCCACGGCCGGCACAGCCGCCTGCCGGTCTACGAGCAGGACCTCGACCACATCGTTGGCGCGGTCCATGCGAAGGATGTCCTGCGGGTGCTCGAGGAGGGCACGCCCGCGCCCGAGTCATTCGACGTGCGCACCCTGGCCCGCACCGTGCCGTTCGTGCCGGAGAGCCTGCCGCTCGACGAGCTGATGGCGGCCCTGCGTCGCGAGCGGGCGCACCTCGCCGTCGTGATCGACGAGTACGGCGGCACGGCCGGGATCGTGACGCTCGACGACCTGCTGGAGGAGATCGTCGGCGACGTCGGCGAGGACCTCTACCGGCAGCGCGAGCCGATCGAGCTGCTGCCTGACGGCAGCGCCTCGCTCGACGGCCTCCTACCGATTGAGGAGGTCAACGAGCGCTTCGGGCTCGGCATCGAGGAGCCGTTCTACGACACGCTCGGCGGCTACGTCTTCGGTCAGCTCGGCCGGGTCGTGGTGCCGGGCGACGAGGTGCCGCTCCCCGACGGCCGGATGCTGCGCGTGCAGGAACTCGACGGCCTCCGGGTCGCGCGGCTCCTCCTGGTGCCCGCCGCGCAGTTGAAAGTTGGTGGTTGAGAGTTGATAGTTGATGGTTGGTAGTTGATAGTAGGCGGCGGCGGCCAGGTCGCCCTCTATCAACTATCCACTGTCAACTATCAACTACGCGGGAAGGAACGACAGGCCCCGTGGATTGGCTAAACCCGCACGACGCGCTGGCACTGGCCGAGGCCGTCCTCAGCATCGTGGTGATCAACCTCGTGCTCAGCGGCGACAACGCGGTCGTGATCGGCATGGCCTCGCGGCGCCTGGCGCGGTCGCAGCAGCGGCAGGCGATGGCCCTCGGCGCGCTCGGCGCGATCGTCCTGCGCGTGCTCTTCACCATCGCCGCGGCGGTGCTGCTCGACATCCCGCTCCTCGCGGCCTTCGGCGGCGTCCTGCTGATCTGGATCGCCTTCCGCTTGATCCGCGAGGAGAACGAGGGGCCGACGGTCAACGCCGGGAAGACACTCTTCGAGGCGGTCTACACCATCGTGCTGGCGGACCTGGTCATGAGCCTCGACAACATCCTGGCGGTCGCGGGCGCGGCGCACGGCGACATCCCGCTGCTGGTCTTCGGCCTCCTGCTGAGCATGCCGATCATCCTCTTCGGCAGCGGGCTGGTCGCCGCGCTGATGAACCGCCTGCCCTGGCTGGTCTACGCCGGCTCGGCGGTGCTGGCCTACACCGCGGCCGGGATGTTCCTCGACGAGCCGCTGATCGCGCGCTACCTGCCGGGGATGGACTGGTTCAAGTGGAGCTGCATCGCCCTGGTCGTCGGCGGCACGCTCGCCGCCGCCTACTTCGCCAACCACCGCGACCGCCGCGCCGGCCCGCGCGACGACGCGAGCGACGCTGCCCCGACAGGCGCGGCGCGGCACGAGACCGGAGCGATGAGCGGCACGCCACACCGATAGTCGTCAGTCGTCAGTCACCGGCAGGTAGTTGACAGTTGGTAGGTGATGGTGAGGAACTCTCCGGCACTATCAATGCGAAACTACCCACTGACGACCGACGACCGACGACCATAAGGGAGCGCCATGGGCACGAACGAAGCGCGATCGTCAGGCGGCGGGGATCCGCGCGATGACGGGCGGCCACGCCCGCCCGGCCCCGAGGAGCGGCGCGGCGCGACCGCCGGGGGCGGCGCCAACGGCGAGCCACCCAAGCCGCCGTCGATGTGGGACACCCTCAAGTCGCCCCGCTTCTGGATCATCCTGCTGATCCTGGCGGCGGTCAACTGGCTGCTGGTGCCGCTGCTCTTCCCGGAGCCGAACAACCGCGCCACCATCTCCTACACCTTCTTCAAGCAACAGGTCGATGCGGGGAACGTCCGCGAGATCACCAGCCAGGGGGACAAGGTCCAGGGCACCTTCAAGACCGCCGTGACGCCGCCCACCCCGCCGGCCACGCCCGGCGCGCAGCAGCCGGCGCCGGCCTCGAAGGTGACGCAGTTCGAGACCAACATCCCGACCTTCGCCAACAATGACCAGCTCGACCAGTTACTGGAGAGCAAGGGCGTCATCATCGACGCCAAGCCCCTCGACACCGGGCGCTCGCCGCTCCTCACGCTCTTGCTCGGCTTCGGCCCGGCGATCCTGCTGATCGCCGGCTTCCTCTGGCTGACCCGCAGCATGACGCGCGGCGGGGCCGGGGGCGGCGGGCTCTTCAGCCTCGGCCGCAGCCGCGCCCGGCGCTACAACCCCAACGAGACCCAGCGCGTCACCTTCGCCGACGTCGCCGGGATCGACGAGGTCGAGGACGAGCTGATCGAGATCGTCGACTTCCTCAAGCAGCCGGCCAAGTACCAGCGCCTCGGCGGCACGATCCCCAAGGGCGTCCTCCTGGTCGGCGCGCCGGGCACCGGCAAGACCCTCCTCGCGCGCGCCGTGGCCGGCGAGGCGCACGTGCCCTTCTTCTCGATGAGCGGCTCGGAGTTCGTGGAGATGGTCGTCGGCGTCGGAGCCTCGCGCGTGCGCGACCTCTTCGCCCAGGCCAAGCAGGCCGCCCCGGCGATCGTCTTCGTCGACGAGCTCGACGCGATCGGCCGCAAGCGCGGCTCCAGCAACTTCGTCGGCTCCAACGACGAGCGCGAGCAGACCCTCAACCAGCTCCTCGTGGAGATGGACGGCTTCGACGCCCGCCAGGCGGTGATCGTCCTGGCCGCGACCAACCGCGCCGACGTGCTCGACCCGGCGCTCTTACGCCCCGGCCGCTTCGACCGCCGCGTCACGGTGCAGCCGCCCGACAAGGCCGGCCGCGCCGCGATCCTGGCGGTCCACACCCGCGGCGTGCCGCTGGCGCCCGACGCCGACCTCAACGAGATCGCCGCCGAGACGCCGGGGCTGGTCGGCGCCGACCTGCGCAACCTGGTCAACGAGGCGGCGCTGCTGGCCGCGCGCCGCGGGCACAACGCCGTCGGGATGGCCGACTTCGCCGACGCGCTGGAGAAGATCGCGCTCGGCGCCGAGCGGAAGCTGATGCTCGAACCGTCCGAGCGCGAGCGCATCGCCTACCACGAGTCGGGCCACGCCCTCCTCGGCCTGCTGCAGCCGGACGGCGACCCGGTGCGCCGGGTGACGGTGGTGCCGCGCGGCCAGGCGCTCGGCGTGACCCTCTCGGTCCCCGACGCCGACCGCTACAACCTGAGCGAAGCCTACCTGCGCGCGCGGATCGTCAGCGCGCTCGGCGGGCGCGGGGCCGAGCAGGTCGTCTACGGCACCGTCACGAGCGGCGCCGAGAACGACATCAAGCAGGTGACCGACCTGGCGCGCGCGATGGTGACGCGCTGGGGCATGAGCAAGGAGGTCGGGCTGCTCGCCCTCAGCGGCACCGAGGAGGGCAACTTCCTCGACACCGGCCTCGCCATCGGCCAGGACCGCCCCTACAGCGACGAGACCGCGCGGGCGATCGACATCGCCACGCGCCGCATCATCGACGAGAGTTACCAGAAGGCGCTCGGCCTGCTGACCGAGAACCGCGTGCGACTCGACTCCCTGGCGCACGCCCTGCTGAAAGAAGAGACCCTCGACGAGCAGCAGATGCTCGACGTCACCGGCCTCGCAGGCCGCCCCCGGTTCGAGAACCCCATCGCCGCCGAGCGATGAAGCGAACTACGAAGTACGAACGACGAACGAGTCGTCAGCCTCGTTCCTGATTGCTACGGGCTGATCGCTACTCGTCATTCGTACTTCGTACTTCGTGCTTCGTCATTCGCCCAGCGGCCCGGTGATCCCCATGATGTGGTAGCCGGCGTCGAGGTGGATCACCTCGCCGGTGATCTGCGCGCTGCCCGGCCCGGCGAGGAAGGCGGCGAGCTGGCCGACCTCGTCGACGTCCACGCCGCCGCCGAGCGGCGCGCTGGCGTAGACGTGCTTCTCCATCAGCGGGAAGCCGGGGATCGAGCGCCCGGCCAGCGTGCGCAGCGGCCCGGCCGAGATCGCGTTCACCCGCACTTTGCGCGGCCCCAGGTCGTAGGCGAGGTACTGCACGGTCGACTCGAGCGCGGCCTTCGCCACGCCCATCAGGTTGTACTTCGGCACGACGCGCTCGCCGCCGAGGAAGGTCATCGTGACGACGCTGCCGCCGCCGTTCGCCTCCATCAGCGGCGCCGCCCGCCGCGCCAGCGCGACCAGCGAGTAGACGTTGATGTCCATCGTCGTGGCGAACGCCCCGCGCTGGGTCTCGACGAAGGGGTTGGCGAAGGTCTCCTGCGGGGCGAAGCCGACCGAGTGGACCAGCGCGTGCAGCCGGCCGTCGAACGCGCGCGCGACCTCGGCGAAGAGCGCGTCGAGCTGGGCGTCGCTCGTCACGTCGCACTCCATCACCGGCGCGGCGGGGTCGAGCGAGTGGGCCAGCTCGGTGACCGTCTCCCGCAGGCGCTCGCCCTGGTAGTTGAACGCGAGGCGCATCCCCTCGCGGTGCAGCGCCTGCGCGATGCCCCAAGCGGCGCTGCGCTTATTCGCCACGCCGATCACCAGCCCGGTCTGCCCGTCGAGCTGCCCCATCGCTCCGCCCCTCCCCGCGCTCACGCCCGCGCCGGCGGCCGTCCCGCCCGCGCCGTCGGAGTATGCCACAGGCCGGCGCGGGTTCCAAGCGGGCCGACCCTCGCCCCCATCCCCTTCTCCCAATCCTGGGCGAGGGGGAGCCGACTGCAGCCGGGGTGCTGCTCTTCTGCTTCCGAGATCTAGAGGAGCAGCGCTCCGTCTCCATCGCGGCCTTCCCCCTCTCCCAGCATTGCGAGAGGGGGGCCGGGGGGTGAGGGCTCCCAACGTGCGCTATCATCCCTCCAGACCGCCGCGACGACGCGCTGAGGAGGCGACGATGGACAGGCTCAACGACCAGGGGATCACCGACCTCGCGACGAACTTCATCTGCACGACCTGCGGCACGGAGTACCCCGACACCGACACGCCGCCGGCCAATTGCCCGATCTGCGAGGACGACCGTCAGTACGTCCCCCCGCAGGGCCAGCAATGGACGACGCTGGTGGTGATGCAGGAGACCTACCGCAACCACCTCACGGCGGTCGAGCCGGGCGTGACCGGCATCGCCACCGAGCCGCACTTCGCCATCGGCCAGCAGGCCCACCTGATCGAGACCCCGGCCGGCAACGTGCTCTGGGATTGCATCTCCTATCTCGACAAGGAGACCGCCCGCGAGGTACGCCGGCGGGGCGGCATCCAGGCCATCGCGATCTCGCACGCGCACTTCTACACGACGATGGTCGAGTGGAGCCGTGCCTTCGACAACGCCCCGATCTACCTCCACCGCGACAACCAACCCTGGGTCATGCGCCCCGATGGCGTGATCCAGTACTTCGACCGCGACACGCTCGAAATCATGCCCGGCGTCACGCTGATCCGCTGCGGCGGCCACTTCCCGGGCAGCATGGCGCTCCACTGGGCCGCCGGCGCCGGCGGCAAGGGCGCGCTCTTCACCGGCGACACCCTCCAGGTCGTCAGCGACCGGCGCTACGTCAGTTTCATGTATAGCTACCCGAACCAGATCCCGCTCGACGCCGCGGCAATCCGGCGTATCGTGGAGGCCGTAGAACCCTACCCCTTCGACGTCCTCTACGGCGGCTGGACCGGCCGCGTCGTCGCCCCGGACGCGAAGGAAGCCGTGCGCCGCTCCGCCGAGCGCTACATCGCGCACCTCGAAGGGCGCTCGGCGTAGGCAGGGGGCCGTACGCCGTGGGCCGTGATGGGAGGCTACCGGCCGAGGGCACGGCGGGTTGCCCCCCACCGACTTGCGCCCTTCGGCCCACGCCCTCCGCCCCACGACCCCCGGCCGGCTCGTCAGCCTTCGAGGAGCGCCACGGCGAGCCGGCCGAGGCGCGCGGGCTCGGCGATCAGGTCGATGACGACGATCTTCCCGCCCGCGATCGCGAAGGCGAAGACGGCCCGCGGCTGGCCGCCCGGCGCCCACGCCGCTCCCGCGGCACCGTCAACCAGCGCGAGCCGCGCGCCGCCCGCCCGCCCCGCGAAGGTCTCGGCCACCGCCGCCGCGCCGCGGACCGCCCGCGCCAGGGCGGGCGCGCCGCCGGCGGCCCCGGCCTCCGCCGCCCGCACGGCCGCGGGGTCGGCGCGCAGCACGACGTCCGGGTCGAGCACCGCGAGCAGCCCCGCGAAGTCGCCCTCGCGCGCCGCGGCGAGGAAGGCGGTGACGACGCGGCGCTGCCGGGCGAGATCGGCCCCGGGCGCCGGGACCGCGCCGCGCACCCGGCGACGGGCGCGGCTGGCGAGCTGCCGCGCCGCGACCGGGGAGCGCTCCACCATGGGCGCGATCTCCTCGAACGGCACGGCGAATAGGTCGTGCAGCACGAAGGCGAGCCGCTCTGCGGGCGCCAGCGTGTCGAGCACCACGAGCAGAGCCAGGCCGACCGTGTCGACGAGGAGGGCATTGCCCTCGGGGTCACCCCCGTCCGCGCGGGGCGCGACCGGCCCGGGCACGCCGATGCCCAGGGGCTCCTCGCGCCGGGCTTTCCGCGCGCGGAGCAGGTCTAGGCAGACTCGGGCGACGACCGTCGTTAGCCAGCCGCCCAGGTTCGCGACGCCGATGGTGCCGGCGCCGCTGAGGCGCAGCCAAGCCTCCTGCACGGCGTCGTCCGCCTCGGTCGCGGAGCCGAGCAGCCGGTAGGCCACCGCGCGCAGGCGCGGCCGGTGGGTCTCGAATTGCGTCGCCAACTCGTCGCGTCCATCCATCGGTCACATCCCTCCGTCGCGCTCCGTCAATGTAGTGACGGGCGAGACCCGACCGACGTGACAAGGAGGTTAGGAAGGTGGTCGGTGCCCGGCGATGCGGATCGGCGAGAACAGGTGACCTTCATAGGAGGAGACGACTCATGGCAGCACGAATGAGCAACGCGGCGTGGTTCCTTCCCGGCGCGTCCGAGGCGCTCCAGGCCCTCAATGCGGCGACCGAGGGTTGCGGTGTGCCGGCATCGACCCTCGCCCTCGCCCACCTGCGGGCGAGCCAGATCAACGGCTGCAACGCCTGCATCGAGGGCGGCTGCTTCATGGCCAGGAAGGCGGGCGAGACTGACGAACGCCTCGCCGCCGTGGCGGAGTGGCGGGACGCGCCCTCCTTCACTGATGCCGAGCGCGCCGCCCTGGCGCTGACCGAGGCGGCCACTCGGCTCGCCGATCAGCAGGATCCGGTGCCGGACTCGATCTGGGACGAGGCTACCCGTCACTACGATGAGCGGGCGATGGGGGGCCTGCTCTTCACGATTGCCTTGGCCAACTTCTACAACCGCCTCAACGTCCCCATCAGGCAGGAGACGGCCAACTGGGG
>DASSSV010000594.1:0-16493 GCA_035708265.1 Thermomicrobiales bacterium | reverse complement strand
GCTCGATGAAGCGCGCGATCGTCTCGGGGTCGCGCTCGCGGCGACGCGCCCAGCCGCCGCCGGTGAACATGATCGAGCCGGGCGAGACGGCGTTGGCGCGGATGCCGAACGGCCCGAGATCCTTCGCCAGCGACCGCGCGTACATGATCTCCGCCGCCTTGGCCGCGTTGTAGGCCGGCGAGCCGCCGACCTGCCAGCCGGAGACCGAGGAGACGAGCAGGATCACGCCGCGCCGCCGCTCCTGCATCTGCGGGATCGCCGCGCGACTGGCCCGCACCGCCGCGCCGAGGTTGACGTCGAGCGTGTAGGCCCAGGCGTCGTCGGTGTCGCCTCCCCGGCCGCCGCCGAGGTTGTTGACCAGGATGTCGAGCGCGCCGAACCGCGCGACGGTCTCCGCGACGACCCGCCCGGCCGCGTCGGGCTCGGTCAGGTCGGCTGGCAACGCCAGCGCCTCCGCGCCGCGCTCGCGCAGCTCGGCCGCGGTCCCCTCCAGGTCGTCCGCCCCGCGCGCGCAGAGCGCGACCCGGCAGCCCTCCGCCGCCAGGCCGAGCGCGATCGCCCGCCCGATCCCCCGGCTCGCCCCCGTCACGAGCGCCACCCGCCCGCCCAATCCCAGGTCCATCCCTTCCTCCTTCCGTCATGCCAGTGCTCATGCAACGGCCAGGGACGTTCAACACAGAGACACAGAGGACGCAGAGGACACAGAGAGAGAAGAACGAATAATATCTGTCGTTCGTCCCTCGTACTTCGTACTTCCTCCGCCTCCTCTCCTCGTTCTCTGTGTCTCCGTGTCCCTGCGTCTTGGTTAGCCGTCGCCCGGCTTCGCCTACCCCTTCCCCACGGCGACAGAGAGGCCGCAGCGGGCAAGGAGCGGGGCGACCAGCGCGGCGGGGTAGGGGAACGGGGCGCGCGGGCGATCGGGGCCGTGCGAGTCGGAGCCGGCCGACTGCAGCAGCCCGTGGCGCTCCGCCAGGCGGTCGTAGAGCGCGCGCTGCTCCTCGCTGTACGTCGGGTAGTGGACCTCCAGGCCGTCGAGCGGCGCCTCGCGCAGCAGCCGCTCGAAGCGCCCCTCGGTCAGCGGCTCCGGCTCGGGGCGGCCGGGGTGGGCGAGGATCGCCACGCCACCCGCGGCGTGTGCCGCCGCGACCGCGTCGCGCAGCGGCACGTCGATGTAGAACGGCACGCCGAGGCCCGTGACCAGCGCGTTCGCGGCCAGCATGTCCGGCGCCAGGCCGTCGCGGATGAGGGCCTTCATCACGTAGATCGGCAGCGGCGGCCGGTCGCCGATCTCCGCGCCGAGCGACGGCACGGCGTAGCCGGCCGCGGCGAGCGCGGCGATGCCATCCTGCGCCGCCTCGACGTGGCGCCGCCGCTGCTCGTCCACCAGCGCCCGGAAAGGGGTATCCGCGAGGTCCGCGCCGTAGACGAGCAGGTGCCACTGGCGCCCGTCCCAGCGCGTCGTCACCTCCACGGCCGGGACGATCGCGAGGCCGCGCGCGGCGGCGAGCGCCGTCGCCGGGGCGACCGAGTCGATGGCGTCGTGGTCGGCGATGGCGGCGACGCGGAAGCCGCGCGCGGCCAGGTGGTCCACCAGCGTCGCGGGCGTCCAGTCGCCGTCGGAGGCGCGCGTGTGCAGGTGCAGGTCGAGCGGCGCGTCGGCGGGCAGCGGCGCGGTCATCTGGCCCCTTCCGGTGTATCGGCCGGCGGACTGGTGTCCGCCGCGGCGGCGCCATGATACGCCATCGCGCCGGCCGGCGCCGCGGCATCAGGGGGAAGGACGGAACCAGCGATGGTCGAGGTCGTCGAGCGCGCCGCTCGCCCGGAGGTCGGCCAGCGCGGCGTCGACCCGGCCCTGGAGCACCGCCGCATCCTTCGGCATGGCGACCACCAGCGGCGCGGGGTCGGGCGACGGCAGCGCACGCAACTCGGGGTGGGTGTTGAGGATCGTCAGCGCGGCGACGCCATCGAAGGACGCCGCGTCGATGCGGCCGGCGAGGAGCGCCGCGAGCGCCGCGTCGCCGGTGTCGAACGACGAGTCGAGTCGGAGCCCCGCCTCGCGACGCGCCAGACTGCGCGCGGCCAGGTCGCCGTCCGAGCCGAGCTCCGCGCCGATGGTGTGCCCGCGCAGATCGGCCAGGCTAGCGATCGGCGAGCCGGCCGGGACGAGGATGCGCGCGCCCGCGTCGAGGTAGGGGGTAGAGTAGCGCACCTGGCTCCGCTCCTCCGGCCGCACCGTCAGCGCGGAGATCGTGGCGTCGGCCGCGCCGGTGCGCAGCACGTCGTAGAGGCTGTCGAACGGCGTCGGCACGAAGACGACCGTCATGCCGAGCCGCTGGCCGAGGAGATGCGCCAGGTCGGCGTCGAGCCCGACCGGGTTGTCCTGCGCGCCCGACTCGAACGGCGGATAGGTGGGGTCCACCGCCACTCGCAGCGTCCGGCTCGCCGTCACCCGCTCCCAGGTCCGGTCCACCGGCGTCCGCCGCGCGAACCCGACGAACGACCCCGCCCCCGCGAGCGCCATCGCTAGCGCGACGACGAGAAGGACTGAGGACTCAGGACTCAGGACGAAGTGGGCTTTCGCCGCACGACCGCGTCGCACTTCGGTGGCATTCACGGCTATCAGGTAACCTCTCTCGTGTCCGTAAGCCCCTACTTTGTTCTGAGTCCTGAGTCCTCAGCCCTCGTGTGTCGCTGCACCTCGTCGTAAATCGGCTTGGGGATGAAGTCGGGGGTGACGAAGGTCCAGTTGTCGGCGTAACTGCGCGTGGCGGTGTCGGTGCGGAACTCCCAGAAGGCGATCGTCTGGCACCAGGGCCAGTCGTCGCGCGCGATGTCCATCGCGCGGAGGGTGTAGCGGATGCGGTCGGCCGGGCGGACGGCGGCGACCCAGTGGGCGTTGTCGTTCCAGCCACTCTCGGTGATGTAGAGCGGCTTCGCGGCGTCGCCGTGCGCGGCGGCGATCTGCTCGACCAGCACCGTCCTGGCGAAGTTGACGCGCGCCGGGTTCGGCGGGTCGTCGGGCGGGTAGACCGTGCCGTAACTGTGGACGGCCAGGGCGTCGAAGTAGGGCGCCACGCCGGCGTCGTAGAGCGCCCGGAGGTAGGTCAGGTCGTCCATCGCCACGGCGCTGCCGGGCGGTTCGGTGTTCGGCGCGAGGCCCGCCAGCAGGACGACGGCGTCGGGGTTGCCGCGCTTGATGTGCGGGTAGACCACGCGCAGCAGGTCGGCGTAGGCGGCGGGGTCGGGCGCGCGGTCGCCCCACTCGGCGCGCAGGTTCGGCTCGTTCCAGACGATGATGTGGTCCACGCGGCCGCGGTAGTGGCGCGCGAACGCCTCCAGGAAGGCGCCGAACGCCTCGTAGTGGTCGCGGTCGAGGTACTTCCAGGTCGTGCCGGGCGGGTGGGCCCAGTCAGGCGCGCCGTCGATCCGCACGATCGGCCGGAGCCCCTGGGCCAGCGCCGCGTCGACGATGCGGTCGCTGCCGGACCAGTCGTAGTCGCCGGGGCCGTGCGGCTCCAGGTAGAGCCAGGGGAAGTATTCGACGTCCCACGGCGCACCCATCTGGCGCACCATCGTCAGCGTCCGGGTCGTCACGTCGGGCGGGCCCCAGAGGGAGAGCCGGGTGTGGACGCCGAGTTTGGGGTTGTTCGTCGCGACCGTGCGGGGCGCGGCCGGGGTCGAGGGCGCCGCGCGCCGGGTCGGCGGGCGGGCGCTGATGGACAACTGCGCCGCGAGCCCCAGGAGCAGCGCGGCCAGCAGGAGATATTCGGGCGGGATGTGGCGCCAGCGGTGTTTCATCGCGCGGTCGGTGCCAGCGGGGCGAGTGTCTATCATCCGTTCAACGCGGCCGGGGGTGCGGGGTTGCGCGCGGCGCGCGGGTAGCCCGAACAGCCTTACCGAAGTACCTGCCCCAGCCCATACATTTGCCTCTAGGCACGCCGCCCGGACTTCCTTAGACTGCCCACAAAGCATCACCACACGAGATGCGGGACACGGTGCGGACAGTGCGGGGGCCGGCGGCGCCGGCAAGGCACCTCACAGCAGCAGGGGGTTAAGGCAATGGTGCAGTTCGCCGAATCACTGGTGGGGCTCTACCTGGCCGACGACGGCCGGGAGGGGCAGGGGCTGGTGGAGTACGCGCTGATCATCGCGTTCATCGCCATCCTGGTCATCGTCGCCATGCTCTTCCTCAAGGACCAGCTTCTGCAGATCTTCTCGCGCGTCGGCAACTCGCTCTCGTAGCGCCGTGCGCCGCGCGGGCGCGCGACGCGGCGGACCGGACGGGCTGGGGAGGTATACCGCCTCCCCGGCCCGTCGTGCGCGCCGGCGGTCGCCGCCCCCGTCGTCAGTAGGGCCAGGGAGAATCGTCGCGCGCCGTCCCGGCCTGCATCGGGGGCTCGGCGCGCTCCGGCGGCGCGGGCGGAGCCCCCGGCTCGGGGCTCTCCGGCATGGCGGGCGGCGCCGGGCGGGACGCCTCCAGCAGCGTGGCGCGCCGCTCCTCGTACTCCGTCCGGTCGATCTCCCCGCGCGCGTACCGCTCGCGGAGCACCGCCAGCGCCCGATCTTCGCCCACCGCGGCGCGCGGCGGCGCGGCTACCCCGCGCCGCTGCCGGCGCGCCCCCCGCCGCGCGGGGATCACGATGAAGAAGAAGATCAAGAGCAGCGGCAGCCACGAGGCGTGCATCCCCCACGTCGGATCGCCGAACATCATACCGACCGTCCCCCGCTCTGTCGCGCCGCGGCCGCGGCGCCCACGGCGCCGCGCGGCCATACGGCAAGTGTAGCACTCGTGAAGTGGGAAGTGAGAAAGGGGACGGTCACGGCGAGTGGTTGTCACGGTTGTCCGTGGGACCTGGCGGCTGAGTGGCGAATGATGAGAGGCGAGGATTACAATGGCGCGGGCCGCGCGCCGGGTCCGGCCCGGCGGTGGGTGCAGCGCAGACGTTCGAGAAAGGACTTCGATGGCCGGGCAGAAGGTTCTCGTCACGGGTGGCGCCGGGTTCCTGGGGATCAACCTGCTCCGCTACCTCGCCGCCAAGGGCTACGACCTGGTTTCCCTCGACATCGCCGATTTCACCTACCCGGACATGCAGGGCCGCGTCACCGCCGTCACGGGCGACACCCGCGACCGCGCCGCGGTCGACCGCGCGATGGAGGGCGTCGATTTCGTCGTCCACACCGCCGCCGCGCTGCCGCTCTACAAGGTCGAAGACATCTACTCCACCGACGTCGACGGCACGCGCAACGTCCTCGCCTCGGCGAAGGCGCACGGCGTCCAGCGCGTCGTCCACATCTCCTCGACGGCGGTCTACGGCATCCCGGACCACCACCCGCTCTACGAGACCGACCGCCTCGACGGCGTCGGCGCCTACGGCAAGGCGAAGATCCTGGCCGAGCAGGTCTGCCTCGACTTCCGCGCGCAGGGGCTCATCGTGCCGATCATCCGGCCGAAGTCTTTCGTCGGGCCGGAGCGGCTCGGCGTCTTCGCCTTGCTCTACGACTGGGCGCTCGACGGGCGCAAGTTCCCGATGATCGGCAGCGGCAAGAACCGCTATCAACTCCTCGACGTGGAAGACCTCTGCGACGCGATCTACGCCTGCCTGACGCTGCCGGCCGAGCGGGCCAACGACACCTTCAACATCGGGGCGAAGGAGTTCACCACGATGGGGGAGGACTACCAGGCGGTGCTCGACTACGCCGGGCACGGCAAGCGGGTCGTCGGCTTCCCGGCCGCGCCGGCGATCTTCGGCCTGCGCGTGCTGGAGCGGCTGGGCATCTCGCCGCTCTACAAGTGGGTCTACGAGACGGCGGGGAAGGACTCGTTCGTCTCGATCGAGAAGGCCGAGCGCCAGCTCGACTACCGCCCGAAGTACTCTAACAAGGACGCGCTGCTGCGCAACTTCCAGTGGTACATCGCCAACCGCGCCGCCTTCGAGGCGCAGTCCGGCGTCTCCCACCGCGTCCCCTGGAAGCAGGGCGCGCTCGGCGTCATCAAGCGCGCGTTCTAGGGTTCGCAGGTTCGAAAGTTCGCAGGTTGAGAGCCGGGTTGCCCGTGGAAACTTTCGAACCTGCGAACCTTCAAACCTCGACCCGCGGTTGGTGGATGCGCTGCTTCTCGGCGCGCAGGATCGCCATGATCGCGTCGACCGTGTCGTCCTGGCGGTCGGATTCGTTGAAGACGACGTAGTCGAAGAGGCCGGCGGTGGCCAGTTCGCGCTGGGCCGTCTGCAGGCGCGCGAAGAGGACGTCGGGCTCGTCGGTCTTGCGCGTGCGCAGGCGCTGGGCCAGTTCGTCCAGCGAGGGCGGCGCGATGAAGATGAAGATGCCGGCCGGCGCGATCTCGCGCAGCGTCTTCGCGCCCTGCGGGTCGACCTTTACCACGACGTCCTGCCCGCGCGCGATGGCGTTGCGGACCGGCGGGCGGGGCACGCCGTAGAGGTTGCCGTAGACCTCGGCCGACTCCATGAACTCGCCCGCCTCCAGTTTCGCCTCGAATTCCTCGCGGTCGTAGAAGTAGTAATGGATGCCGTCGATCTCGCCCGGCCGGCGCGGGCGGGTCGTCGCGGTGACGGCGAAGTGCATCTCGGGATGCAGGGCGCGCATCCGGTCGATGATCGTGTCCTTGCCGACGCCGGACGGGCCGGAGATGACGATCAGGCGGGGCCGCGCGACCGCGCGCAGGTCGGCGATGATCTCGTCCGCGCGCGTTTCCTGGGTGCTCACAGGCCGGTTCGCTCCTCTATGTCCTTCCCGCCCGCTTTGCCGCCGCTGACGCGCAGCAACAGGGTCTCGGGGTGCAGGGCGGCGGTCATCAGTTGGCCGGTGTCGAAGACCAGCAGGGCCTTGGTGCGGCGGCCGTGCGTGGCGTCGATGAGTTTGCCCTCCTGGCGCGCCGTGGCGATCAGGCGGCGCAGCGGCTCGGAGTCGGGGCTGACGATGGCCAGGATGCGGTCGGTCGCCACGATGGCGCCGAACCCGACATGGACGAACTCGCCCCTCACCCGCCGCGCTCCTTCGCTGCCGCCGGCGCCGGCCACCCGGCCGCTCTGATTCTATCATCAACGCGGATGCGCGGGCCGCCGCCGGGGGCCGGGCGACGGGCGCGAGGCACCGTGTCGCGCCCGGCGCGGGCTGGGCGTCATGCACCGATCGAGCCCGACTCGGGCCGGCTTCAATCGGCGACCGCCCCACGCATAGATCCGAGGCCCACCCTCGTCCTCTCGTCACTCGTCACTCGTCACTCGTTCGCCGCTCATTTGTGCTACACTTCGCGGCGTGGACGAGCGGACGATGCTGCCGGAGAGTACGCCCGACGCGAGCCGGCCGGATGGGCCGGGGCCGGACAATGGGCCCGCCGTGACCGACGAGCGGGTGTCGGCGATGCGGGACGCGCTGCTGGCCTGGTACGCGGCGCACGGGCGCGACCTGCCCTGGCGGCGCACCCGCGACCCCTACCACATCCTCCTCTCTGAAATGATGCTCCAGCAGACCCAGGTGCCGCGCGTCCTGCCGCGCTACCTGGCCTGGCTCGAACGCTTCCCGACGCTCGCCGCGCTGGCCGCCGCGCCGACGGCCGACGTGCTGCGCGCCTGGTCGGGCCTCGGCTACAACAGCCGCGCGGTGCGCCTGCAGGCGGTCGCGCGGCAGGCCGTGACCCACAATGACGGGCGACTGCCGGGGACGGTCGAGGAACTGCTGGCGCTGCCGGGCATCGGCGCCTACACCGCGCGGGCGGTCGCCTGCTTCGCCTACGGCCAGGACGTCCCGGTGCTCGACACGAACGTCAAGCGCGTGCTGCACCGCGCGCTGGTCGGCCCCGAGTTGCCCCGGCCGGCGCTGACCGACCGGCAACTCTGGGCGCTGGCCGAGCGCGCCGTGCCGGCCGGGCGCGGCTACGACTGGAACCAGGGTCTCATGGACCTCGGCGCGCAGATCTGCACCGCGCGCAAGCCGGCCTGCGTCGTCTGCCCGCTGCGGTCCATCTGCCGGGCGGCGCCGGCGATCCAGGGCGCGCTGGCGGACGGCCGGCACGCGGCGCGGGGCGCGGCGTCCCCCGCGGTGCCCTTCACGAAGACGGCGCGCCACTATCGGGGCCAGACGCTGCGCGCGCTCGGCGCGCTCGGCCGCGGCGAGCGCCTGACGCTCGACACGCTCGGCCCGCTGGTGAAGCCAGACTACACCGCAGCCGACCGCCCCTGGCTCTACACGCTGGTGGCCGGGCTCGGCCGCGATGGACTGGTGACGGTGCGGATGGAGACGGCGGACGGCAGGCGGCGGACGGCAGGAGCGGCCGGCGAGGGCGGCGGGGCCGCTGCCGCGGTGCGCGAGGAGCGGGCGGCCTACGACGCGGCGCCGGAGCCGGACCTGGCGGCGGTGCGCGTCAGCTTGCCGGAGTCGTGAGGGCGCGGGCGCTCAGGGCCGCGGGGCGCCGCGGGCCGCGACGAGGTCGCGGTAGAGGTCGGCGGTCTGGCGCGCGATGACGCGCCAGGAGAAGTGCTCCTCCACCCGGCGGCGGCCGGCCGCGCCCATCCGCGCCCGCAATGCCGGGTCGGCCAGCAGCCGGTTGATCGCCGCCGCGAGGTCGCGACTGTAGCGCGCCGGGTCGACCGGCTCGAACGGCGCGACGTCCTGCTGCTCCAGCGGCACCAGCAGGCCGGTCTCGCCGTCGACGACCACCTCGGGGATGCCGCCGACCGCGCTGGCGACGACCGGCGTGCCGCAGGCCATCGCCTCCAGGTTGATGATCCCGAACGGCTCGTAGATCGAGGGACAGCAGAAGACGGCGGCGTGGGCGTAGAGCTCGACCGCCGCCTCGCGCGGGACCATGTCGCGGATCCAGAGCACGCCGGGGCGCCGCGCCTGCACCGCCGCCACCGCCTGCGTCATCTCGGCGGCGATCTCCGGCGTGTCCGGCGCACCGGCGCAGAGGACGACCTGCGCTTCCGGGTCGATCTCCGGGATGGCGCGGACGAGGTGGACGATCCCCTTCTGGCGCGTGACCCGGCCGACGAAGAGGACGTAGGGCCGGTCGAGGCGCACGCCGTAGCGGTCGAGCGCGTCGTGCGCCTTCGTCGGGTGGTAGATCTCCGGGTCGATCCCGTTGTGGATGACGTGGACGCGCTCGGGCCGCACGTCGGCGACGCGCAGCACGTCCTCGCGCGTGCCCTCGGAGACCGCGATCACGGCGTCGGCCAGGGCGAGCGCTGTCTGCTCGACCCAGGAGGAGGCGTCGTAGCCGCCGCGCAGTTGCTCGCGCTTCCACGGGCGCAGCGGTTCGAGCGAGTGGACGGTCAGCGCCAGCGGGATGCCGTACGCCTTCTTGATCAGGATCGCGCCGAGGTGGGTGTACCAGGTGTGGGCGTGGACGACGTCGGCGTCCACGTCGGTCGCCGCGAAGGAGACGTCGCGCGCCATCGCGTCGAAGACCGGGCGCAGATAGGCCGGCGCGGTGAAAGAGCCGTGCGCGGCGGGGTAGCCGCGCACGCGCAGGCGCCCCTCGTCGACACGCTGGTCGCCGAAGCAGCGCACCTCGACGTCCAGGAGCCGCGCGAGTTCGCGGCTGAGGAACTCGACGTGGACCCCGGCGCCGCCGTAGACGTGCGGCGGATACTCATTCGTCAGCAGTAGCGCCTTCATCGCCATCGCTCCGCGTCACCCAGTGCGCCCCCGCGCGGCCGGCCCCGCCCCCGATGGTACAACCTGCGCGCCCGCGACTCAACGGGGCCGGCTCGAACGTACGGCCGCGATTCCCACCCTTGGGGGGATTGCGCTCCCGCGTTTCTGCCGATAGAATGGGCCAAAGCGAGTCGGGGGGAGCGGGGAGGGCACCGCCAAATGCCCTCTCCGAGGGAGTTTTGCGCGCCAATGAAGCGGCTTGTCCTCGCGCTGGCGATGACAGTCAGCCTGATGATGGTCTCGGCGGCCCAGGTCAACGGGAAGCCGGAGATCCCGCTACCGAACCCTGCCAACCAGTTCCCCGATAAAGCCAGCGCCCGCATCGTGATCTCCCAGGACGACCAGCAGATGCTGATCTATGACGGCGCGCAGCTCGTGCGCGCGCTGCCGGTGAGCACCGGCTGGCCGGGCATCCGCAAGACGACGACCCCGGTATGGAGTGGGCGCATCGGCGAGTACTGGGGCTCGTTCGAGTCGTTCGGCACGATCCAGGATCACGGCTACTGGCTCTTCACCGACCACCTGGCCGACGGCTCGTGGAATGGCGACATCCTGATCCACGGCGCGCCCTATCACCTGGGGCCGACTGGGCAGAAGGAATACGAACTCGACGGTATCGGCCAGTCGCCGGCGAGCAACGGCTGCATCCGGATGGAGCCGGCCGACGCCGATTGGTTCACCCAGTGGAACCCCATCGGCGTGCCGATCTCGATCCTGCCCTTCACGCACGGCACCGGCGCCTACCCCAAACTCGCCTTCGGCGCCGCGCTCGTCGCCTCCACCCAGACGATGACGCCGACCGTCGCGGGCGTCGGCCCCCACCCGTAGTCGGGAGTCGGGAGTCGGGAGTACCGGCTTACGAGCACCGACCGTTTGCTCTACGGAAGCCGCCACTCCCTACTCGCTACTCCCTGCTCTCTCCTTCGTCCTCCAGGAACGCGCCGACCGCCTCGCGCAGCCGCTCCAGCCAGTCCCGCTCGGCCACGTCGAACAGCCGGAGCGCGTGGTTGCGGCGCAGCCAGGTCTCTTGGTGGCGGATGTAGCGGTGTGTGTCCGCCTTGATCTGCGCGACGGCCTCGGGGAGTGAGCAGTCCCCGGCCAGGTGGCGGACGATCTCGGCGTAGCCGATGCCGCTCATGGCCGGGAGCGCCGGGTCGTAGCCGCGGTCGAGCAGGCCGCGCACCTCCGCGACGAGCCCCGCCGCGATCATCGCGTCCGCGCGCGCGTCGGCGCGGGCGTGCAGCGCCGGGCGCGCCAGCGTCAGGCCGACCTGGAGCACCCGGTACGGCGGCGCGGCCTTGCCCTCCAGTTCCGACATCGGCCGGCCGGTCGCGGCGTAGACCTCCAGCGCGCGGATCAGCCGGCGCGGGTTGCCGGCCGCGCGGGCGGCGGCAGCGGGGTCCACCGCCGCGAGCCGGCGCGCCAGCGCCTCGGCGCCGCCGCGCGCGACCTCGGCCTCCAGCGCGGCGCGGAGCGCGGGGCTCGGCGGCACGCCCGGCAGGCGCCAGCCCTCGACGACTGCGTTGACGTAGAGCGGCGTGCCCCCGACCAGCAACGGCACCCGGCCGCGCGCGTGGATCGCGTCGATCGCGCGGTAGGCGAGCGCCTGGTAGTCGGCCAGCGAGAACGCCTCGTCGGGGTCGACCAGATCGAGCAGGTGGTGCGGCGCGGCGGCGCGCTCGGCGGGCGTCGGCTTGGCCGTGCCGATGTCCATGCCGCGGTAGACCTGGCGCGAGTCGGCCGAGACGATCTCACTGCCGAAGTCGTGCGCCAACGCGAGCGCCGCCTCCGTCTTGCCGACCGCGGTCGGCCCGGCGATGACGACGAGGGGAGACGTCCCCCGCCCCCCAATCCTGGGGGGGGCCTCTGGCGCTGACTCGTCGGCCCCCCCAGGATTGGGGGGCGGGGGGGGGGCGTCCCGGTCATGCTCTGCGCCCATCTGTCGGCGTCCTCCACGCGCGGCCCGGCGCCGCGCCCGCCCGGTGTTATACTGCAAGCAGCCGGCCGCCGCAGCCCGCGGCGGGCCGGCCGCGCGCAGCGCGCTGCGCCCGATCGAGCCGGCCCGCGCGGGGAGCGGGGCCGCGGGGGGAGGAACGCGATGGTCTCACGCAACGCTGCCGATCGCTTCGGCGCGCGCCGCCCGCTCGCCGGGGCCGCGCAGCCGGTCGTCTACTACAGCCTCGACGCGCTCGCCGGCGAAGAGGGCGTCAACCTGGCCAAGTTGCCCTACACGGTCAAGGTTCTGCTGGAGAACCTGCTGCGCCTCCACAACGGCACGACGATCACCGAGGAAGACGTGCTGGGGCTGGCGCGCTGGAGCCCGGACCAGCGCCGCCCGCGCGTGATCTCCTTCCTGCCCGCCCGCGTGCTGCTGCAGGACTTCACCGGCGTGCCCGCCGTGGTGGACCTGGCGGCGATGCGCTCGGCGATGGCCCGCCTCGGCGGCGACCCGGCCAGGATCAACCCGCTGGTACCGGCCGACCTGGTGATCGACCACTCGGTCCAGGTGGACCTCTTCAACTCCCTGCGCGCCTTCGCCGGCAACGTCGAACTGGAGTACGAGCGCAACCGCGAGCGCTACATGCTGCTGCGCTGGGCGCAGCAGGCGTTCGCCGACTTCAGCGTCGTGCCGCCAGGCACTGGCATCTGCCACCAGGTCAACCTCGAATATCTCGGCAAGGTCGTCCAGACCCGCCAGGACGGCGACGAGACGGTCGCGCTGCCCGACACCCTCGTCGGCACCGACTCGCACACGACGATGATCAACGGCCTCGGCGTCCTCGGCTGGGGCGTCGGCGGGATCGAGGCCGAGGCGGTGCTGCTCGGCCAGCCGCTGGAGATGCTGACCCCGCAGGTCGTCGGCTTCCGCTTCATCGGCCAGTTGCCGGAGGGCGCGACCGCGACCGACCTGGTCCTTACGGTGACGCAGATCCTCCGCCAGCACAACGTCGTCGGCAAGTTCGTCGAGTTCACCGGCGCCGGCCTCAGCCAGCTCGGCCTGGCCGACCGCGCCACGCTGGCGAACATGGCGCCGGAGTACGGCGCGACCTGCGGCTTCTTCCCGGTCGACGAGGAGACGCTGCACTACCTGCGCCTGACCGGCCGCGACGAGTCGCTGGTGCAGCTCGTGGAGACCTACTGCAAGGCGCAGGGGCTCTTCCGCACCGACGACGCGCCCGAGCCCGCGTTCACCTCGCTCCTCGAACTCGACCTCTCCACCGTCGAGCCGAGCCTGGCCGGCCCCGAGCGCCCGCAGGACCGTGTGCCGCTGCCCGCGGTCCACGACAACTTCCAGGGCGTCGTGACGCGGCTGGCCGCGCGCGCCGGCGGCCAGGTCGGCGCCCCGCCGAGCGAGATCCAGATCGACCATACCCGCGCGCCGCTCGGCAACGGCTCGGTCGTCATCGCGGCGATCACCAGTTGCACCAACACCTCCAACCCGACGGTGATGGTCGGCGCCGGCCTGCTGGCGAAGAAGGCGGTCGAGAAGGGCCTCACCGTGCCGCCGACCGTCAAGACGAGCCTCGCGCCCGGCTCGAAGGTCGTCACCGACTACTTCGACAAGGCGGGGTTGACGCCCTATCTGGAGGAACTCGGCTTCTACCTCGTCGGCTACGGCTGCACGACCTGCATCGGCAACAGCGGCCCGCTGCCGGACCCGGTCGCCGGCGCGATCGAGTCGCAGGGGCTGGCGACGGTGGCGGTGCTCAGCGGCAACCGCAACTTCGCCGGCCGCATCCACCCGCTCGTCCGCGCGCAGTACCTGGCCTCGCCGCCGCTGGTCGTCGCCTACGCGCTGGCCGGCACCGTGGACAAGGACCTGACGACCGAGCCGCTCGGGACCGGCACGGATGGGCAGCCGGTCTACCTGCGCGACATCTGGCCGACGCTGGAGGAGATCAAGGAGACGGTCGCGTCGTCGCTGACGCCCGACCTCTTCCGCCAGCAGTACGCCCACGTCTTCGAGGGCGACGAGCGCTGGAAGCTGCTGCCGGTGCCAGAGGGCGACCTCTACGCCTGGGATACCTACTCCACCTACGTGCAGGAGCCGCCCTACTTCGCCGACATGTCGCCGGAGCCGCCCGCCGTGACCGACGTCGCGGGCGCGCGCGTGCTGGCCCTGCTCGGCGACTCGATCACCACCGACCACATCTCGCCGGCCGGCTCGATCGCCAAGGACGGCCCGGCCGGGCAGTACCTGATCCTCAACGACGTGCTGCCGCGCGACTTCAATAGCTTCGGCTCGCGCCGCGGCAACCACGAGGTGATGGTGCGCGGCACCTTCGCCAACGTGCGGCTGCGCAACCAGTTGACCCCGGACAAGGAGGGCGACTGGACGGTCCACCAGCCGGACGGCGAGGTGATGCGCATCTACGACGCCGCGACGCGCTACGCCGACGATGGCGTGCCGCTCTGCGTGATCGCCGGCCGGGAGTACGGCACCGGCAGCTCGCGCGACTGGGCGGCCAAGGGGACGCTCCTGCTCGGCATCCGGTTCGTGCTGGCCGAGAGTTTCGAGCGGATCCACCGCAGCAATCTGGTCGGCATGGGTGTCCTGCCGCTGCAGTTCCAGCCGGGCGAGAGCGCGGCCAGCCTCGGGCTGACCGGCCACGAGACCTTCGACGTGCGCGGCATCGCCGCCCTGACGCCGGGTCAGGACGTCGAGGTCCACGCCCGGCGCAACGACGGCGGCGAGGCGACCTTCACGGCGCGCGTGCGCCTCGACACACCGACCGATGTCGAGTACTACCGCCACGGCGGCATCCTGCCCTACGTCCTGCGGCAGTTGCTCCGGAGACGCGCGTCGGCGTAGGGGGCGGGCGATCGGGTGCGCCCGCGGTTGAAACCGCGGCTAGAGGCAGACCCACCTGCGGTGGGTACCCCGCCGCCGCGAAACCCGCCCGCGCGGGTTGGGACGTAGCCCAATCCGCGCGGGCGGGCTTTGTGGTCGCGGGCCGCTCGGGCAGGGATTCAACTGCCCGTAATCGCACACGGCGAGGGGCAGATGGACCGGGTCTACTACGCCGACAACCTCGACGTGCTCCGGTCGCTGCCGTCCGATTCGATCCCGCTCATCTACATCGACCCGCCATTCAACACCGGCCGCGAGCGCGTGCGCACGGCGCTCAGGACGGTGCGCGCGGCGGACGGCGACCGCACCGGCTTCCTGGGCCGCCGCTACGCGACGACCGTGCTCGGCACCGAACGCTACGCCGACGCCTTCGACGACTACGCCGCCTTCTTAGAGCCGCGGCTGCGCGAGGCGCACCGCGTCCTCGCGCCCGACGGCACCCTCTACTTCCACGGCGATTACCGCGAGATCCACTACTGCAAGGTGCAGCTCGACGGCATCTTCGGCCGCGCCTGCTTCCTCAACGAGATCGTCTGGGCCTACGACTACGGCGGCCGGACGAAGAAGCGCTGGCCGCCCAAGCACGACACCATCCTCGTTTATGTCAAAGACCCGCTCCGCTACGTCTTCAACGCCGACGACGTCGACCGCGAGCCCTACATGGCCCCCGGCCTCGTCGGCCCGGAGAAGGCCGCGCGTGGGAAGCTGCCGAGCGACGTTTGGTGGAGGACAATTGTCAGCCCGACCGGCAAGGAGAAGACCGGCTATCCGACGCAGAAGCCGCTCGGCGTCCTGCGGCGGATCGTGCGCGCCTCCTCGCGGCCGGGTGACGTCGTCCTCGACTTCTTCGCCGGCAGCGGCACCACCGGCGCGGCGGCGCGCGAACTCGGCCGCCGCTTCATCCTGGTGGACAACAACGAGGCCGCGCTGCGCGTCATGGCCCGCCGCTTCGCCACCTACCCCGATGTCGACTTCATCGGCTTCGACCCGGCGACCGGCGCCAGTCCCGTAATTGACAACTCCCTCCCTCTCCCAGAATTGGGAGAGGGAGGGGGTGCCGCGCGCCAGCGCGGCGGGGGAGGGTGAGGGCTATCCCCGCAGCCCCCGCGTGAACGCCTCCAGTGCGGCGGCGCGCTCCGCCACGGGCCAGTCGGCCACCTCCTCCAGCCGGTTGAGGAGCGCCGAGGCGACGACCGCGCCGTCGGCGATGCGCGCGACCTCGGCGACGTGCTCGGGCTTCGAGATGCCGAAGCCGATCGCCAGCGGCAGGTCGGTGTGGCGGCGCACGCGCGCGATGTAGTCGCCCAGCCCCTCGGCCAGGCTGGCGCGCGCGCCGGTGATGCCGGTCAGCGAGATGCAGTAGATGAAGCCGGTCGCCCGCTTCGCGACGGCCTTGATGCGCGCCTCGGTGCTCGTCGGCGCGAGGAGCATGATCAGGTCGCGGCCGTGGCGGCGGCAGGCGGCGGCGAGTTCGTCGCTCTCCTCGGGCGGCAGGTCGGGGACGATCATGCCGTCGATCCCGGCGGCGGCGCAGTCGGCGGCGAAGCGGTCGAGGCCGTAGCGCAGCAGCGGGTTGACGTAGCCCATCGCCAGCAGCGGGGCTTCCACGCCGCGCTCGCGCAGCGTGCGGGCGACGTCGAGCGCGGTGCCGGTCCAGACGCCGTTGTCGAGCGCGCGCTGGTTGGCGCGCTGGACCGTCACGCCATCGGCCATCGGGTCGGAGAAGGGCATGCCGAGTTCGATCAGGTCGGCGCCGCCGCGGAGCAGCGCAGGCACGCCGGCCAGCGTCGTCTCCACATCGGGGAAACCGACGGTCAGGTAAGGCATCAGCGCGACGCGCCCCTCGCGGCGCGTCGCCGCGAAGGTGGCGGCGATGCGGCTCGGTGTCGCGACGGTGGCCGGTTGCGCGACGTCGGTGCTAGTCATGACGCTCCTTTGCGGCGTGGGCCGTAGGCCGTAGGCCGTG
>DASSSV010000593.1:0-9416 GCA_035708265.1 Thermomicrobiales bacterium | reverse complement strand
CGGCAAGGCGCCTGGCGGCGCGCGCCCCCGCCCGCTCCGCGCGCGCGGTGGCCACCAGATCTACGTCGGCCACACCGGCGCGCAGAACGACGCCGTCACCTTCGACGTCGCCGCGCCCGGCGACACCTGGCTGCATGGCCGGGGCGTGCCGGGCGCGCACGTCGTGGTCAAGTGGGCGCGGGACGCGATCGAGGAGCCGATCCTGGAGGCGGCGGCGCAGCTCGCGGCCTACTACAGCGCCGGTCGCGGCGCCGGCCACGCCGAGGTCGACTACGCCGCCCGCCGCGACGTGCGCAAGATCAAGGGCACCGGCCCGGGCATGGTGACCTACCGCAACGAGCGCACGCTGCGCGTCGCCCCCCGGTCCGAGGAGGAGTTGCGGCGCGCGGGGCTGATCGAAGGGTGAAAGACGAAGGGCTCTTGCTCAATCTCGCCGACGGTCGGCGCGGGAGCCCGTAGTTTCGATAGCGGCGCCTGACGCTCGTCCGTCGAACGCGTCGGCACCGTCAGGAGGCGAGATGACCACCCCCGCGCCGGACCACCGGCGCCTGTTCGGCGGCGATCCCGGCGGCTATGATCGCGCGCGGCCGGACTACCCGCCCCGCGTCTACGAGATCCTGACCGGGCGGTGTGGCCTCCGGCCCGGCGCGGCCACGTTGGAGATCGGCCCCGGCAGCGGGCTCGCCACGCGCCGCCTGCTCGCGCTTGGCGCCGACCCGCTCGTCGCGGTCGAGCCCGACGAACGGCTGGCGACGTATCTGTCGCGGCGGCTGCGGGCAGAGGGCCACGCGATCGACCTGCGCGTCGCGGCGTTCGAGGAGGCCGCGCTGGAGGCGGCGGCGTTCGACCTCATCGTGTCGGCCACGGCGTTCCATTGGCTCAATCAATCGGTCGCGCTGGCGCAGGTGGGCCGGATTCTGCGGCCTGGCGGCTGGCTGGCGAACTGGTGGAACGTCTTCGGCGATTCGTTCGGCGTGGACGCCTTTCACGAGGCGACCAAGCACATCATGGCGCCGCTGGGCCGGCCGGCCGCCAATGCGGATGGCCGGCTGCCGTTCCCGCTCGACGCCGAGGCGCGGCTGGCGGACCTGCGGGCGGCCGGCGTGTTCGCCGAGATCGACCACGAGATCATGCCCTGGCCGGCCCGCTTCACCCCGAGCCAGATCCGCGCGCTGTACGGCACGTTCCCGAACGTCAGCGGCCTGCCCGAGCCCCGGCGTTCGGAGGTCCTCGACGCCTTGGCCGCCGTCGCCGAGCGCGACTTCGGCGGCCTCGTCGAGCGGACCTTCTACACCGCGATCTACATCGCGCGGCGCGCATAGGCAGCCGTCGCGCGGCTGTTGGGGCGCGCGTTGCTCCACGCACTCGTGCAGCGGCGACGGTGATGTCAAGGTGCCCACGAGCGTGCGGCTTGCCTTCCCGGTGGCTCCATCAGCGGTGGCTGATTCCCGATCAGCGAGATTGAGCACGAGTCTTACGAAGTACGAATGACACAGAGCGGACGGTGGCCGTCGCTCACCGCCCGCTATTCGTACCTCGTACTTCGTACCTCGTCCTTCTACGCGGCCGGTTTCGCCGCGAGCCGCCGGTCGCGCCGCCCGGTGGCGATGCGGGCGAGGATCAGGCCCAGCTCGAAGAGGGCGTACATCGGGGCCCAGACGATCAGCATGCTGCCGGGGTCCGGCGTGGGGGTGATCACGGCGGCGACGATCATCAGCACGACCACCGCGTACTTGCGCGTCTTGCGCTGGAACTGGTAATTGGCGACGCCGATCGTGGCGAGCGCGAACATCACCAGCGGCAGTTCGAACATGATGCCGGTCCAGAGCGCCAGCTTGGAGAAGAAGCCGAGCAGGCTCTCGATGCTGATCATGTTGGTGATCTGCTGGTTCCCGAAGTTGAGCAGGAAGTGCATCATGTTCGGGATCGCGACCAGTGAGGAGAAGAAGACGCCGAGGGTGAAGAAGATCAGGATGAAGGGCATCAGCAGGTAGACGTAGCGCTTCTCGGTCTTCGTCAGCCCCGGCGCCAGGAAGCGGATGAGCTGGTAGACGATGACCGGCATGGCCAGCGCGACGCCGATGTAGAAGGCGATCTCGAAGTAGACGACGATCTGCTCGGTCGGGGAGAGGGCGACGACCTGGCAGCGCGGGTGACCGTTGACCACGGCCGCGCAGGAGCGATTGACCAACTGCACGAAGTAATTGGTGACGAACTGGGCGAGGAAGAACCCGAGGGCCATCCCGACGCCGACGCCGATCGCCGTCTTGATCAGGCGGTCGCGCAACTCCTTCAGGTGCTCCTGAAGGGTCATCGGCTCGTCGTGGTACTCCGCGTCGGAGAGGCCCTGGGGGACGCCCAGCGGCCCGACCCGGCCGTCGCCGGCCGCCCCGTTCACCGCGAAGGCGGACGTCGCGGCGCGCTGCTCTTCGTCGGTCGTGGCCATGCTGCGTGGTTCCTTTGCCTAGGGCGGGAGCGCGACGATCGGGCGCAGGTCACAGTACAGTATACACGACGGAGGCGCCGGAAACGACGCGCGGCGGCAGCGCCACCGCTGCCCCCACACCCCTCTCCGGCGCCCCGCCTTGCGCCGCCGACCGCCGGTTCCCCTCCCGGCGCCCGCGCGGGTTAGCTCGCGTGCTCGTGGATATATTCCTGGGCCGCGCCGACGGTCGTGAGCTGGTTGGCATCCTCGTCCGAGATCTCGATCCCGAACTCTTCCTCGATGGCCATGATGAGCTCGACCAGATCCAGGGAGTCGGCGTTGAGGTCCTCGATGAAGTGCGCGTCGGGGGTGACTTTGTCCTCCTCAACACCGAGCTGGTCGGCGATGATCTTGCGCAGACGCTCGTCCACCGCCCCAGTTTCCGCGGTCACGGTTCTACCTCCTCCATACACACCGATTCCCTCACCCGGCCCCGGGACGCGACCCGCCCCCGGCGGGCCGCCTGAGTGGCGTAGTATACCGTGCCGCGCGCGCCGGGCGTCAACCCGCGCCAAGCGCCTCCGGGCGCTCGCGGGCGACGACGGTGCCGAGCACGCCGTTGACGAAGCGGCCGGAGTTCTCGCCGCCGAAGCGCTTGGCCAGCTCGACCGCCTCGTTGATGACCGCCTTGACCGGGACGTCGCGCTCGATCAGCAACTCCCAGAGCGCCATCCGCAGGATCGTCCGATCGATCGCGGGCAGTTGCGGCACCGGCCAGGCGGGCGCGGTCTCGGCGATGATCGCGTCGAGTTGCTCACGCTCCCGGAGCACGCCGTTGACGAGCGCCGTGATGAAGCGGCGCGTGCCGGGCGGCATCTGCGCGTTGCCCAGATAGCGCGCCAGCACCTCCTCGGGGTCGTGCTCGGCCGCGTCGATCTCGAAGAGCGCCTGGAGCGCGGTGATCCGCGCCTCGTGCCGCCGGCCAGATACCACCATCGTCGCTTGCCGCATCTTCCGCCATCGCTCGCTCGCCGATCCCGGCGCGGCCGGGACGCGCCGGCCCACGCGCAGGGTATTGTACCATGCGGGCGGAATGCCCAACCGGAGAGAGTGTGCGTTGCTCGGCCGCACCGGCCGGCACCGCCTTCCGCCCGGGCGGGTCGGGGAGTAGAATGGATGCCACTACCACACCGATACGTCGCTCGCGAGGACGGAGCGGAACAGGACCGCGACTGCTGAATAGTGGGGCCGGCGAGGTCCGCTCGCCGGCCCGCAACCTCTCGATACGCGGAGCGAAAGGAGGGCGAGTCATGTCGGCCGAGTTCGTCGCGGCGCGGGACTTTCTCATCGCCCAGCGCGAGGACTACGAGGCCGCCTATCGCGGCTTCGCCTGGCCCAGGCTGGAGCACTTCAAGTGGGCGCTCGACTACTTCGACCCCTACGCCGAGGGGAACCACCGCGCCGCCCTGCACATCGTCGACGAGGCCGGCGCGGAGCGGCGCACTTTCGCCGAGTTGCGCGAGCGCTCGAACCGGGTCGCCAACTTCCTCCGCGGGCTGGGCGCGGCGCGCGGGGACCGGCTCCTCCTGATGCTGCCGAACGGCGTGCCGCTGTGGGAAATCATGCTCGCGGCGACGAAGCTCGGGGTGGTCGTGGCGCCGGCCACCACTGCGCTCACCAGCGACGACCTGCGCGACCGGATCGAGCGGGGCGGCATCCGCCACGTGATCGCCGACGCGGCCGTCGCCGACAAGGCGACCGACCTGGCGGGGGTGACGAGCCGCGTGGCGGTCGGCGGGCCGGTGGCCGGTTGGCACGCCTACGAGGAGGCTGACGCCGCCCCGGTGCAGTTCGCGCCCGACGGCCCCACCCGCGCCGACGACCCCTTGTTGCTCTACTTCACCTCCGGGACGACCGCGCGGCCCAAGATGGTGCTGCACACCCACCAGAGCTACCCGATCGGGCACCTCTCCACGATGTACTGGCTCGGGTTGCGGGAGGGCGACGTCCACCTCAACATCAGCTCGCCCGGCTGGGCGAAGCACGCCTGGAGCAGCCTCTACGCCCCCTGGAACGCGGGCGCGACGATCTTCGTCCACAACTACGCCCGCTTCGACGCGCAGAAGACGCTGCAGGCCCTCGTGGACCACGAGGTCACGACCCTCTGCGCGCCGCCGACGGTCTGGCGCATGTTCATCCTGGAGGACCTGGCCGCCTACCCGGTCAGGTTGCGCGAGGTCGTCAGCGCCGGCGAGCCGCTCAACCCGGAGGTGATCGAGCGGGTGCGCGCCGCCTGGGGTCTCACGCTGCGCGACGGGTACGGCCAGACCGAGACGACCGCGCAACTCGGCAACAGCCCGGGCCAGCCGCTGAAGCCCGGTTCGGTGGGCCGGCCACTGCCGGGCTACCGGGTGGCGCTGCTCGACGCCGACGGGCGGGAGGGCGACGACGGCGAGATCGCGCTGCGCCTCGACCCGCCGCCGCTCGGGCTGATGGCGGGCTACCTCGGCGACGCGGCCGGCTCGGCGACCGCCCGCGGGGGCGCCTACTACCGCACCAGCGACGTCGCCTCGCGCGACGCCGAGGGGTACTACTGGTACGTCGGGCGCACCGACGACGTCTTCAAGAGCTCGGACTACCGCATCAGCCCGTTCGAACTGGAGAGCACGCTGATCGAGCACCCGGCGATCGCCGAGGCCGCGGTCGTGCCGAGCCCCCACCCGACCCGCGGCAGCGTGCCGAAAGCCTACCTCGTCGCCAAGCCGGGCGTCGCCCCCACCCCGGAGCTGGCCGCCGAGATCTTCCAGTACATGCGCGACCGGGAAGCGCCGTACAAGCGGATCAGGCGGCTGGAGTTCACCGACTTGCCCAAGACGATTTCGGGCAAGATCCGCCGCGTCCAACTGCGCGCGCAAGAGGTGCAGCGCCAGGCGAGCGGCGCGCGCGGCGAGCACGAGTTCTGGGAGGAGGACGTCGCCGAGCGGCGGTGATGCCCCGCGGCGCGCTATACGACCTGCGTGACGAGCGCGATGAACGCGAAGCCGGCCACGACCGCGAGCGGCAGGGCGACGCCATGACCCTCGCGCCCGGCTTCGGGCAAGAGGTGCGCCGCGCCGATGAAGAGGAACGAGCCGGCGAAGAACCCGAGCACCCCGACGAGGAAGCCCGGCGGGATCGCCAGCAGCGTCGCCGCGGCCGCCCCGGCGACCGGCGCCAGGGCGTCGGCGGCGAGCCAGCCGAGCGAGGCCCTGGTACTCCCCTTCGCGCCGAGCACGACCGCGACCGTCGAGACGCCGTCGCCGAAGTCGTGGGCGATCACGGCGATGGCGACGAGGATGCCGATCGCGGTCGCCGCGCGGAAGCCGCTGCCGATGGCGAAGCCGTCGAGGAAGCTGTGGATCGTCAGGCCGAGCGCGGCGGCCGTGCCGAAGGCGCCGGCCGCGTGGGGACTCGCGTGCGAATCGGCGTGCCCCGCGGCCAGCAGATGCATCGTGCGGTCGAGCCCGTAGAAGACGAGGAAGCCGAGCACCGCACCGCGGAAGACCACGCTGGCCGCGGCGCCCGGCATGGCCGCGGCGAGGTCGAGCGCCTCGGGCAAGAGGTCGAGCAGCGCCGCGCCGACGAGGATGCCCGCCGCGAAGCCCATGACCAGGTGGAGTTGCCGCCGCCGGTGCAGGGCGAAGAGCCCGCCGAGCAGGGTCGAGCCGAAGGTGACGAGGGAGAGCAGCAGCGGGATCATCCGGCCCGCTCCATTACTCCATGCCCCTTCGCGCCCCATGTGCCCATCGCCGCCCCGCCTTGTTGCAAACGATTCTCAACATCGGCACTATACGGGTATTGAGAACGATTGTCAATAGCGAGGCGGAGAGTCAGCGCGGCCCATCGGCGCTGTGCTGGCGGCGTCGCGGCCGGGGACAGGGGGAGGCGCGACCGGCGGGCACTTGCGCCGCGCGAGGCCCACGCCCCGAGGGCGCCCGGGCCCGGGCTGGCGGCGCCCGGCGCATGCCCGGCGGGTGTGGTGGGGGCGACGCGCGTCGCGCCGGCTCAGTCGGGCGCCGGCGCGCGGATGTCGTCGACGTAGACGTTGATCTCGCCCACGTCCATGCCGACCATCTGCCTCAGCGCTACGGCGACCTCGCGCTGGATGCGCCGGCCGAGTTCGAGCATGTTCGCGTCGGCGTCCGCGACGATCGCCAGGTCGGCGTTGACGACGTCGTCGACCACGCCGACGCGCACGCCGCTCGCCTCCTCGCCCGCCCGGCCGCGCAGGCGCTCGAAGCGCGGGTGCCGCGTACACATCGCGGCCACGCCCGGCACGCCGAGCGCCGTCCGCTCCACGATCTGCGCCAGCACGACCGGCGCGATCATCACCCGGCCGAGCGCCGCCGTCTCCTCGATCGCGCCTTCCTGCGCGCCCTCGCCGGGCGTCGTCTCGCTCATCGTGCCCCTCCGAGGAGACGATAGACGGTAGACGATAGACGATGGGAGAGGACGACCCCGCCAGGGAGATCCTTCGCCGGGACCGGTCTCGCTGGGGTCCGGCCCTCGCGCTCACCCCTATCGTCTATCGTCTATCGTCTATCGTCTACCGCCTCGCCGATGCGCTCCAGGTACTGCGGGATGAAACTCGTGCTCAGCTCGCCGCGGCGGAAGTAGGGGTCGTGCAGGAGCGCCTGGTGGAAGGGGATCGTCGTCTTCAGGCCGGTGATTATGTATTCCTCCAGCGCCCGCTCGGCGCGCGCGATCGCCTCGGCCCGGTCCTGCCCCCACACGACCAGCTTGGCGAGGAGCGAGTCGTAGTACGGCGGCATCACGTAGCCGGGGAAGAGGTGCGAGTCCACGCGCACACCCGGCCCGCCCGGCGCGGCGTAGGCGTCCACCGTCCCGGTGCTCGGCTCGAAGTTGCGCGTCGGGTCTTCCGCCGTGATCCGGCACTCGATGGCGTGGCCGCGCGGGACGATCTCCCTGCCGCTGAGCGTCAGCGGCTCGCCGCGGGCCAGCCGCAATTGCCAGACGACCAGGTCGAGCCCGGTCGTCTCCTCCGTGACCGGGTGCTCCACCTGGATGCGCGTGTTCATCTCCATGAAGTAGAAGTGGCCGTCGCGCGACAGCAGGAACTCCATCGTGCCGACGCTGCCGTACTCGATCGCCTGTGCGCCCTTGACGGCCGCCTTGAAGAGCTCCTGGCGGGTGCGCGCCGGCAGGTTCGGCGCCGGGGCCTCCTCCAGCACCTTCTGGTGCCGCCGCTGCAGCGAGCACTCGCGCTCGCCGACCGCGACGACGTGGCCGCGGCCGTCGCCGATGAGCTGGACCTCGATGTGCCGCGGCTGCTCGAGGTATTTTTCCAAATAGACCTGGCCGTTGCCGAACGCCGCCTCGGCCTCGGCCTGGGCGACCGGGAGCTGCGCGGCCAGCTCGCGGTCGGAGCGGACGACGCGCATGCCGCGCCCGCCGCCGCCCGCCGCGGCCTTGAGGATCAGGGGGTAGCCGAGCCGGCGCCCGATCTGCATCGCCATCCGCGCGTTCGTCAGCGGCTCCTCGTTGCCGGGGAGCAGCGGCAGGCCGGCCTCCTTCATCAGATGCCGCGCCAGCGCCTTGTCGCCCATCTTGGTGATCGCCGCGCTCGACGGGCCGATGAAGGTCAGCCCGAGTTGGGCGCAGACCTCGGCCAGATAGGCGTTCTCGGCGAGGAAGCCGTAGCCGGGGTGGATCGCGTCGGCGCCGGTCACGCGCGCCGCGGTGATGATCGCCGGGATGTTGTTGTAACTCCGCGCGCTCTGCGGCGGCCCGATGCAGACCGCCTCGTCGGCCAGGCGCACCGGCAGCGAGTCGCGGTCGGCCTCGCTGTAGGCGACGACGGCGGGGATGCCCAGGTCGCGGCACGCGCGCAGCACCCGCAGCGCGATCTCGCCGCGGTTCGCGATCAGCACCTTCTTCAGCATGCCTCTCCCTGCGATCGAGTTGCAGGTTGCAGGTCGCAGGTTGAACGTTCTGGCCGCCTGGCGGGGCGGCCGGCGCTCGGGGCCATCTCCCGCCGCGAACCTGCAACTTTCAACCTGCAACCTGCAACCCCGTTACATCGCCATCCCGCCGTCGACGCTGAGGACCTGGCCGGTGATGTAGCGGGCGGCGGGGGAGGCCAGGAAGGCGACCGCTTCGGCCACGTCCTCGGGCGCGCCGAACACGCCGAGCGGGATCTCATGCAGCGCGGCGGCGCGCACGTCCTCGGGGAGCGCGGCGGTCATCTCGGTGGTGATGAAGCCGGGCGCGACGGCGTTGACGGTGATGCCGCGCGAGGCGACCTCGCGCGCCAGGCTCTTGGTCAGCCCGATCAGACCGGCCTTGGCGGCGGCGTAGTTGGCCTGGCCGGCGTTGCCCTTGAGGCCGACGACCGACGTCACCGAGATGATCCGCCCGCGGTCGCGCGCTTTCAAGAGCGGGCGCAGCGCCGCCTTCGCGCAGAGGAACGCGCCCTTGAGATTCGTCGTCAGCACGGCGTCCCAGTCGTCCTCGCTCAGCCGTATCGCCAGGTTGTCGCGGGTGATGCCGGCGTTGTTGACGAGGATGTCGAGCCGGCCGAGCGCGGCCACGGCGTCCGCCACCAGGCGCGCCGCCTCGCCCGGCGCGGCGACGTCGGCCGCCAGCGCGACCGCGCGACCGCCGCCGGCCTCGATCTCGCGCACGACCTCGGCGGCGGCCTCCGCGCTGCCGCGGTAGTTCACCGCGACCGCGATCCCGTCGCGCGCCAGCCTGAGCGCGATCGCCCGGCCGATGCCGCGTCCCGCGCCGGTCACCAGCGCGGCGCGGCCGTCGGCCCCGCCTGTTCCTACATCCCCCGACATCGCCCCCTCTCTTGTTGTGTCGGCGCCTGCCCGGCGGGTAGTCCTATGACTACGTCTCAGTAGTAGAACCAGACGACCATGCGAATATCATCGGCAGTGAACTCGCCCGTCAGGACCTCCATCATTGCGAGGACTCTCTGCCAGTCCTC
>DASSSV010000592.1:0-13450 GCA_035708265.1 Thermomicrobiales bacterium | reverse complement strand
GTTAGGGGGCGGCGCCGGGGCGATTCCGTGCGAGCGGAAAGGGCCAGGGCGGCTGAAGGCGTGGCTGGGGGCCGCTGCGCGGCACGAAGGCCGCCTCCGCGGCCTGGGGGCTCGTCCGATCCTAGCCCGCCAGGCGGGCTTCGTGCGCCGCAGGCGCCCCCAGCCGCGGCTTCAGCCGCCAGCGCGCACCCGACAGATGACGCATCCACGAACTCCTAACGCCTAACGCCTACCCCCTAACGCCTGGAGTATAATGGCCCGTGAGAACGCGGCGTGGGGAGGCGGCCAGATGGAGGATGAGCGCGGCGTCGGCCCGCAGGAACCCTGGCGGCTGTTCGTGGCGATCGACTTGAGCGAGGAGGCGCGCGGGGCGCTGGCGGAGGCCCAGAGCGCCTGCCGGCGTTGCGACTTGCCGGTGCGCTGGGTGGACCCGCAGGGCGCGCACCTGACCGTGAAGTTCCTCGGCGCGGTCGAACCCGACCGGGTGGAGGCGCTGGCCGGCTCGCTCGCGACCATCGCCGCCGCCCACCGGCCGTTCCTCCTCTGGACCGGGCCGGCCGGGGTCTTCCCGAGCCCGCGCCGGCCGCGCGTGCTCTGGCTCGGTGTGAACGGGCCGACCGATTGCCTCGACGATCTGCAGCAGGACGTCGAGTTCGCCCTCCACGGGCTCGGGTTCCCCCTGGAAGGTCGGCCTTTCCGCCCGCACCTGACCCTGGGACGGGTGCGCGACGGCGCGGCGCCCGACGCCGCCGGGCTGGCCCGTGCGCTGGAAGAGGCCCGGCACCTGGCCCCCGCGCCGCTGCCGGTCCGCGATCTGCTCCTCATGCGCAGCGAACTCGGCCGCGGCGGGCCGCGCTACACCACGCTGGCGGTCGCCCGCCTGGGCGACGGCCGGTAGCGTCGCCCAGGCCGCGCCGGCGGGAATGGCCGGCCGCGCCGGGGCGTTGTGTTTATGGTCACCATAAATCGAACGAGGCGACGACGGAGATGCAGGTAGAAGTCCAGGACAAGTTATCGGCGCTCGAAGGGCGGTTCGCGGAGTTGGAGCGCCTGATGAGCGACCCCACGGTCGCCACCGACCCCGCCCGGCTCCAGGAGTACGGCCGCGAGCGCGCCGAACTCGAAGGCGTGGTGGAGGCGTATCGCCGCCTGCGCGCGATCGAGGCGCAGATCGCCGACGCCGAGGTGCTGGCCGGCGACGCCGACCGCGAGCTGGCCGAGCTGGCGGAGGCGGAGCTGGCCGACCTGCGCGCGCGGCGCGAGGAGACGGAGCGGGAGATCCGCACGCTCCTGGTGCCGAAAGACCCTAACGACGAGAAGGACGTGATCGTCGAGATCCGCAAAGCGGCGGGCGGCGACGAGGCGGGGCTCTTCGCGGCCGAGCTCTTCCGCATGTACCAGAAGTACGCCGACAAGCAGCGGTGGAAGGTCGAAGTTCTCGTGGCCAACGAGTCGGGCATCGGCGGCTTCAACGAGATCGTCTTCGAGGTGATCGGCCGCGGCGCCTACAGCCAGTTGCGCTACGAGAGCGGCGTCCATCGCGTCCAGCGCGTGCCGGAGACTGAGTCGGGCGGGCGCATCCACACCTCCACGGTGACGGTGGCGGTGCTGCCCGAGGCCGAGGAGGCCGACGTCCAGGTCGACGAGCGCGACCTGCGCATCGACGTCTTCCGTTCCACCGGCCACGGCGGCCAGAGCGTCAATACGACCGACAGCGCCGTCCGCATCACGCACCTGCCGACCGGGCTGGTCGTGACCTGTCAGGACGAGAAGTCGCAACTCAAGAACAAGACCAAGGCGCTGGCGGTGCTGCGCTCGCGCCTCTACGACATCGAGCAGCAGCGGCTGGCCCAGGAGCGCGGCGACACCCGGCGCTCGCAGGTCGGCAGCGGCGACCGCAGCGAGAAGATCCGCACCTACAACTTCCCGCAGGACCGCGTCACCGACCACCGCATCAAGCTCAACCTCAGCAACCTGCCGGCCGTGCTCGACGGCGCGATCGAGCCCTTCGTCCACGAGCTGCGCGCCGTGGACCAGGCCGAGCGGTTGCAGAACGCGGGCCTCAACTGAGTGACGAGCGACGAGTGACGAGTGACGAGTGAGACGGAAGACGAGGGACGGAAGGCAGACGGGGGCGGAGTGACCCCTCCGGCTTCCGGCTTCCGGCTTCCGACTTCCGTCTCTCACCGGCAGGCGCTCGCCGCGGCGACGGCGCTCTTGCGCGCGGCCGGGAGCGAATCGCCGCGGCTCGATGCCGAGGTGCTGCTGGCGCACGTGCGCGGGTGGGACCGCGCCCGGCTCTATGCCGGGCTCGCCGAGCCGCTGGCGGCGGGCGACGCGGCGGCGTTCGCGGCGCTGGTGGAACGCCGGGCGGCCGGTGAGCCGGTGGCCTACCTGACCGGCCACCGCGAGTTCATGGGGCTCGACTTCGCGGTCGGGCCGGGCGTGCTGGTGCCGCGGCCGGAGACCGAGTGCCTGGTCGAGTGGCTGCTCGCCCGCGCGCGTGGGCGCTGGCCAGCGCCGCGCGTCGCCGACGTCGGCACGGGCAGCGGGGCGATCGCGCTGGCGCTGGCATATCACCTGCCCGGCGCGCGCGTCGTCGGCGTGGAGCGTTCGGCGGCCGCCCTCGCCTACGCCGCCGAGAACCGCCGCCTCGGCCTCGCCCGGCGCGTGGCGCTGGTGCGCGGCGACCTCCTCGGCCCGGTCGGCGCGGTGGACGTCGTCGCCGCGAACCTGCCCTACCTGCGCCCCGCGCAGATGCACCGCGGCATCGCCGCCGAGCCCCGCGAGGCGCTGCTCGGCGGCGCCGACGGCCTCGACGCCTACCGCGCGCTGCTGCCGCAGGCGGCGGCGCGGTTGGCGACGCCCGGCCTCCTGGCGCTGGAGCTGGACCCCGGCCAGGCGGCGGCGCTCGCCGCCCTCTGCCGCGCGGCCTTCCCCGGCGCGGCCGTCGACGTCGGGCACGACCTCGCCGGGCTGGCGCGGTTCGTCACCGTCGAGCGCTAGCCGGCCCCCCGGGCGGGCGCGGCACGCCAGTTGCGCGGGATTATCGCGGGCGGCGTGGCGGTCGGCGGCGAGTCGGGCACGACCGCGCGGACTGTGAGGGGGCGCGATGGCAGAGCAGCGGCAACCGGCGGCGCCCGAGGCATCGCCCGCGGACGCCGTGCGCGGGCACTTCCTGGCGAGCGCCGAGGCCCAGCGCGCCGCCGCCGACGTGCTGGCCGGGCCGGTCGCGGACGCCGCCCGTCGCATCGCCGCGGCGCTCGGTGCCGGCAACAAGGTCTTGCTCTGCGGCAACGGCGGCTCGGCCGGCGACGCGCAGCACTTCGCCGGGGAATTGGTCGGGCGCTTCCAGCTCCGCGGCCGCGCGGCCCTGCCGGCGCTCGCGCTGACCACCGACGGCGTCGTCCTGACCTGCGTCGCCAACGACTTCGCCTACGAGGAGGTCTTCAGCCGGCAGGTCGAGGCGTTCGCGCGGCCGGGCGACGTCGTCGTCGGCATCAGCACCAGCGGGCGGTCGCCGAACGTGCTCAGGGCGCTGGAGGCGGCGCGCGGGCGCGGCGCGACGACGGTGGCGCTGGTCGGCGGCGCGGTCGGCCCGATCGGCGCGGCGGCCGACGTCGCTGTCGCCGTCCCCTCGGCCGACACCACCCGCATCCAGGAGTGCCACATCACCGCCATCCACGCCATCTGCGACCTCGTCGAGCGCGCGCTCGCCGGGGACGTGGAGCGCGGAACGTAGAACGTAGAGCGTGGGCCGTGGGGGGTAGGCCGTGGATCGTTGGCCGTGATGACCCGGTGCGGGATCGGAGGCCGTCACGACTCGTAGGGGCCGGCCCCCGTGCCGGCCCGCCTCCCCGGCCGACCGGCCCACGGTTCGCTGATCGCGATGGGCCATGACCCCAGCCCGCCGGGTGCCCTCTGGGCGTGGGCTTCGTGGCGCGCAGCGCCCCCAAGCCGCGGCTTCAGCCGCCAGGCGCTCGTTCCCGGCAACCACCGCACGGAGAAGCATTGATGTCCGCCGCCCCCCGCGTGACCGAGACCGCCGAGACGATCGCGATCGAGGGGGAGGGCTACCGCCTGCTCCTCGACCGGTGCGCGCCGCGGGCCGAGCTGGCGGTCGGCGGCCGGGCCGTCGCCGCGCTCGACGTCGCCTCCGGCCTCGACGCGACCGACGCGCTCGACGACGACACCCGCCTCGGGCCGCCGGCCCTCCACCGCGAGCCGGACGCCGCGGTCGTCACCTGGCGCGGCGCCAGCGCTCGCTGGCCGGCCAAGGAGGTCGAGCTGCGCGCCTGGGCGGGTGGGTTCAGTTACGGCTACGCCGTCGAGGGCCACGGCGCGCTCGACCGCGCGCACTTCTTCCGCACTCGCGCCGCGCCCGCGCCCGCCCGCGCCGTCCGCCTCTTCAACCCCGAGCCGAACAGCGGCATGGTGCAGTACACCGGCCAGCGCTGCGGCCCGCGCAAGCGCTGCGTCATCTGCCACCCCGACCCCGTGCTCGACGCCGACCGCCCGCCGGTCCCCGCCGACTTCGCGACGATCAGCGTCGGGCGCGACAAACTCTTCCACGACGGCAACTGGTTCTTCACCCCCGCGCCGTTCTGCTACGCGGTCGAGGGGGGCGGCAACTGGCTGGCCTGCGGCGTCGCCGCCCAGCCGGGCGACTGGAACTTCGCCGAGTTCCGCTACCCCGGCGACGGCTTCGGGTTCAGCCTGGTCTACGACGGCCACGCGCGGGCGCGCGGCGCCTGGCGCAGTCCCCGGCTCGTCTGCCTGCCGGCCGCCGACGAGTTCGCCGCGGTGGCGCGCTACTGCGACTGGCTGCGCGCGGCGGGCCTGACGCCGGACCACGGGCGCGGGCCGATCCGCGAGTGGTGGCGCGAGCCGATCTTCTGCGGCTGGGGCGAGCAGGTCTCCGAGGAGTGGCACTGGGGCCCTCCCCCGGCCGCCGCGCGCGCGAGGCAGGCGAACAACGAGCGCTGGTTGGGCGCGCTCGCGGCGCACGGCATCTCCCCCGGGACCGTGACGATCGACGATAAGTGGCAGCGCGCCTATGGCCTGAACGACGTCGACACCGCGAAGTGGCCCGACCTGCCCGGCTTCATTCGGGGCCAGCACGCGCGCGGCCGGCACGTCCTCCTCTGGCTGAAAGCCTGGGACCCGGAGGGCCTGCCGCCCGACGAATGCCTCCTGAGCGCGACCGGCCGGCCCGCCGCCGTGGACCCCGGCAACCCGGCCTACCGCGCGCGCCTGGCCGCGCAGGTCGCGTCCATGCTCCGCGACCTCGATGCCGACGGCTTCAAGATCGATTTCACCCACCTCCTCCCGCTCGGGCCGTGCGCCGGGGACGCGCTGCAACCGTGGGCGGAGGAGCGCGTCTGGGAGCGCGCGCCGGTGACGCCCTCCGCGGGCGGCCACTGGGGGCTGGAACTGCTGCGCGCGTGGCTGGAAGTCATCTCGACGGCCGCGCGCGAGGCGAAGCCCGACGCGCTGGTGATGGCCCACGCCGCCAACCCCTACCTCGCCGACCTGATCGACGTCCTCCGCCTCAACGACGTCGCCGAGACCGCCGACCCCCGCGCGAGCGTCGTGCCGGACATGCGCCGCCGGGCGCGCGTCGCCCGCGCCGCCTCGCCCTACTGGCTCCTCGACGCCGACAACTGGCCCACCGCCACGCGCGCCCAGTGGCGCGACTACGTCCGCGCCCAGGCGACCGGCGACCTCGGCGTCCCCTCGCTCTACCACGCCGAGCGCTTCGGCTGGCTCGCCACCGACGAAGCCCTCACCCCCGAGGACTACGCCACCGTCCGCGCCGTCTGGGCGGAGTACCGCGCGGGGCTTGACGAAGTCGGGCAGGCGGGCGGGCGGGCAGGCGGGCGGGGGACGGGCGCCTGAAGGCGCGGTTGGGGGCGCCTCACGGTGCACGAAGGCCGCCTGCGCGGCCTGGCCGGGCTTCGTGGTCTCGTCCCGCACGACACCGGACATATCCCTGACAATCACCCAGCTCCGTACAGAGGCCTCCACGCTCACACGCTCTCACACCCCACGTTGCCCCGCACTCCGCCGGTCTGCTATACTCACGCGCGGCCCGCCGCTGGGGGAGGGTCGATTGCGGCATCCGCGCCGCCGGGCGCGCAGCACGTAAGGCTGCCGCCTCGCCGCGGCGCGCCGAGGGGTGAGGGGCAAGCATGGTCGATATCATCCGCAGCATCGAGCGCGAGCAGGAGCGCGCCGACATCCCGGACTTCCGGCCCGGCGACACCGTCCGCGCGCACGTCAAGGTCATCGAGGGGAACCGCCAACGCGTCCAGGTCTTCGAGGGCGTCGTCATCCGCCGGCGCGCGGGCGGCCTGAACGAGAACTTCACCATCCGGCGCATCTCCGCCAACGGCATCGGCGTGGAGCGTACCTTCCCCCTGCACAGCCCGCGCCTGGAGAAGATCGAGGTGGTGCGGCTCGGCAAGGTCCGCCGCGCCAAGCTCTACTACCTGCGCGGGCGCACCGGCAGGGCCGCCCGCATCAAGGAGCGCCGGCCCAAGCCGGGCGAGCTCGCCCCCGGGCGCGGCCGCGCCGCCGCCAACCGGCCGACCCCGGTCGAGACCGCCGAGACCGCCGAGACGACCACGGCCACTCCCCCCGAGGAATAGTCGCCGCGCGAACCGAGAACATCATTACGGGCGCGCCCCTCAGCATGGGGGCGCGCCCGTCGCGTTGGGGGGTGGTGGTATGATCGCGGGCGGTGAGAGGTGACGCCGGAGCGGGGGGAACGCGATGCCGCGGGGCGGTGACGGCCGGGTGGAGACGGCGGGGTTGGCCCACGAGCGCGAGCTGGCCGCGCGCGGCTGCCGGCTGATCGCCGGCGTCGACGAGGTTGGGCGCGGCGCCTGGGCCGGCCCGCTCGTCGCCGCCGCCGTGATCCTCCCGCCCCCGGCCGACGACGCCGTCGCCGCGGCACTGATGGCGCGGCTCGCCGGCGTCCGCGACTCGAAACTCCTCAGCCCGGCGCGGCGCGAGGCGCTGCGCACGGAGATCGAGCGCGTCGCCCTCGGCATCGGCCTCGGCGCGGTCGGCGCGGCGGAGTTGGACCGCCTCGGCCTGGGGGCCGCCAACCGTGAGGCCCACCGGCGCGCGGTCGCCGCCCTGCCGCTCTGCCCCGACTACCTCCTGCTCGACGCCTTCCCCTTGCCCGACGCGCCCGCGCCCCAGCGCGCCATCGTCCGCGGCGATCAGGTATCCCTCTCGATCGCCGCCGCCTCGATCGTGGCGAAGGTGACGCGCGACCGCGCGCTCGGCGCGCTCGACACCGACTACCCGCTCTACGGCTTCGGTCGGCACAAGGGCTACGGCACGCCCGACCACCGCGCCGCGCTCCGCCGGCACGGCCCCTGCTGCGAGCACCGCCGCTCCTTCGCCCCGCTGCGCGAGCCCCTCTCCGCGCTCGCCGACGAGCCCGACTGATGGCGCCGACGCCCCGCAAGCGGTTGGGCGACGCCGGCGAGCGCTACGCCGCCCGGCTGCTGGAGGGGCGCGGCCACCGCATCCTCGCGCGCCAGTGGCGCTGCGCCGCGGGCGAGCTGGACCTGGTGACGCTCGACGGCGACGAACTGGTCTTCGTGGAGGTGCGCACGCGGCGCGGCGACATCGCTGGCACGCCGGAGGACTCGCTCAACGCGCGCAAGGCCGCACGCCTCCTCGCCCTCGGCGAGCATTTCCTCGCCGCCCATCCCGCCCACGAGCGCCGCGTCTGGCGCATCGACCTGGTCGCGATCGTACTCGACCGCGCCGGCCGCGTCGTCCGCGCCACCCACCACGTCGACGCCGTCACCGGCTGAGCCGGTCTCGTGGCGTAGGCGGCACTCGCACCCCCGGAGCCCTCAGCACCGAAACTTGTTCCGCGCTGCGGCGTTCTACTGTCGGAGACCGGTAGGACGGCGGCGGGCGTCGAGGGCGTAGACGCTTGTATTACAGGCGTACGTCGTGATAGAGTGGCGGTGGCGGCGCGCGCCGGATAGCGGCGTGCGTTCGCGCGTGTGGCGCGCGGGCGAGACGGGAGGGCGAGCCGGATGAAGCGGTGGGTGCTGGGGCTAATCGCGATCGCGCTGGCTGCGCTGGTGGTGCCGGTCGCGATCGTCCACGCGGCGGCGCCGAACGTGGTCTATTTCCCGCAGACCGGGCACAACGTCGGCGAGCCCTTCCTGACCTACTGGCGCGACCACGGCGGCCTGGCGATGTACGGCTACCCGCTCACCGAGGCCATCCAGGAGAAGAGCGCGACCGACGGGAAGACTTACACCGTCCAGTATTTCGAGCGCGCGCGGCTGGAGGCCCACCCCGAGAACCAGGCGCCCTACAACGTCCTGCTCGGGCAACTCGGGCGGGCGCTGGCCGCCCGCATCGTCGGGAACCCGGCCTTCAACGCGGTCCCGGCCGACAAGGTCACGGCGAGCGAGACCAACGCCTTCTTCCCGCAGACCGGGCACACGCTCTCCGGGGCCTTCCTCGACTACTGGAAGGCGAACGGCGGGCTGGCCCAGTTCGGCTACCCGCTCAGCGAGCCCTTCCTGGAGAAGAGCCCGACCGACGGCAAGGTCTACACGGTGCAGTATTTCGAGCGCAATCGCTTCGAGTTGCACCCCGAGAACAAGCCGCCCTACAACGTGCTCCTCGGCCTGCTCGGCCGGCAGATCGCGCAGCAGAACGGCCTGAGCCTGGCCGCCGCGCCCCGGCAGAACGGCGTGCCCGACTACGACCCGAGCCTCTTCTACACCCCCACGCCGTCGCCGACCGCGATCGCGACGGCCGCGCCGAAGCCGCAGGAGCCGCGCCCCGACCTCGGCGCGCAGTACGTCGAGGTCAACCTGAGCCAGCAGCACCTCTACGCCTGGCAGAACGGGCAGGTCGTCTTCGACGTCACGGTCAGCAGCGGCCGGCCCGGCTGGGAGACGCCGACCGGCACCTTCTACGTCAATCAGCGCCTTGAAGACCAGGACATGACCGGCGGCGGCCAGCCCGGCGACCCCAACTACTACTACCAGCCGGACGTGCCCTGGATCCAGTACTTCGACCACAACGGCGACGCGCTGCACGGCAACTACTGGAACGAGAACTTCGGCACGCCGACGAGCCACGGCTGCGTCGGGATGCCGGTCGACGCGGCCAAGTGGCTCTACAACTGGGGCTACGTCGGCCTGCCGGTCTGGGTCCACTACTGAGTCGGCAGACGGCGGACGGCAGACGGCAGGAAGTCGCGCAGGCGGCCTCGGAGGGCGGAGAAGTGGCTCTCCGCGCGGGATTCGGGGTATACTTAGCCTCGGCAACGGAGGGGCGCGCGGCGCCCCTCCGGCGCGCCCGCCGCCCGTCGCATGCCGGAGGTATGGCCCTGGTGGGGAGAATTGCCCACCGAAAGATAGGACTTCCTTCTCTTGGTATCGCGGCGAACGAGGGCGTATACTTAACGTACGTACACGCGAGGGCGTGTCATGAACCGGTCAGGGAGAGGTCGGTGGCACAGGCAGTCCAGTCCCGCAGCATCACCGTAACCGCGGCCTACGAGCCCCGCGCGCGCTCGGCCGAGGCGCGCACGAAGACGGGCCAGCTCCGCCGGCAGGCGCGCCAGTGGCGCGACGGGCTGGCGTGGTCCGCCAAGTTGGAATTGCTCGACGCCCGTCCGCGGATGGAGCCGCCCTACGAGGCGACGGTCCACGGCTATTTCCCGCCGCAGGCTCCGGAAGACCTGCCCAGCCCGCAGGATTGGTTCGAGGGCATCGCCACCGCCCTCGGCGAGGCGCTGGAGGTCGACCCGGTGGAGATCCGGCTGCACGCCGGGCGGGTCGCCTACGCCTCGCCCTTCTCCCCCGCCCACCTGGAGATCGTCGTCACGCCGACCGACGACGCGGCGGAGGACCTGGGCGTGGTCTGCCCGGCCTGCGGCAACCAGTGGTCCTTCGACCCCGACCTGCACGACGAGGACCGCTGCCCGCATTGCGGCCACGAGGACGGCGGGCTCCCCTACCGCCTCGGCATGGTCTGACGCCGGGCGCGGGACGCCGAGGGGAATGCGACGGGGGCGGCTTCGCACCGCCCCCGTCGGCGTTCTCGGCGGGGAAGAGGGCCGGCGGTTGAAGGCGCGCCTGGAGACCTGCGGCCACAAAGCCCGCCTGCGCGGGCTGGCGACGGGTTAGGCCGCGCAGGCGGCCTTCGCGGCGCGGCGCGCCTGAAGACGCGCCTTCAGCCACCAGCCCCCCTACCTCTCGTTCTCTATCGCCGCCCGAGCCGCGGGTTCGGGCCGAGCGCCGGGGGCCACCTGCGGGCGCTCGTCGACGCTGAACTGGAAGACGTCGTTGCGCGCGTAGTGGCCGACGACATCGAAGTCGAACTTCCCTTCGAGGACCGTGGCGCTGTCGAGGTCGGCGTAGAGGATGCCTTCGGTGCCGTAGAGCGGGCCGGCCAGGTAGCGCCCGAGCGGCGAGACGATCGCGCTGCCGCCACGGCAGAGTTCGTCGGGCAGCGGCGCCACCTCCTCGACGCCCTCCAGGTCGGGCGGGTACATCCCCTTCGTGACGTACTGGTTGCAGGCGAGGACATAGCACCGCCCCTCCAGCGCGATGTGCCGGATCGTCGCCTGCCAGCCGTCGCGCGCGTCGGCGGTCGGCGCCAGGTAGACCTCGACGCCCTTGCGGTACATCGCCATGCGCGCGAGCGGCATGTAGTTCTCCCAGCAGATCAGGCCGCCGACTCGCCCGAGGTCGGTCGCGAAGACCGGCAGGGTGCTCCCGTCGCCCTCGCCCCAGATCAGGCGCTCGCCGGCGGTCGGCTTGAGTTTGCGGTGCTTGCCGAGGAGCGCGCCGTCCGGCCCGAAGTAGAGGAGGGTGCAGTAGAGCGTCCCGCCGCTGACCTCGTCGCGCTCGATCACGCCGATGGCGAGGTAGACGCCGGCCTGGCGCGCGGCGGCGCCGAGACGGGCGGTCGCGGGGCCGGGCACCTCGACGGCGTTGGCGGCGTAGCGGGCGAAGGTGCGCCGCCCGGCCGCGCTGCGCGCGCCGACGACCACGCCGAAACTGAGCCCGCGCGGGTAGGCGGGCACGAACGCCTCGGGGAAGAGGACCAGCCGCGCGCCGCCGGCCGCGGCCTCCTCGGTCAGCCGCACGGCCTTCTCGATCGTCGCCTCGCGGTCCATGATCGCCGGCGCGGCCTGCACCACGGCGACCCTGGCCGACCAGGATTCAGGCATTGCACGCTCCTGTCTCGTGTCCACCGCTGCGCCGCGGCGGCCTCGACGCTCCGGCCCGCGCGAGCGCTACGCCAGCACCTCGATCTGCAGCCGGCTGAGCCGCTCGGCGTCGGCCACCAGCGCGATCTCGACCACCTTGCCGTCCCGGATGGTGAACCCGAACACCACCCGCGGTGTGCCGCCGGGGGCCCACACGGCGCCCGGCACCCCGTCGATCATCGCCGGCTGCGCGGCCTCGGCGCGGCCGGCGAACTGCTCGGCCACCGCCTCTGCGCCCCGGAGTTCCGCCGTGAGCCAACCGGTCCGCACGCCCATCCGCAGCGCCGCCGCGTCGCTGCGAAGCACGACGTCCGGATCGAGCACCGCCAGCAGCGCCCGCAAGTCGCCGCCGCGCGCGGCCCGGAAGAAGGCTGCCACGATGTCCCGCTGGCGCGCCACGTCCGCCGCGCGCCCCTCCGCCGACGCGCCCCGCACGCGCCGGCGGCCGCGGCTGGCGAGCTGGCGGGCGGCGACGGGCGAGCGGCCGACGATGCCCGCGATCTCCTCGAAGGGCACGCCGAAGACGTCGTGCAGCACGAACGCCACGCGCTCGGCCGGCGCCAGGCGCTGGAGCACCGCCAGCATGGCCAGCCCGACCGATTCCGCCAGCAGCGCCTCGCGCTCCGGGTCGGCGGCGTCCGGCACGCTTCCGCTATCCGGCGCCAGCGGCTCCTCCCGCCGCGACCGGCGCGCGCGCAGCATGTCCAGACAGACCCGCGCCACGACCGTGGTCAGCCAGCCGCTCAGGTTCGCCACCTCGCTGGTGTCGGCACGGCTCAGCCGCAGCCACGCCTCCTGCACCGCGTCGTCGGCCTCGCTGGCCGAGCCCAGCAGCCGGTACGCCACCGCCCGCAAGCGCGAGCGGTCGGCCTCGAAGCGCTCCGCCAGCCAATCGCCGTCCATCGGTCACGTTCTCCCGCCTGGTTTCGTCATAGGGGTGGCGAACATCGGTTCGTCATGGGGTTGACGAGCCACACACGGCTCGTGTGACAGGAAGGAGATCGCATTATGAAGATCAAGCTCGCCAGCGTCTACGTGGACGACCAGGAGCGAGCGCTGCGCTTCTACACCGACGTCCTGGGGTTCGTCAAGAAGACCGACGTCAGCCAGGGCCCATATCGCTGGCTGACGGTGGCCTCGCCCGAGGAGCCCGGTGGCGCCGAGCTACAACTGGCGCTCAACGACAATCCCGCGGCCAAAGCCTACCAGCTGGCGCTGTTCCAGCAGGGTCAGCCGGCGGCGATGTTCTCCACTGACGACGTGCAGGCCGACTACGAGCGCATCAAGGCGCGCGGGGCCGAGTTCACCATGCCGCCAACCCGGGTCACCGGCTCGACCATCGCCATCGTGAACGACACCTGCGGCAACCTGATCCAGTTGACGCAGTTGACCTGGCAGGGTTAGCGTCCGGCCAACCGGCGCACCGCCGCCCGCCGTGCGGGGCTGTTCCCCGCACGGCGCGCGGCGGGCGGCGGGGCCCCGTTCCGCCACGACCAACAAGCGGCTAGCCCGCCGCGTTCGCCGCGCGCAGCACCGGGTAGCTGCCGAGGATCGCCAGGAAGGTCGTGTGCCGGGCGAGGTCGTCGAGGACGGCGCGGCTGGCGGGCTCGGCGGCGTCGGCCTCGATGTCGGCGTAGAAGAAGTACTCCCAGGGGCGCTCGCGGTAGGGGCGCGACTCGAGCTTCGTGAGGTTCAGGCCGCCGTCGGCGATGGCGCCGAGCGCGGTGTGGAGCGCGCGGGGCACGTTCTTGGTCGCGAAGACGAGCGCGGTCTTCATCGGCTGCCCGGCCGGGGGGCGCAAGGCGAAGGTCTCGGGGCCGACCGGTGTGGCGTTGCGGGCGAGGACGAGGAACTTGGTGAAGTTGGACGGGTTGTCCTCGATGTCGGCGTCCAGAATGCGCAGGCCGTAGAACTCGGCCGCGCGCCGGCCGGCGACCGCCGCGCGGCCGTGAAGGCCCCGCTCGCGGATCAGGCGGGCGCTGCCGGCGGTGTCGCCGCTCGGCACCGGCTCCAGGCCGCGCGCCTTGAGGAAGCGGGCGGTCTGCGCCAGCGCCTGCGGGTGGGAGAGCGCCTGGCGGATCGTCGCGGGGTCGTCCTCCGGCAGGGCCAGCAGGCAATGGTGGACGTGGAGGTCGAACTCGCCGCGGATGGTCAGCTCGCCGCGGTAGGTCAGCAGCA
>DASSSV010000591.1:0-10292 GCA_035708265.1 Thermomicrobiales bacterium | reverse complement strand
AGCGCGGCCGCGGCCCGGTCGAGGGCCGCGACGACCCGCTCGTCGCCGGGTGGCTCGCTCGCGTACGCGGCCAGCTCGCGGTAGACCTTCGCCAGCGCCTCGCGCTCGGGGCGGAAGCGTTGGAACGGCCAGGGGGCGACGGCGAGCGCCGTCTGGAAGAGCCCGCCGACGAGCATCACGCCCGCCACGAGCGCCGCCTGCGACGGCGGGAGGGGGATGTGGGAGACGACGATCACGACCGCCGCGGACATCAGCCCCAGCGCGGAGCCCATCTGGCCGAGGCTCGCGAGCAGCCCGGCCGCGAAGCCCCAGGCCCCGGCGATGGCGACGAAGAGCCAGCCGGTCTGGCCGGCGAGCGAGCCGACCAGCGTGGAGACCGCCAGGACGACGGCGCCCGCCAGCATGGCGTGCAGTTTCCCTCGATAGGTGCCGGTGAGGCTGACCGTGCCGAGGCCGATGGCGCCGCCCGCGGCGGCGACGCCCAGCGTCGCCTGACCGGTCGCGAGGCCCGCGACCAGCAGGACGAGGACGCCGAGGGTGGCGCGCAGCGCCGGGGCGACGACTAGCCCGGCGACGTCGAGATGGAACGCCTTGCGGATGAGTTCGCCCATCACGCCGTCCCCGTGGCGCCGCGGCTCAGGTGTCGCGCTGCTCGTCGTAGCGCCCGGCCGACTCGGCGACGCGGCGCAGGGGGCGGCGGGCCGGCAACTGGACGATCTCGCCGGCCGCCGGCGCGCCCGTCAGGGGCTGGCAGGTCGGGCAGTAGTGGGTGCCGCGACCGCCGACGACGATGCGCGCGATCTGGGCGCCGCAGGTCGGGCAGGGCGCGCCGGTGCGGCCGTAGACGCGGCGGCGCTCGTAGTAGTCGCCCTCCTGCCCGAAGGCGTCGCGGTAGGTCGAGAAGGTCGTCCCGCCGCTGCCGATCGCCTCGGTCAGCACCTCGCGGATGGCGGCGTAGAGCGCGGCGGCGCGCTCGGGCGGCACGTCATGGGCGGCGGTGAGCGGGTGCAGGCCGGCGCGGAAGAGGGCCTCGTCGACGTAGATGTTGCCCAGGCCAGCCAGGAAGGACTGGTCGAGCAGCAGCGGCTTGAGGCGCGTGCGCCGCGCGGCCAGGCGCGCGGCGAAGTCGGCCGCGGTCAGGCCGTCGCCGAGCGGTTCGGGGCCGAGGCCGCGGAAACGCTCGACCAGCGCGGCGTCGTCCAGCAGGGCGATCCGCCCGAAGCGGCGGGTGTCGGTGAAGCGCAATTCGTCGCCACCTTCCAGGGCGAAGGCGACGCGCTCGTGGCGGTCGCGCGGCGCGCCGGCCGGCAGCACGCGGAGTTGCCCGGTCATCCGCAGGTGGATGACCAGGTGCTCGCCGCCCTCCAGGTCGAGCACCAGGAACTTGGCGCGCCGCCCCGCGCCGAGCACGCGCCGACCGGCGAGGCGGCGGTCGAGTTCGTCCGGCGCGGGCGACTCGATCGTGCGCGGCCATTCGAGGTAACTCAGGCCCGCGAAGGTGCGGCCGGCGAGCTGCTGGTGCAACCCGCGGCGGACGGTCTCGACTTCCGGCAACTCAGGCATCTGCTCCCACGGATCGTGCATGGCCGGGAGGGGACGGGGGAAGTACGAAGTACGAATGACGAAGTACGAATAGTTGTACCCTGGCGATTAATTCGTCCTTCGTACCTCGTACTTCGTACTTCCCCCGTCCTTCCCGGGTTCCTCCCCGGCCGGGTTTCCAGTAAGATGGCGGCGCGGCGCGTGCGCGCCGCGCCGCCGGCACTACCGAGTATACGGGAGGCGCACATGCCGGACCAGCAGGCCGATTGCATCTTCTGCCGGATCGCGCGCGGCGAGATCCCCGCGCAGGTCGTCCGCCAGAACGACGACGCGGTCGCCTTCCGCGACCTCAACCCCCAGGCCCCGACCCACGTCCTGGTGATCCCCCGCCGCCACATCGGCTCGCTGCACGAGGCGGGCGAGGCCGACGCGGCGCTGCTCGGGCGGCTGCTGCTGACGGCGCGCGAGGTCGCGGAGCAGGAGGGGTTAGGGACCAACGGCTACCGCGTGGTCATCAACCACGGGCCGGACGCCGGGCAGTCGGTCCCGCACCTGCACCTGCACGTCCTCGGCGGCCGCCCCTTCGCCTGGCCCCCGGGCTGAGACGGCACGCATCGTGCCCCTCCGCGCGATCCGGTCTGCTAGCGGGAGCCCCATGCACGGCCGGGGCTGATACTCCTCATCCACGAGAGAGGTAGCGATGCAAGGGCGATACACGCGCCTCTACGCCGATGCCGAGGGGGAGTCCCACTTCGAGGAGGTCGCGACCGATCTCCTACCGGTGGACTTCGCCCCGCCCGCCCCGCCGCTGCAGGTCGCGGCGCTATTTCCCGCCACGGGGTGCAGCTTCGTCGGCGCGGCCCCCGACTGGGGCGGCGACGTGCCGCATCCCGCGCCCCGGCGGCAATTCTTCTGCACGATGCGAGGCGAATATGCCGTCACCGCCAGCGACGGGACAATCCGCCACTTCCCGGCCGGGCGGCTCCTCCTGCTGGAAGACACCGCGGGCAAGGGGCACGCGACCCGCGTGATCGGCGAGGAAGACGCGCTCATCTTCGCCGTCACGCTAGACGAGTGAGGGGAACAATCAGCGGTTCCCGCCGGCCAGGCGGGCGGCCTCGGGGCGGCGGCGCAGGCGCAGCATCGCGGTCGCGCCGCCGGCCGGGCCGATCGCCAGGATGGCGAAGGCGACCGCCCAGCCGGCGCGCGACTGGATCACCGGCAGGAGCTGGATGCTGACGGCGGTCAGGAGGAAGCCGAGCGCGGTCTGGAGCGCGAGCGCGCTGCCGACCCGCTCGCTCGCGGCCAGCTCGCTGATCGCGGCGGAGAACTGCGCCGAGTCGGCGATCACCGCGACGCCCCAGACGACTGCGAGGGCGACGACCAGCGCGGGCGCGTGCCCATAGAGGGAGCCGACCACGAGCGCGCAGGCGCCGCTCGCCGCCATCGCGGTCGCGGTCGTGGCGGTGCGGCCGAGGCGGTCGGCGACGAGCCCGGCCGCGACGCAGCCGGCCGCGCCCGTGCCGATGGCGAGCGCGGTGGCGAGGCTCGACCAGCGCCCGCTGTCGGCGCCGACGCCCGCGGCGCGGAACGAGGCCAGCAGGAACGCCGGCAGCCAGGTCCACATCGCGTAGAGTTCCCACATGTGCCCGAAGTAGCCGAAGTTCGCCAGGCGCACGGCCGGGTCGCGGAAGGAGCGCAGCGCCCAGCCGAGGTCGAGGCGCGCGCTCGGCGCCTCGAATGGCCCGCGGCGCACGAAGGCGGCCACGATCGCCGCGGCCAGCACCGCGCCGACGCTGGTGACCGCGATCACGCTCTGCCAGGGGAGCGCGCCGATCAGGCCGATGCCGGCGATCAGGTGCGGCAGCGCCGTCCCGATCGTCAGCGCACCGACGAGCGTGCCGATCGCCAGGCCGCGCCCCGCGCGGAACCAGCCGGTCATGAGTTTCATCCCGGTCGGGTAGACGCCGGCCAGGCAGAAGCCGAGCGCGAACCGCGCCGGCACCGCCAGGCGGAGGTCGCCGTGCGCCGCCGTCAGCAGGGCGTTGGCGCCGGCGGCGAGGAGCGCGCTGACGGCGAAGACGTAGCGGCTGTCGAAGACGTCGGCGACGCCGGTGATCGCGGAGGTCAGCGCGCCCGCGACGAAGCCGACCTGCACCGCGACGGTCAGCAGGGCCAGTTGCGCGCTCGACAGGCCCCAGTCGCGCGACAGCGAGGGCGCGACGGCGGCGGCGCTGAACCAGGTGCTCATCGCGCACATCTCGGCGAGCGCGATCAGGGCCAGCGCCCGCCAGCGCCCGGCCGCCTCGACGGAGACGGCCGGCGCGGCGCGGAGCCCGGCGGCGAGCGGTTGCATCGGTCCCTCCCGAGTTGATAGTTGTTAGTTGATGGTTGATAGAAGCGTGGAGTCCGCGTCCTCTTTCAGCTAACAACTAACAACTATCAACTCACCCCGGGCGCATCGTGTAGCACCAGACCTCGCCGTCGAGGACGGCCTGGCCGTCCTGGCGGCGGATCGTCACGCGCAACTGCGAGACCGGCTTGTCCGGCTTGAGCGACAGAACCTCAGCCTCCGCGGTGAGGGTGTCGCCGATGAAGACCGGCGCGGTGTAGCGGAGGGTCTGGCTCATGAAGACCGTGCCCGGCCCCGGCAACTCCATCGCGACGAGCGCGTTGAGCAGGCCGGCGGTGATGCCGCCCTGCGCCACTAGCCGCCCGAAGCGGGTGCCCGCGGCGAACGCCTCGTCGAAGTGGAGCGGGTTGCGGTCGCCGGTGATCCGGGCGTACAGTTCGATGTCCTCCGTCGTCACCGTCTTGGTCCAGGTCGCGCGCTGCCCGACGCGCAGCCCCAACGGCCCGATCGGCTCCCCGGCCCCGTCGCTCATTCGCGCCGCTCCTCGCGTCTCTCCCGCCGCATGCCGGGCTATCTTATCACGCGGGGCGAGCCGGGGCCGCGAATCTATCCGGGCGCTCGGGGCGTACAGCCAGCAGGGGGCGCGGCGACGGCGCCCAGAGCCGGAAGGAGGAGATCGTGAACGCTCGCCACCGCTCCCCGCGCGCGACCGCGCTCACCCTGGCGCTCGCGCTGGCCCTGGCCGCGGGCCTGGCGCTGGCCGCCGCGCCGGCTAGGCTATCCCGCGCCGCCGCCGCCACACCGGCCGCGGTCGTCACCATCAAGAACTTCGCCTTCTCGCCCGCGGCCCTCACCGTCGCGCCGGGAGCGACGGTCCGCTGGGTCAACGAGGACGCCGTGGCCCACACCGTCACCGGCCTGGCGGACGCCCCGGCGCTGCACTCGCCGGTTCTCCAGCCGGGCGCGACGTTCGACTTCACCTTCCCGGCGGCGGGCACGTACCACTACATGTGCTCGATCCACACCGAGATGATGGGCGCGGTGCAGGTCCAGGGGAGCACCGACAGCTTCACCTTCCCCGAGACCGGCTTCACCGTGCGCGGCGCCTTCCTGGCCTACTGGCGGGCGCACGGCCTCGAGTTCGGCGACCCCGGCGTCTCCTACCGCGAGAGCCTGGCGCTCTTCGGCTTCCCGATCAGCCCGGAGATGCAGCAGCGCCTGGAGGACGGCCGGGTCTACACGGTGCAGTACTTCGAGCGCGCCCGGTTCGAGTACCACCCCGAGAACGCCGACCCGCAGTTCCAGGTCCTGCTCGGCCAGTTTGGCCGCCACTTCCACCCGGCCGACCCGCCGGCCGCGCCGATCGCCGGGCAGTCCTACTATCAGGCGACCGGGCACAACCTCGGCGGCCGGTTCCGCGACTTCTGGCAGCAGAACGGCGGGCTGGCGATCTTCGGCTACCCGATCAGCGAGCCATTCCAGCAGCAGTTGGAGGACGGGAAGACCTACACCGTCCAGTACTTCGAGCGGGCGCGCTTCGAGCTGCACCCGGAGAACCAGACGCCCTACGACGTCGAACTCGGCCAGTTCGGGCGGAGCATCCTCGCGGGCCGGTGACCCGCCGCGCGCCCGCGGCCCTGCTTCATCCTCGGCGCATTAAGTATACCGCGCCGACCCCGCGCGAGGCACCGGCCGAAAGGCCGGTGTTTTCGCGCCGCCCGGCCCGCTATAGTGGGTGGGAGCGTGGGAGCGTGGGAGCGTAGAGCGTAGAGCGTAGACCGTCCTCATAGGCGCCGCGGCGCCGAAGGCCGCCTGGGACGTGACCTAACCCGCGCAGGCGGGTTTCGCGGCGAGCGGAGCGAGCCTCTAGCCGCGGTTGCAACCGCGGGCGCGGCGGCGGCAACCGCCGTCCCCCGGCTGCATTCTCCGGCGCGGCGCACGCACGCGCACCAGAGCGAAAGGACCACGACCGATGCCAGGCGGACGGATCATCTTCCTGAACGGCAGTTCGAGCGCCGGGAAGACCTCGATCGCCACGGCCCTCCAGGCGCGCCTCGAAGAGCCCTACCTGCTCGTCGGGCCCGACGCCATCAGGCCGCCGCTCCCCCGCCGCTATTTCGACGCCGCGACCGGCTACATCCCGCTCGACCCGCCCGCCGACGCCCCCGCGCGCCAGGCGTACTACCTGACGTCGGGGCGGGACGGCGGGTACGACCTGCACGTCGGGCCGGCCGCGCGGCGCCTCGTCGCCGGGATGCACGGCGCGGTCGCCGCCTTCGCCGCCGCGGGCAACAACCTAATCGTGGACGAGGTGCTCTACGACCCGGCCTACCTGCGGGAGTACGTCGCGCTCCTGCCCGCCGAAGACGTCCTCTTCGTGGGCCTGCGCTGCCCGCTCGCCGTCGTCGAGGAGCGCGAGCGGGCGCGGGGCGACCGCCTCGTCGGCCACGCCAGGGGGCACCACGCGCTGGTCCACGCGCACGGCCTCTACGACCTGGAGGTCGACACGGCCGCCAACGACCCCGACCGGTGCGCCGACCTGATCCTGCGCCGGCTGCGCGACGGCCCGCCGCCGACCGCGTTCACGCGACTGCGGCGGCGCTTCGCGGGCGATGCCGCGCCGGCCGGGGAGGGGCCGGGCGGCTGAAGCCGCGGCTGGGGGCGCCTCACGGCGCACGAAGGCCACGCCCAGAGGGCACCCGGCGGCCTGGGTTACGGAGCGCCCGGCTCAGAACGGGAAGACCGGGCGCTCCGCGGCCGGCGTCTGCGCGCTCACGGGGAGCGCCGCGCCCTCGGTCACCCTGACGTTGCCGAAGAGCGCGACCGCCATCAGGCGCAGGTCCGGCCCGTCGGCGGGCTGGATCAGGATGCGGCGCTCGCCGAAGAGCGAGAACCCCGAGACCCGCACGCGGCAGCCGGCCGGCACGACGACCTTGACCTCCCCGAAGACGGCCACCGCCGCCACCTCGGCGTCGGGCGCCGGGGCCTGCCGGGTCAGGTCGAGTTTCGCGCTGCCGAAGACCGCCACCGCTCTCTCGCGCGCCCAGCCGGAGACGTACCCCGCCCCCTCCGAGTTGCCGAAGACCGCGACTTGCATGGCGCCTCCTTGTTGACGTAGAGCGTGGGCCGTGGGCCGTAAAGCAGCCGAGCCGCGAGCGCATCGTGGGCTTTGGACACGCCCCACGGCCCACGCCCCACGGCCTACGTGTCAATCTGCGCGCGCTGGAGCTTGCCGCTGTAGTCGACGTAGATCGCCTGCCACTCGGTCACGACGTCGAGCGCGGCCTGGCCCGCCTCGCGGTGGCCGTTGCCGGTCGCCTTGGTGCCGCCGAAGGGGAGCTGGATCTCCGCGCCGATCGTGCCGGCATTGACGTAGAGGATGCCGGTGAAGATGTCCTGCATCGCCCGGAAGGCGCGGTTGACGTCGGCGGTGTAGATCGCCGCCGAGAGGCCGTACTCCACGCCGTTGGCGACCTCGATCGCCTCGTCGAACGAATCGACCGGGATGAGCGTCGTCACCGGGCCGAAGATCTCCTCCTGCGACACGCGCATCTGCGCCTTCGCGCCGCCGAAGATCGTCGGCTGGTGGAAGTGGCCGCCCTCCAGCCCCGGCACCGTCGCGACGTCGCCGCCGACCAGGATCTCCGCGCCCTCCTGCCGGCCGACGTCCATGTAGCCGTGGATGCGCTCGAGTTGCGAGCGGCTGATGACCGGGCCGATATCGACGTTCTCGTCGAGGCCGTTGCCGAGGCGCAGTTTCGCCACGCGGTCCACCAGCCGGTCGGCCAGCTCGCGCTCGACCGCGCGGTGGACGATCACGCGCGAGGCGGCGGTGCAGCGCTGGCCCGAGGTGCCGAAGGCGCTCCAGACGATGCCGTCGAGCGCCAGGTCGAGGTCGGCGTCGTCCATCACGATGATCGCGTTCTTGCCGCCGAGTTCCATCGAGAGGCGCTTGCGCGTGCGCGCCGCCTCGACGGCGATGCGGTCGCCGGTTTCGGTCGAGCCGGTGAAGGTGACGAGCGCGACGTCGGGGTGGCGCATGATCGCGTCGCCGACCTCGCCGCCCGAGCCGAGCACCAGGTTGAGCACGCCGCCCGGCAGCCCGGCCTCCTCGAAGATCTCGACCAGGCGCACCGCCAGCAGCGGCGTGTAGGTCGCCGGCTTGAAGACGACACAATTGCCGGCGACGAGCGCGGGCATGATCTTCCAGGTGGGGATCGCCATCGGGAAGTTCCAGGGCGTGATCGCCGCGACGACGCCGAGCGGCTTGCGCACCGCCATGGCCCACTTGTTCGGCAGTTCGGCGGGGACCTGGTGGCCGAACATGCGCCGGCCCTCGCCGGCCATGTAGAAGGCCATGTCGATCCCTTCCTGCACATCGCCGCGCGCCTCGGTCAGGACCTTGCCCATCTCCTGCGTCATCTCGCGGGCCAGTTGCTCCTTGTGCTCGGCCAGGAGCTGCCCGGCCCGGAAGAGGATCTCGCCGCGCTTCGGCGCCGGCACCAGCCGCCACGACTTGAACGCCGCGGCCGCCACGCGCACCGCCGCGTCGACGTCCGCGGCCGTCCCCTTCGCGTAGGTCGCCAGCGGCTCGCCGGTCGCCGGGTTGCGCGTCTCGAAGGTCGCGCCGGCCCGCGCCGGGGTCCACTTGCCGCCGATGTAGTGCCCGTACTCGCGGGTCCGCTCCAGCGTCTGCACCATCGCTCACCCCCTCCTCCGCGCGCCTTCGCCGGGCGCGTCTCTAGATGGGTCTCACTATAGCACGGGCGGCGGATTCGCCCTCACCCCGCCCGGAACTCCTGGAACGCGCCTTCGCGGCAGGAGTCGCGCGCCATGAGGCACATCTGGCAACTGAGGAGGCCGGCGTCGAGCGGGGCGCGCGAGGGGGCCTGGCCGGCGAGGGCGTGGAGGAAGTCGCGGGCGAGTTCCATGTCGCCGCCGTGGTGGCCCTCGCCGGTCGCCTCGAAGCGGTGGCGCTCGACCTTGTCGGTGTGGTGGTGATGGACCGTGACCTCGTTCTGGTACCAGTCGAACTTGACCGTGCCGCGGTAGCCGACGAGCGTCGCTCCGCGCGCGGCGGCGCCGCGGCGAGTGTAGAAGTTCTGGGTGTAGACGGCGTGGAGGCCCGACTCGTACTGGATCAGCGCGCTGGCGGAGTCGTGGTTGCCGGTGTCGACGGCGAAGCTGCAGCGCCACTCGTTCGGCTCGACCTCGGGCGTGAGGCCCTGGAGGGCGAAGAGGCTGTAGGGGCTCTCCGGGCACTCCTCCTGCCGCCAGCAGTCGACGCAGCGCAGGCCCGCGGGCATCTCGCCGCGGAAGACGGTCTTCGACTCCATCGCGGCGACGCGGACGGGGCGCTGGCGGATCAGGGAGTTGAGGTAGTCGAAGTCGTGGGTGGCCTTCTGGAGCCAGAGTCCTCCCGTCTCCGCCTCGTCGCGCATCCAGCCATGGTAGTAGCTCCAGGCGTAGAAGGGGACGTTGTTGACGGCCTGGACGTGCTCGACCGTGCCGATCGCGCCGGAGTCGAGGATCGCGCGCGCCGTCTCGCAGAGCGCCGAGACGCGCAGCGGGAAGGAGACGACGACGGGGCTCTGCGAGCGCGCGGCGGCCTCCCGCAGCGCGGCGAGCTGGTCCCAATCGATCGCGACCGGCTTCTCGAGGAAGAGCGGCAGGTCGCGCGCGAGCACCTCGACCGCGTAGGGCGTGTGCAGCGAGCAGCGCGTCCCGATCAGCACGCCGTCGACGCCGGCGTCGAGCAGCGCGCCGGCGTCGTCGTAGAACGTCGCGTCCGCCAGGGCGCCGGGGAACTCCCGGCGCAGGGCGTCGGCGCGCGGGTCGAGCACGGCGACGACGCGCGTGCCGGCGTGGAACCGCTCGATCGTCTTCAGCACGTGCCGGATGCGGTTGCCGTAGCCGATGACCCCGAGGCGAATCATGTGATCCTCCGTGTGACGAACGTGTAGTCGCCGGAATCGAGCGCGAAGGCCGCCTCGCCGCCGTCCTGGCCCACGAGGCGGACGCCGGGGGCGTGGCGCGCCGGCCGGTCGCCCTCGGCGACGTCGTCGGCGCTGACGGCGGGCAGGCGGAGGGTCGCGGTGGTGTTCGGCGGGACGGCGACGCGCAGGGTGAAGGTGTCGCCGGCGATGGTCCAGTGGCTCGTGATGGGGCCGTAGGGCGAGCGCAGTTCGGCGCGGGCGTGGGTGAGGCCGCCGCCGGGTCGGGGGTGGAAGACGATGTGCCGGTAGCCCGGCCGCTCGGGGTCGGTGTCGATGCCGGCCACGGTGCGGTAGAGCCATGCGCCGATCGCGCCGAGCGCGTAGTGGTTGAACGAGTTCATGCCGGGGTCCTGGAAGCCGCGCTCGGCGGTCCAGCCGTCCCAGCGCTCCCAAATCGTCGT
>DASSSV010000590.1:0-19928 GCA_035708265.1 Thermomicrobiales bacterium | reverse complement strand
CTGCCGGCCGCGGTCCCGCACGCCCCGGTCGTCGCCTACGGTCGGGACGGCGCGCGCGAGTGGCTGGTCCTCGCGCGCGTGCCCGGCCGGTCGCTGGCGGAGGTCTGGACGCACTTGACCGTGGCCGAGCGCCGGGCAGCGACGGTCCAACTGGGCGAGATCCTGCGCGCGCTCCACGGCGTCCTGCTCCCGACCGGTTTCCACAATCCCTGGCTGGAGGACGCGCTCGCGCCGGGCGGCCGGCCAGGCGACGCCTATCACGCCCCGCCCGGCCGGCACCAGCCCTTGCTCGCCGCCGCCTACGCCGTGCCCGGCGCCGACCGCGGCCTCCTCGACGCGGTGGGCGCGTTCATCGCCGAACGGCTCGACGCCTTCACGGGCGACCGGCCGGCGCTGGCCCACGCCGACATCCACTTCGCCAACCTCCTCTGGGCTGACGGCCGGATCAGCGCGCTGCTCGACTTCGAGACCGCCCGCCCGGCCGCGCCCGACCTCGACCTGGACGCGCTGTTGCGCCTCGCCCGGGAGCCGGAACTGTATCGGGGCCGCGACGGGCGCGCCGGGCCGTCGCGCCGGGACCTCGCGGCCATCCCCGACTGGCTGGCCGGGGCCTACCCCGCGCTCTTCGCCCACCCGCGCCTACCCGCGCGGCTGGCGGTCTACGAGGCGCTGTGGCAGTTGGTCCAGGCGCTGCACTTCCCGCCGGGCGCCGGCCCGCGCGACCCGTGGGGCCACCTCAAGGCGCTGCTGGCAGCCGGCGATGCGTGGGCGGCGTGGTGAGCAGGAATGCGGCGATGGCGTCCGCGACCTCCTCCGGCCGGTCCTCCGGGACGAAGTGGCCGGCGCCGCGGACGACGTGGACGGGGTCGCGCGCGCCGGGGATGGCCCGGCGCAGCCGCTCGGCGGTCGCGAGGGGGAAGAAGGGGTCGCGCTCGCCCCAGATCAGCGCGGTCGGGACCGTCACGTCGCGGAGGTGAGCCAGGCAGTGCAGCACGAAGGCAGTCTGCCCGGCCAACGCGCGCACCGAGCGCCGCGCCTCGCGCCAGCCGGTCATGCCCGCGTAGGGCGCCGAGTATTCCGCCTCGTCCTCCGGCGTCAGCACCGTGCTGGGCGCCAGCAGGGCGCGCAGCCCGGCGACATGGCGCCGCCGGCGCGCCGCCTCGTCTTGCCGCGCCAGCCAGGCGAAGGAAACCTCGGCAATCGGCGGCACCAGGGCCGGCAGCAGCCCCAGCACCAGCAGCGGCGCCGGGTAGATCGTCGTGTCCAGCAGGATCAGGTGGCTGAGGCGCGGCGCGCCGTCAACTCGCGCGTGGCTGGCGGCGTAGGTCAGCGCGACCAGCCCGCCGAGGTCGTGCCCGGCGAGCGCGAAGTCGGCGACGCCCAGCTCGCGCAGGAGCGCGTCGAGGAAGCAGCCGAGGTGGCGCGGCCCGGCGCCCGGCCGCGGCGCCGAGCGCCCATACCCCGGCAGATCGGGCGCGAGGATGCGCCAGCCGGGCAGGGCCGCGTCCAGCGCCGGCAGGCAGCGCCGCCAGAGGTAGGACGACATCGGGATGCCGTGCAGCAGCACCAGCGCCGGCCCGCTCTCCGCGCCCACGCTCCGCAGGTAGACCGCCCGCCCGCGCAAGTCTACTTCCCGACCGGTGACGGTGTCCGTGGCGGCCATCGCTTTCCCCGCGGAGCGTGAATGTGGAGCGTGGAACGTCCTCGCAGGGGTCGGCTGATCCCGCTACTTGCCGGCACGCTCTACGCTCTACGCTCCACGCCCTCGCGTCACCGCGCGGTCAGGTAGGCCACGGCGCGCTGGAGCTGCGGGTCGTTGCCGGCCGAGAGGTCGATCGGCAGGAGGGTGATGACCTCGTTGGGCGTGACGCCGATGTTGTTGATCTCCTCGCCGTTCGGGCCGAGCACGCGCGCGACCGTGATCTCCAGCGCGCTGCCGTCCTCCAGCGCGTAGAACTCGGCCGCGCCGAGCGCGCCGGCCGTCTTGACGCCGATCAGGTAGCCGCCGCGGTCCTTCGCCACCGCCGCCGTGAGGTCGGACGACGAGGCCGAGCCGCTGTCGGCCAGGACGACCCAGGGGAGATTCAGTAGCGGCACCTTGGCGTCGAGCTTCTGCGGGTCGCGCTTGCCGGTGTCGTCGATCGTGATCGCCAGCGGGTCCTGGTGGGTGAAGTGGCTCATGATGTGCGTGAGGGCGTCGACCGAGCCGCCCGGGTTCTGCCGCACGTCGAAGATCAGCGCCTTGATGCCCTGCTGCTGGAGCGCATTGAGGGCCTTGTCGAACTCCTCGCCGGCGTTGTTGCTGAAGTTGCGCAACTTGATGTAGCCGACCTGGCCGGCCAGCACGCGCGACTCGATCAGCGGCACCTTCACCTGGGCGACGGTGACGCTGACGTTGAGCGTCGCGCCGGTCGCCGGGCGCTTCACCTGCATTGTCGCGGTCGTGCCGACCGGGCCGGTCAGGAGGTTGTAGAAGTCCTGGTTGCCGCTCGATCGGCTCGCCGGCTGGCCGCCGACCAGCACGACGATGTCGCCCGGCTTCAGCCCGGCGGCCGACGCGGGCGTGTTCGGGTAGACGTCGTAGAGGTAGAACTGGCCGCTCTGGTCGTCGAGCGCGATGGTGAAGCCGGGGCCGATCAGCGTGTCCTCGCCGGTCTCCTCGGCGAAGGCGGTCTGCCACTGCTGCGGCTCCAGGTAGGCGACGTGGTTGTCGTTGAGGCTGCGCGCCATCCCGTCGATCGTGACGTGGGCCAGGAGGCTGGGGTCGATGCGCGAGTACTTCCGCTGGAGCGCGGTGTAGCGCTGCGCGAAGACCCGCCAGTCCTGCTCGTCGTCGCCGGTGAGCGCGAGCGGCGCGGTGTCCTGCGCGGTGAAGAGGCCCTGCCCGGCCTGCGCCAGATAGTTCCAGGCGCCGTTCAGCAGGACGCGATTGTCCATCGTCTTGTGATCGACATAATGGAGCAGGAAGCAGTGGTACGCCTGCCCGACCGTGTCGACCGAGGCGGGACGCTCCGGCTGCGGCTGCTTGTCGACGTCGAAGTCGACCTCGCGGCAGGGCTCGTCCTTCGTCGCGGTGAAGGGGCCGCGGGTCGGCGAGGCGGCCGCGCCGGGCGAGCCGCGCGCGGGCGTGGCGGCGGTGGGGAAGGCGGCCGTCGTCGCGGTCGGCGCCGCGGTCGGCGCCGGGGTGGCCGTCGCGGTCGCGGGCGGCAGCGGCGGTGTGTTGGTGACGAGCGGCGCCGAGGTCGCCGCGGCGACGGGGCTCGCGGCGGCGACGGGACTCGCCGGCGCGGTCGCGGTCGGGGCCGCGGTCGCCTCGGGCTGCAGCGTGCCGGGGACGGTGCAGGCGGCCAGGCCGAGCGCCAGCAGGAGCGCGACCAGCGCGACCGCGGCGGCGAGCCAGGCGCGCGGCCCGCGTCGTATCGCCATCTCCGGGGCTCCTTTCCCGCGCCGCCCGGCGCCTTTGCCCGCTCGATCCCGCCCGGCGGGCACGCCCGCCTGGAAAAGCCTACGCCCGCGCGGGCGTAGCGGTTCCGAAGGGTCGGCAGTCGGCAGTCGGCAGTACCGGCCGTGCCCTCGTTGACCGGGTCAGCCTACGGAAGCCGACACTGCCGACTCCCGACTCCCGACTCCCGGCTCCGCTCGACCGGTGCACGCAGCGCCACGAGCGGGAAGTAGCGCGCGGCGCGCAGTTGCCGCCGCCAGCGCCACGGCTGCACGAGCAGGCGGTAGAGCCACTCGAAGCCGGCGTGGCGGATGGGCGCGGGCGCGCGGCGCACGCGCCCGGCCATGAAGTCGAGCACGCCACCGATTCCGAGCGCGACCCCGACGTCGAGCGTCGGCAGGTTGCGGGCCAGCCACTGTTCCTGCTTCGAGGCGCCGTAGGCCACCAGCAGCACGTCGACCGGGCCGGCCCGCGCGACCGCCGCTTGGGTGTCGGCGTCGTGCGCCTCGTCGGCGATGCCGGCGTAGGTGCCCGCGATGCACAAGCCCGGGTAGGCCGCCCGCAGGCGCCGCGCGGCCTCGTCGGCGACGCCGGGCGCCGCGCCGAGCAGGAAGACGCGGTAGCCGCGCGCCGCCGCGCGCTCGATCAACCGGTACGCCAGATCGGTGCCGCGCACCTGCTCCCGCAGCGGCCGGCCCCAGAGCCGCGCGGCCAGCAGCAGCCCGCCGCCGTCGGGGATGGCGAGGTCGGCGCGGGCGAGCGCGTGGCGCAGGCCGCCGTCGGCGCGCGCGGCCATCACGATCTCCGGGTTGGGTGTGACGACGGCGCGGCGGCGGTCGCGGATGAACGCCTCGCAGAGCGCCAGCGCCTCGTCGGCGGTGACGTCGTCGACGCGCACGCCGAGGACGGTGTGGCTCGGCGGCGGGTACGAGGTTGCAGGTTGCGGATTGCAGATTGCAGATGCAGCCGTGTTCGACAAGGGTAACTCCGCGGCGGAGAGGGCGGCGCCGGCCGTCATCGCGTCGCCGGGTCAGGCCCAGGCTTTCGACCAGGAGTCCGGCGGGATGGCCGCCGAGACCAGGATGATGACGACGAGCAAGCTGATCGCCATCGTGCGGTACCTGGCGATCGGGTTGGGCAGCGCCTTCAGCCGGGTGTTGCCGATGTGCGCGACGATCAGCGCGATGATCATCACGACGGGGTGGACGACGCCGAAGAAGGCGCCGTCGCTCCAGCGGCGCTGGCCGACCCAGAGGATCGCGCCGAGGACGAACTGGATGTCGATCGCGGAGACGGCGATCATGCTGAGTAGCCGATCCGCGCGCGTCCAGGCGCCGCCGCGGACCCAGCCCCCCAGGCCGCGTACGAGGGCGACGAAGACCGCGACCAGTACGACCCAGCGCCAGAGACTGTGCAGCCCCAGTACGACCGTCATCCTCTCCCCGGCCTTCTCCCGTGTGTGCGTCGCCGCACCCCAACCCGCGACGGCTCCCGCGGTACTCTACCATAGCCCGCGCGGATGACCACGAGGGAGATGGCGACCGCCCGGCCCCGATGTCCCAGCCCGCGGAGGCGGGCTTCGTGCGCCGTGAGGCGCCCCCAGCCGCGGCTTCAGCCGCCAGGCACCTCCCCCGCCAGAACACGCCAGGTCACTCCGAATCGCGGGTCGGGGCGGACCGCTCGCGCCCGACTTGGGCTATAATCTCCTCTCGGCGCGCGAGATGGGGGAGGACGATGAGCGGCGCGGACGATGGTCGTGGGCCGGCCCGGCGGGCTGGTGGGTCGGGCGGGGGCGGGGTCGATGAGCCGGCAACCGGTGGCTAGCCCGGTGCGCGAGCCCGGCTCGCTCCGGCCCATCCGGGCCGCGCCGGCGCGGCCGCCCGCCGCGGCGGCCAACCCAACCTTCGGGCTCCACTACTGGGCGCTCGGCCTGCTGGCGGCCGTGCCGGCGCTCCTGGCCGCGCTGGTCTTCCTGCTGCCCGACGAGCGCCTGCCGCGCGGCCCGCACGTCTCGCTGGGCCCGCTGCTCGGGGCGCTGCTCGTCGCGCTGGTGGCCGCGACGGTCGTCGTGCATTTCCTCGACTACCCGGCCTGGAGCCAGCCGCTCGTCGGGCTGCTGCCGGCGCTCGGCCTCTTCCTGCCGGCCGCCGTGCTGCACGGCGAGATCCTGGCGCAGATCAACGGCGACCCCGACCCGGTGGTGGCGGTCCCGCTACTGGCGACGTGGCTCCTGCTCGCGGCCGGGGCGATCGTGGCCGCCGCGGCGGTCGTCGTCGTCGCGCGGCACGCGCCGTCCTTCGCGGGGACGGCGCTGCTGCCGCCGCCGATCCTCCTCGCCTGGGCGCTGGTCCTGACGCCGCGCTTCACCGAGGAGGCCGTGGCGCGCGGCCTGGGCGCGGCCTGCGCGCTGGTCGCGGCCGCGACGTTCGTGGCGTGGGTCGCGCCGGCCGCGTGGCGGCCGTTCGTGCCGCTCGCGGCGCTCGCGCTCCAGTTCGCCGCCTTCTGGGCGCTCGGCCTGCGCTGGCCCGCCTTCGCCGGCGCGGTGCGCCCGGTGATCGGGCTCGACGTCGCCCTGTTCGTGGCGCTGGTGCTCGCCATCGCGCCGGCGCCTATCTGGGCGGCCTGGATGCGCCGCGAGGGCTGGGCCGATCTGCGGCGCCTGTTCGAGCGGTAGTCGGTAGTCGGGAGTCGGAGGTCGGGAGTGGCGGCTCCCGTAGTGAGACCGGTTGGCGAGCGTAAGCCGGTACTGCCGACTGCCGTCTGCCGTCTGCCGACTCATCACGGGGGGTAGCGCGTGACTCTCCCCAAGCGCCTGGCCAGGCCGGCGCGGACGTACAAATACTTCGACTGGATCATGGTCGCCTTCGTCGTCGTGCTGCTCCTCAGCAACACGGTGGCGGTCAAGGCGATGCGCCTGGGGCCGTGGGTCACCGACGGCGCGACGCTCCTCTTCCCGCTCAGTTACATCTTCGACGACGTGCTGACCGAGGTCTACGGCTACGCGCGCTCGCGCCGCGTCATCTGGACCGGCTTCGCCGCCAACGCCTTCATGGCGGCCGTCTACGCCTTCGTCGGCTGGATGCCGCCCGCGGCCGACTGGCCGAACCAGGACGCCTACCTGGCGATCCTCGGCCAGGCGCCACGCATCGTCCTGGCCAGCCTGATCGCCTTCTGGGCGGGCGAGTTCTGCAACAGTTACGTCCTGGCCCGGCTGAAGGTGCTGACGCGCGGGCGCTGGCTCTGGACGCGCACGCTCGGCTCGACCGTCGTCGGCCAGGCGGTGGACACCTCGATCTTCGTGACGATCGTCTTCTGGGGGGTCCTGCCGGCCTCGGGCATCTTCGCGATCATCCGCTTCGGCTATCTCTTCAAGGTCGGCTACGAGACGCTGGCGACGCCGCTGACCTACGCGGTCGTGAACTGGCTGAAGCGGCGGGAGCAGGAGGACTACTTCGACGTCGACACCGACTTCAACCCCTTCCTGCTCGACGCGCTGGCGAGTCGGCAGACGGCAGACGGCAGACGGCAGTGAGTTGATCGTCGAGAGTCGGCAGGTGGTCGGGGACGAGACGCCCGCCACGGTCACCTGTCGACGCTCGACTCCTACTGCCGCCTGCCGCCTGCCGTCCTCGGCGGACGTGCTATAATCGGAGGCGGCCGGCGGCGGGCCGCCGGGGAAGTAGGCAGGCTGTCTGAGCACGCAGGCACCGGGGGAGGGGTAATGTCCCAGGCGCGCATCCTGTCCATCGTGATGATCGTCGTCGGTCTCGTCCTCGCCGTCGTCTCCGCCTTCGCCGACAAGATCGGCCTGGGCGCGCCGGGGTCCACGTTCGGCTGGAAGCAACTCCTCGGCACGGTCGTCGGCATCGCGATCCTCATCGCGGGCGCGATCCTGCTGCGCCAGGGCGACGTGGTCTACGAGGACGACGAGGTGGCCGACGAGCCGGCCGGTGAGGCGGTCGAGCCGGAGCGCCCCGCCTGAGGCGCGGCGCAGCGAAAGGGCGGACACGGGGATGAAGGGGGCGGTCCTGGCCGGGGGGCTCGGCACGCGGCTCCGGCCGCTGACCTATGCCACCAGTAAGCACCTGTTGCCGGTCTTCGACCGGCCGATGGTCTTTTACCCGATCGACACGCTGGTGCGCGCCGGCATCGATGACGTGATCGTCGTCACCGGCGGGCCGCACGCCGGCGATTACCTGCACGTCCTCGGCAACGGCCGGCAACTCGGGCTGCGCCACCTGGAGTACACCTACCAGGAGCGCGAGGGCGGCATCGCCGAGGCGCTGGCCCTCTGCGAGGCGTTCGCCGACGGCGGCCCGCTCGCCGTGATCCTCGGCGACAACACGACCGACGCCGACATCCGCCCCGACGTCGAGGGCTTCGCCGAGGGCGCGCTCGTCTTCCTGCGCCACGTCCACGACCCCGAGCGCTACGGCTGCCCGGTCTTCGACCCCGACGACCCCGCGCGCATCCTGCGGATCGAGGAGAAGCCCACGGAGCCGCAGAGCGACTACGCGGTCAGCGGCCTCTACATCTACGACGGCCGCGTCTTCGACTACATCAAGCGCCTCAAGCCGTCTGGGCGCGGCGAACTGGAGATCACCGACGTCAACAACTTCTACCTGGCCGATGGCCTCCTCCGCTGGACCGAGCTGGAGGGGTTCTGGAGCGACGCGGGCACCTTTGAGAGCCTCTACCGTAGTAGCGTCTTCTGGGCCGAGAAGCGCTTCAACGGGAGCGACGAGGCGGCGGCCCGGGAGACGGCGGCGAAGCGGTAGCGGCGGCGCTCGCGCGCGCCCGGCACGCCGCGGCGTGCCCGGCCCTCCCCCGGACGGGGGCCAGCGGAGAGGGGACGCGGGGCGAGGCCCCGCGTTCGCGCATTTCGGGATTGCGAATGACCGACGATAGAAGGAGCATAGGCATGTTCGGCGTGGAGGAGCGGCGCCTCGCCGCCACGATCGAGGCGACGCTCGGCGAACTCGGCTACCCGCCGCGCGCGGTCGACCTCCGGCGCATCCCCTTCTCGGGCGCCTGGGGCGCGGCGACCTCGGTCGCCAAGGCGCTCGCCGCCCAGGCGGCCGCGCCCGAGGTGGCGGCCGAGACGGCGGGGTTAGACAAGAAGGCGGCTAGGGCGCGCGCCGCCGCGATCCAGGGCGCCCGCGCCCAGGAGATCGCCGACCAGCTCGCCGCGCGGCTGCGCGCCGAGGGCGTGGCCGACCGCGTGGAGGCGGTCAACGGCTACGTCAACATCTACTTCGACACCGCGACGGTCGCCCGGCAGACGATCGAGCGCGTGCGCGCCGAGGGGGAGGAGTACGGCCGCGGCGCGCGCGTCGGCGAGCGGGTGATGGTCGAATTCTCGCAGCCCAACACCCACAAGGCGTTCCACGTCGGCCACCTGCGCAACGCGGCGCTCGGCAACGCGCTCAGCACCATCCTCGGGCGCGCCGGCTACGACGTGCTGCGCGCCAACTACATCGGCGACATCGGCCTGCACGTCGTCAAGTGCCTCTGGTGCTACCGCCAGTTCCACTACGGCGAGGAGCCGGCCGAGAACCGCGGCCGCTGGCTCGGCGAGGTCTACGCCGAGAGCGACGCGCGCCTGCGCTACCGGGACGACGTCGTCGCCTTCATCAACACCCTCTCGAAGGAGGACGAGGCGTTCCGGCTCGCCGCCGACCGCATGATGAAGGCGCTCTGGCGCGAGAAGCACACCAGCGGCGAGGACATCGCCTACCTCCTCGGCCAGCTCTCCGGCGGCCGGGGCGAGCTCGACCTGGCGAAACTCCACGACCCCGACTGCCTCCTGGACCTCTGGCCGATCATCGGTGAGCAGTTGCGCGAGGAGGCGCAGCCGACCCGCCCGCGCGGGCCCCTGGTGGACGAGGCGACGGCGCGCGCGCGGCTGGCCGAGTACGCCGAGCTGGACGAGCACTTCGCGTCCTGGTGGGCGCCGTCCGCCGCCTGGCCCCAGGAAGTCCGCGAGACCTTCCAACTCTGGGAGCGGAAGGACCCCGAGTTCGTCGCGCTCTGGGAGCGGACCAAAGCCTGGAGCATGGAGGAGTTCCACCGCATCTACCACCAGCTCGGCATCCGCTTCGACGTCTGGTTCTACGAGAGCGAGGTCGAGGAGGAGGGCCGCGCGATCGTCGGCGAATTGCTGGAGCGCGACATCGCCGAGATCAGCGAGGGGCTGCCGGTCGTCAAGATCGACGAGAAACTGGGCCTCGACCGCGAGCGCTACCGCGTCCTGCCGATCCTCCGCTCCGACGGCACGACGCTCTACTCGACCAAGGACCTGGCGCTGACGAAGGAGAAGTTCGAACGGTACGGCGTGGACCGCGCGATCTGGGTGGTCGACGTCCGGCAGTCGCTCTACATGCAGCAGATCTTCAAGACGCTGGAGTTGTGGGGCTTCGAGCAGGCCAAGAACTCCCACCACCTCGGCTACGAGATGGTCGCGCTGCCCGAGGGGGTCATCAGCTCGCGCAAGGGCAACGTGCCGGTCTACGAGGACGTCGCCGCGGAGGTGCTGCGCCGGGCGCGCGCGGTGGTCGAGGAGAAGAACCCCGACCTGCCGGCCGCGGAAAAGGCGCGCGTGGCCGAGCAGGTCGGGATCGGCGCGCTGCTCTACGGGATGCTCGACCGCGACAACAACAAACTCCTCGTCTTCGACTTCGACGAGGCTCTCAGCCTCCAGGGCCAGTCGGCGCCGTACATCCAGTATGCCCACGCGCGCGCCTGCCGCATCCTCGAACGCGCCGGCGGCGCGCCCGAGGGGCCGCCCGATTTCGGCGACCTGACGCCGCCCGAGATCAACCTGATCGAGCAGATCGCGCTGCTGCCGGCCGAGGTGCAGCGGGCGGCGCAGGAGTACAAGCCGCTGGTGATCGCCACCTACGCCTACGACCTGGCGACGCTGGTCAACGATTTCTACGAGAAGTGCCGGGTGATCGACGCGCCCGAGCCGCAGCGCTCGGCCCGCCTGGCGCTGGTCGACGCCGCGCGCCTGGCGCTGGCATCCGCGCTCGGCCTGCTCGGCATCGCCGCCCCGCGCGCGATGTGAGAAGGACTCAGGACTCAGGGCTCAGGACTCAGTGGGCGGCCCCCCGTCCCCCAAGATTGGGCGGGACCCGCCCCACCCGCCGCAGCCGTCGAGAACGCGGTCAATCGGGCCAGACCAGGCCGATCGCTGCCCCGTCACTGCGGCGTTGACGCCTGGTTCCCCCCAGGATTGGGGGGACAGGGGGGCCGCCGGCGAAGGATAACGCGAACGCATGGGCGACGAAGCAGGGGTGCAACCGGAGAGGTGGCCGCGCGCGGCGAACTGGCTCCAGGGCGCCGAGATCGCGCCGATCGCGGTGCCGCTGGCGCTCGGGGTCAACGCCTTCGGATCGGAGGTCGGGCCCTACGTGCTCGACGCCGGGCTGCGGCGGCGGGCGGCGCTCGAAGGCCAGCCGCCGCGCCGCCTCGGGCCGCTGACGGTCGTGGAGACGCCGCCGTCGCTGCCGCCGCCGGCCTACGGCGACCCGTTGCTGAAGAACCGCGACCCGGTGCTGACGACCTGCAAGCGCACCGCGCGCTTCGTCCGCGCCGCCATCGAGGACGGCCGGCTGGCGCTGGCCCTCGGCGGCGACCACGCGCTCTCGATCGGCTCGATCGCCGGCGCGGCCGCCGCCTGCCGCCGCCTCGGCGTGCTCTGGATCGACACCCACGCCGACGTCAACACGCCCGCGACGACGCCGAGCGGCAACATCCACGGGATGCCGATGGCGGTCGTCCTCGGCCACGGCGACCGCGCGCTGACGACGATCGCCGGCGCGGCGCCGAAGGTGCGGCCGGAGGACGTGACGATGATCGGCCTGCGCGACGTCGACCCCGGCGAGGAGGCGTTCCTGGCGCGCGAGCCGGTGCGCGTCTACCGGATGCGGCAGATCGACGCGCTCGGCGGCTTCGTCGCCGTGCTGGACCGCGCGATTCAGGACTTGCTCGCGAGCGGGGTCGACGCCGTCCACCTCTCCTTCGACCTCGACGTGCTCGACCCCTCCTGCTTCACCGCGACGACCACGCCGGTGCCGGGCGGGCTGATCGTGCGCGAGGCGTTGCTGGGCCTGCGCCTGCTGCGCGAGTGCCCGCTGCCGATCCACTCGGTCGACTGGGTCGAGCTCAACCCGCTGCTCGACACGCGCGGCGCCAGCAGCGAGGTCGCGCTGCGCCTGCTGGGCGAACTGCTCGGCGAGTGGTAGGTGAGGTATACTGGCGCTGAGGCACGCGATACCAGCGGGAGGCGCAACCATGGCCGCGGTACCACGCATCACCGCCGAGGACCTGATGGCCCTGCCGGAGGGCACCGAGCGCTACGAACTGCTCGACGGGGAGGTCTACCAGGTGAACCCACCCACGACCGCGCACCAGCGCGTCGCGCATCGGTTCGTCCTTTGGCTGGGCGCCGCCGAGTCGGCCGGCTGCGGCGATACCTACGAGGCCCCGACCGGCCTCTTGCTCCCTGATGGCAGCAAAGCCGAGCCCGATGTCCAGTTCGTGCGGCGCGGGCGGGAGCACATCATCGCTGCGGACGCCATCCGCGGCGTCCCCGACCTCATCTTCGAGGTGCTCTCGCCCTCCACCCGCGCCAAGGACACCGGGGCCAAGTACCGCGTCTACGAGCGTAACGGCGTCCCGCACTACTGGTGGGCCGACCCGGACGCCGCGACGGTCACCCGCCACGCGCTTGGGCCGGACGGCCGCTACCGCCTCGTCGACACCCTTGGCCGGGGCGACACGCTCGACTTCCCCCTTTGCCCCGGCGTCGCCATCCTCGTCGCCAACCTCTTCGACTGATCCCCGCGGCCACTCAAGCGCCGGCACAACGCGGCCGCCGGGCGAATCACTCGCCCGGCGGCCCGTCGTCTTCTGCCGTCTGCCGTCTGCCGTCTACCCCTTGACGGACCCCGCCGTCAGCCCCTCGACCATGAAGCGCTGCGCGAGGATGTAGACGATCACCACCGGGATCGTGGTCAGGATGCAGGCGGCGAAGAGGTTGCCCCAGGGGAAGATGTCGCCGATCACCATGTTCGCCAGGCCGACCGGCAGCGTGCGTAACGGCTCCGGTCGCACGAAGACGTAGGCGAAGAGGAACTCGTTGAACGCCGACGTGATCGCGAAGAGCGCCACCGTCAGCAGCGCCGGCAGCGTCAGCGGCAGGATGATGCGGAAGAACGCCTGCAAGTAGTTGCAGCCGTCGATCAGCGCCGCCTCCTCCAGATCGCTGGGGATCGAGCGGTAGTAGCCCATCAAGAGCCAGCAGGCGAAGGGGAGGCCGAAGGTCGGATAGGCGATCATCAGCGCGTAGAGGGTGTCGACTAGGTGCAGGGCGGTGAAGATCTTGTAGAGCGGGATGAAGAGCATCACGCCCGGCATCAGGTAGGCGAAGAGGATCGCAGTGGAGAGGAAGGCCGCGCCGCGCCAGCGCAGCCGCACCAGCGCGTAGGCGCCGAGCGAGCCGACCAGCACCGAGATGATCACAGTGACGATCGAGACCTCCACCGAGTTGACGAACCAGCGCGGGAACTCGGTCTGCTGGAGCATGTAGGTGAAGTGCGAGATCGTCCAGGGCGCCGGCCAGAAGATCGACTGGAGCGAGCGGATCTGGTCGTCGCTCTTGAACGCGGTGTTGACGACCCAGTAGAAGGGGAAGAGCTCGATGCAGGCCAGGACGATCAGCACCACCCAGGCCCCGAACCCGCCCAGCCGGGTCATGTTGCGCCGGTAGACCTCCTCGCGGCGCGACTCGCGTTTCGTCACCGCGTCGCGCAGCCGGGCGCCGCCGGCGCTCAGCCCGCGCGCGGCCAGGCTGATCAGGGTGATCAGGAGCGCCCCGGCCACGACGACGATCGCCGCGCCCTTGACGCCGAACATGAAGACCAGCAGGCCCAGGACGACCAGGGCGATGAAGACCCGCCCGACCCAGTCCAGGTTCAGGTTGGAGAAGCGCCCGGCCTTCGTCGACGCGCCCGGGTCGCCGCGCATGTAGCGGCCGAGGACGATGATCAGGACGAGCAGGAAGGGCACCACCGCCATCGCCACGGCCACGCCGAGGCTGTAGCGGCGCTCGCCGATCGCGTGCTCGTAGGCCAGGATCGAGAAGAGCCGCGTCGCCCCGCCCGGCCCGCCGCCGGTGATCAGATAGACCAGGCCGAAGCCGTTGAGCGTCCAGATCAGCGAGAGGAGGCAGGCGACGATCATCACGTAGCGCAGGCCCGGCAGCGTCACGTTCCAGAAGCGCTGCCAGCCGTCGGCGCCGTCGACCGCCGCCGCGTCGTAGAGGTCGCCGGGGATGGATTTGAGGCCGGCCAGCAGGATGATCGTGAAGAAGGGGATGCCCTTCCAGATGTTGACCGCAATCACCGCCGGCAGCGCCAGCTTGTAGTCGCCGATCCAGGCGATGCCTTTGTTGATGATACCCAGCGACTCCAGCAGCATGTTCAGGCCGCCGAAAGTCGGGTCGTAGAGGCCGCGCCAGGTCAGCGCCGCGACGACCTCGGGGATGATCCAGGGCAGGAGGATCAGCCCGGTGAAGAGGCTGCGGAAGCGCGCCTTGCGGTTGAGCAAGAGCGCCGCGCCGAGACCGACCCAGAATTTGAAGAAGACCGAGATCACCGCGAACTGCACGGTGATCCGCACCGAGCCGATGAACTGGTCGTCGGTCCACAGGCGCTGGTACATCTCCAGGCCGACGAAGCCGCGGTCGGTGATGTTGATGACGTTGTGGGTGCTCATCCACAGCGCGTAGACCAGCGGATAGCCGATGAGGCCGAAGAGGAGGAGCACCAGCGGCCCCACGAAGAGGTACGCGACCGGCCAGTCGCGCCCGAGGAAGCGCTTCGATTGCGTGAAGAGGCCACCCCGCGGGGCGGCGAGCGCGCCCCGTCGCGCCCCTCGTGCCGTCTCGATCCTCATCGGTCGCTCCTTGCGAAGTCGGGTGTCGGGTGTCGGGTGTCGGGAGAGGCGGCTTCCGTCCAGCAACCGCGAGACCGTGGTAAGCCGGTATTTCCGACTGCCGACTCCCGACACCCGACTAGGATCACTCGCCCTTGAGGCCGTTGTCCTTGAAGATCTGGACGAAGCGCTGGTGGTAGGACTTGGCGACGTCGTCCGCCGACTTGCCCTGCAGCACCTCGGCCATCATGTCGGTGTAGTAGGTGCCGCCGCTGATCGTGTCCATCGCGGAGGACGGGGGGCCGGGCCAGCGCAGGCCGGTGAAGTGGTTGGGGTTGTAGGCGATCGGCTGCGCCGCCATCGAGTTCTTGTTGCCGGTGATGATCGGGTCGCTCCAGCCGTTCTTGTAGGCCGGCAGGGCGTAGCCGGTCGAGATGGACCAGATCTGCTTCTGCACCGGCTCGGAGAGCAGGTGGCGGATCAAGTCGTAGGCCGCGTCCTTGTTCTTGGCGCCCTTGATGACGTGGAAGCGGTCGCCGGCCAGCGAGTCGAGGCGGGCGTTGTCCTTGATCCGCACCGGCCGCTGGATGAAGAGGATGTTCTGGTAGAAGGGCACCTTGTCGTGAACCGCCTTGGCGTACATCGTGCCGGCGTTGTCGGTGATAGCGATCGTGCCGGCCAGGAACGCCTCGTTGTTGCTCGGGTCGGTCCACGAGTTGACGCCGGGCGGCAGCGCGTTGGCCCACTTCTTGTCGGAGTAGGTCTCCTTGAGCCAGTTCAGGCCGGCGACCGTCTCGGGCGAGTTGAACTTGACGACCTGCCCCGCCTCGTCCTGGACCACGCTGCCGTAGCGCATCAGCACGTTCTGGACCATGCTGTTGCCGTCGCCCGAGCGGTTGATCGTCATGCCCCAGCCCCACATCTTGCTGTCGGGCTTGGAGATCTTCAGCGCCGTGTCGCGCAACTTGTCGTAGGTCTCGGTGTCCTTGATCGGGTCGAGCCCGTCCTGCTGGAAAATGTCCGCGCGGACGTACATGCCGCCGGCGCGGGTGTAGAAGGGCACGCCCCACCACTCGTTGTTGAAGAAGGTCGTGTCGTAGTAGCCCGACGGCGGGTCGCCGTACTTGGCGATCATCTCTTTGGTCAGGTCGGTCACCGTCTGGAGCACGCCGTTGGCCTGGTACTGGTAGACGCCGATGTCCTGGAAGAACATGTCGGGCGAGTTGCCGGCCTGCACCGCCGCCGTCAGCGCCGTCAGGAGGTCGCCGGTACCCTGGAAGCCGGTCGCGGTCGAGAGCTCCAGCGGCCAGTTGTTGACCTTGCAGAACTCCTGAATCTCGGCGCGCAGGAAGGCGTTCTGGTCGGGGTGGTAGTCCTCGTGCATGATGACCTTGATCTTGCCGGTCACCTTCGCGCTCGACTTCGCGCGCGGGATGTCCGGGATCGCGGTCGCGGTCGGCGGCACCGGAGTCGGCGCGGCCCCGCCGCCCGTCGTCGCGGCCGGCGCCGCCGTGCCGGCCGGCTTAGTCGCCGCGCCGCCTGCCGCCGCCGGGGCCGAGGTCGGCGTGGCCAGGCTGCTGCTGCAGGCGTTCAGGAGCGGCGCCGCCGCCAGCGCCAGGCTGCCCCAGAGGATCTGTCGCCGGGTCACCCGCAGGCCCGGCCGTTGCTGCGTCGCGGTGTGCTGTGCCCCCTGTCCAGTCTCGCGCTCCACCACCACACTCCTGTACTGGCGTGCCCGCCCGCCGGCCCGCGGCCGGCGAACGACCTACCTACCCGCCAGGGCCCACGTCGCTGTGGCTCCCTGTCGGCTCAATGGGAGTGGAGCACCGTTGCTCGCATCGCGCGCTTCGGCCCCGGACTGGACGGGGCATTCGGTGAAGCGTCCCTCCCGCCGACACGCGGCGGGAGCATCGCGACTTATCCTGTAGCCTGCGGGGTTAGCTGCCGGGTTCGGGCGGGAAAGGCCGCCCTACTCGCGCCCGCGGGCCCTCCGCCCCGCGCTTGCTGAGATTCACCCCAAGAAAGATGGTTCCCCCGCTCCGAGTAGACCGGATTCGGCTGTGCCCGGGTACCGCGAGAATCCGCATGCCTCCGAATGGTTGTAGACATTCTACAGGGCTTCCCCGCGGTATGCAACTCGGATTCACACGGCGGAGACGGCGGCGCGGCCGCGGCGCGCCGCCCCGATCGTGTACACTACCGCCGATTCGGCCCGCGCCGGGTGGGCGAGCGCGCGAGGGGGGCACGATGGTCGATCCTGCGATCTTCAAGGCGTACGACGTGCGCGGGGTCTACCCGGGCGAACTCGACGCGGCCGTCGCCGAGCGGATCGGCCGGGCGTTCGTCGCGTTCCTCGGCGCCGACCGCGTGGCGGTGGGGCGCGACATGCGCCGGTCCGGCCAGGCGCTCGCGCGGGCGCTGATGCGCGGGATCGCCGCGCAGGGCGCCGACTTGGTGGACCTCGGCCTGACCAGCACCGACGAGCTCTACTTCGCGGTCGGCAAGTTCGGCTACCCGGCCGGGGCGATGGTCACCGCCTCGCACAACCCGCCCGAGTACAACGGCCTCAAACTCTGCCGCGCCGACGCCATCCCGCTGAGCGAGGACACCGGCATCACGCAGATCCGCGACATGGTGGTGAACGACCAGATCCCGGCCGCGAGCCGCCGCGGCCAAATCACCACGCGCGACGTCCTCCAGGACTACGTCGCGCACGCCCTCGGCTTCATCGACGTCGGCGCGCTGCAGCCGCTCACGGTCGTCGCCGACGCCGGCAACGGCATGGCCGGGATGATCCTGCCGACCGTCTTCGACCACCTCCCCTGCCGCCTCATCCCGCTCTACTTCGAGCTGGACGGCTCCTTCCCCAACCACCCGGCCAACCCGATCGAGCCGGAGAACATCGTCGACCTGCAGGCGAAGGTGCGCGAGACCGGCGCCGACCTCGGCGTGGCGTTCGACGGCGACGCCGACCGCATGTTCCTGGTGGACGAGCGCGGCACGTTCATCGGCGGCGACATGGTCACCGCGCTGGTCGCGCGCAGCCTCCTCCAGAAGCACCCCGGCGCGACGATCGTCTACAACCTGATCTGCTCCCGCTCGGTGCCCGAGACGATCGCGCGCAACGGCGGCCGCGCGGTGCGCGAGCGGGTCGGCCACTCCTTCATCAAGGCGACGATGCGCCGCGAGGACGCCATCTTCGGCGGCGAGCACTCCGGCCACTTCTACTTCCGCGACAACTGGTACGCCGACTCCGGCCTGATCGCCTTCCTGACCGTGCTCGAACTCCTCTCGGCGGCGGACGCCCCGCTCTCCCGGGTGCTCGCCCCGCTCGACCCCTACGTCCGCTCCGGCGAGATCAACTCGGAGGTCGGCGACATCGCGGCGGTGCTGGCGCGCGTGGAGGCGCACGAGCGCGCGGCCGGCGCGACGATCGACACCCTCGACGGCCTGACGGTGAATTTCCCCGACTGGTGGTTCAACCTGCGCCCGTCGAACACGCAGCCGCTCCTGCGCCTCAACGTCGAGGCGTCCGACCCGGCGCAACTCAAGGCGAAGACGGACGAGGTGCTGGCGCTGGTACGGAGCGACGAGTGACGAGTGATGAGTGACGAGGGGACGCGGGCTGGAGTGGGAAAGAAGGGGTGAGCATGAAAGTCGGCGTCGTCCTGCCCCTCGGCGAAGACGAGGGCCTGGGGCGCCCGGCGGGCTACGCGGCGGTGCGCGACCTGGCCCTCCAGGCGGAGGAGGCCGGGTTCGACTCGATCTGGCTCTACGACCACCTGCTCTACCGCTTCCCCGACCGCCCGCCCGCGGGCGTCTGGGAGGGCTGGACCTTCCTCGCCGCGCTGGCCGAGGCGACCCGGCGCCCCGAACTCGGCACGATCGTCCTCTGCATCGCCTTCCGCAACCCGGCCGTCCTGGCGAAGATGGCCGCCACGTTCGACGAGGTCAGCGCGGGCCGGCTGATCCTCGGCCTCGGCGCCGGCTGGCACCGGCCCGAGTTCGACGCCTTCGGCTTCCCCTTCGACCACAAGGTCGACCGCTTCGCGGAGGCGCTGCAGATCATCTGCCCGCTGCTGCGCGAGGGCCGGGTCGACTTCGCGGGGCGCTACTACCAGGCGCCGGACTGCGAACTGCGCCCGCGGGGCCCGCGCCCCGGCGGCCCGCCGATCCTGGTCGCCGCCGCGGGGCCGCGGATGCTCCGCCTGACCGCGCGCCACGCCGATTGCTGGAACACCGCCTGGCTCGGCCGGCCGACGCTGCTCGCCGAGCGGCGCGCCGGCCTGGACGCGGCCTGCGCCGAGGTCGGGCGCGACCCGGCGACGCTCGCCGTCACCGTCGGCGTGATCGTCGCCTATCCGCCAGAAGGCGCCGCGCCGCCGGCGGGCGGCGACCCGGCGAAGGTGCTCGCGGGGAGCGCCGAGGAGGTCGCGGCCGGGCTGCGCGCCTACCGGGAGCAGGGCGTCGCGCACGTCATCTGCAACTGCGTCCCGAACGACGCCGCCTCGCTGGCGCGCCTGGCGGACGCGCTGCGGGTCTACCGGGCGCTGCCCTGACGCGGCGCGGCACTTGAACGTACACCCCGGCGGTTCTATACTCGGGGCGCCGGTCGCGCTGCGGGCCGGCCCGGCCAGACCTGAGCCAGATGGGAGGCGCCCCGTGTCCGTGCAAGACCTCGCGGCCGTCGCGGAGGAGGTCCGGCGACTGCGCGAGCAGATCGCCCATTGCACCAACTGCGAGCTCCACCGCGGCGCCCATTGCGCCGTGTCCGGCGACGGCCCGGTGCCCGCCGAGATCATGTTCATCGGCGAGGCGCCCGGCTTCCACGAGGACCGCCAGGGCCACCCGTTCATCGGCGCGGCCGGGCAGTTCCTCAACGAACTCCTGCACGGAATCGGGCTCGACCGCGAGCAGGTCTACATCACCAACGTCGTCAAGCACCGCCCGCCGGGCAACCGCGACCCCCTGCCCGACGAGATCGCCGCCTGCCAGCCCTACCTCGACCGGCAGCTCGCGCTGGTCCGGCCGAAGGTGGTCATCACGCTCGGCCGCTTCTCGATGGCGCGCTGGTTCCCCGGCCAGCGCATCTCGCAGATCCATGGCCAGCCGAAGCAGGTCGGCGACCTGATCGTCGTGCCGATGTACCACCCGGCCGCCGCGTTGCACCAGGGCGCGCTGCGCGCCACGATCGAGGCCGACTTCCAGAAGTTGCCGCGCATCCTGGCCGAGATGCGCCAGCGGAGCGAGGTCGAAGCCGCCGCCGCGCAGCCCAAGGCCGCGCAGATGAAGCTCTTCTGAGCAAGACGATCGACGATAGACGATAGGGGACGGGCGGCACGGGGCGGTTGAGGCCGCGGTTGAGGGCGCCTGGCGGCGCACGGAGGCCGCCGCGCGGCCCGACGTTGCCCGGTAAGGTGCCCCGGTCGGTGGCGACCGCGTGGCGGGTGCCCACGTCACGAGGGCGACGAACCGCCTCGCCCCAATCCCGCCCCGCCGCGGTCACCTATCCGCTCCCCCCAGCCGCCGCCCAGCCGCCCGGCCCTCT
>DASSSV010000589.1:0-9269 GCA_035708265.1 Thermomicrobiales bacterium | reverse complement strand
GGAATTGCGGGAAGTCCGTCGTATCGCCCATGCGCCCTACCTGCTATGCCTCTCCCGCCGGCCGGCGCCCATCCTGTGCCCGCGGCATCATACGGCATCGGCGCCCGCCGTGCGGCGAGGGATGTCGGCCCGGTAGAAGCGGCCCGCCGTAGCACGCCGCGTGCTCGGGCCGGGACGCATTGGGGGGATACGTCCGCGCTCGGCTCTCGTCATTCGTACTTCGTCATTCGTACTTCGTCATTCGTACTTCGTACTTCGGGAGGGGTGACGATGCTGGAGGCGTTGACGCGGCACTGGTGGGTGCTGGCGATCCGCGGCGCGATCGCCGTCATCTTCGGCATCTGCGCGCTGCTCTGGCCCGCGCTCACGCTGCTCGTGCTGGTCGCCCTGTTCGGCGCCTACGCGCTGGTGGACGGCGTCTTCGCGGTCATCGCCGGCCTCCGCGCGGTCGGGCGCGCCCGCAACTGGTGGGTGCTGCTCCTCGAGGGCCTCCTCGGCATCGCGCTGGGCCTGCTGACCTTCTTCTGGCCTTCGATCACCGCGCTGGTGCTGCTCATCTTCATCGCCGTCTGGGCGATCCTGACCGGGATCATGGAGCTCGTCGCCGCCATCGAGCTGCGCCGGGAGATCGCGGGGGAGTGGCTGCTGGGGCTCGGCGGCGTGCTCTCGGTCCTCTGGGGCGCGCTCCTCTTCGCGCGCCCCGGCGCCGGCGCGCTGGCGATCGCCTGGCTGATCGGCGCCTTCGCCATCCTCTTCGTCCTGTCGCTGCTCGCGCTGGCCTTCCGCCTGCGCGGGATGGGCCACCAGCCGCTCCCGAGCGTGTAAAGGCGGCGCGCCGGCGACCAGGCCCGCGGGTGAACCCGCGCTGGAGTCTCGCCGCGAACCCCGTCTGCGCGGGTTGGGAGAGGATCCAGGCCGCGCCTTCAGGCGCCGGACCCGCCCCGGCCGTTGGCCGCACCCGCGGCCGGCGCGGCGGGGCCGCCGAACAACTCCTCAGGCGTCAGGCCGAACTTGCGGGCGAACTCCGCGCGCTCGCGCTTGCCCAGCCCCTTCCAGTCCTCCGCCCGGAGCGGTTCGCCGCGCAGCGCCCGCGCGACCAGCCCGCGCTCGACGCGCGAGAGGCGCACGGCCTGGCGGATGTAGTCCTCGAACGCCTCGTAGGCGACCGGCGCCAGCCGCTGCGCGATCAGGCAGATCGCCTCGGCGTAGACGCGGATCTCGTACTGCGCGTGCGCGTCGGTGCGCAGTTCGAGGAAGTGGAAGAGGTTGTGCAGGTTGATCTTCCAGTACCACTCGGTATAGATCGACACCGGCAGCGCGATCCGCGCCAGTTCGCGCGCGATCGCCGCGTCGAGGAGTTCCTGGTAGCCGGCGTACGCCTCGCGCTGCCCGGCCAGCAGGAGGTCGCGCACCCGCGCGCGCAGCGCCGGGTCCACCGGGTCGGCGCTGCGCCCCTGCTTGTTGTCGGCGCTCTGGAAACTGATTTGAGTATTGTCTGGTAAGTACATTTCCTCTGGTAGTATCGAGTATCGACCGCTCATCTCATTCGCCGCCGCCGTCCGGTGCCGCAGCCACTGGCGCGCGACGAAGATCGGCGCCTTGACGTGCAGCTTGACCTCGACCATCTCGAACGGCGACGTGTGGAGGTTGCGCAGCAGGTAGCGGATGAGGGCCTTGTCTTCGCTGACCTTGCGCGTCCCCGGGCCGTAGGAGACGCGCGCGGCCTGCACGATCGCCGCGTCGTCGCCCATGTAGTCGACCAGGCGGACGAAGCCGTGGTCGAGCACGCGGATCGGCCGGCCTAGGATCGCGTCGACCGCCGGCACGGCCGGGCGGGGCGACGGCGGGACGGTCTCGTCGAAGTGCAGGGGCTCGTCCCCGGTGGCCTGCCGCTCGTCCATGATCCCCCTCCGGCCGGCTCGCTCGGCCAGCCTGCGCGCATCGTCATCCCGCCATCGCGCCCGCCGTCGGTTGACGCGGCCGGGGCGCGTGCTATCATCACCCGAGTGTACGTACGTGAACGCGAGCCTGTCAAGATCGGCGCGACGGCGCTCGCCGGCGCGGGCCGTTTCGCTGGCGTGGGGCGCGAGATCTATAGTACACTTGTGCCGATGGAGGAGAGCATGCGACACGTCGGCGCATCGCCCGACGGTGGGGTCGCGGCGCCAACGTCGTGCAGAGGCCGCCCGCAGGCCGGTCCCGGCGGCCCGGCCGTCCGGGCGGTCGCGCGGCGGCGGGACCAGACGAGGGATGCCTGGCCGGCGCGCGCTCGCGGCAGGAGACTGCCGGACGCGCGCCTTTTGCGCCGCCGTCCCCGCACACGGACAGGCGGGACACCGTGACGACGCCGGGCGGGCTGCCGGTGACGATCAGGGCGATGACCCTGCGGGATCTCCCCCGCCTCGCCCCGCTGTGCCGCGGCGGGCTGCACCTCGATCTGCCGGGGGCGCTCCTGAGTGGGTACACGCCGCTGCACGGGCTGCTCCAGAGTCGCTGGTCGCCGATCGCGCCGCGCGGCTCGCACGTCCGCAACTACGTCGCCCGTTGCCAGGGCGCGCCGTGCGCGTTCGTGCAGGCGCGAGCTCGCGCGGTGCCCCGCAAGTGGGACATCGTCTACCTCGCCGCCGCCCGGCGTGGGCCGGCCGCGACGCCCGACGGTCGCCTGCGCATCTGGACTGTGCTGCTCGACTACACCACGGCGTCGGCCGGCCGGCGCGGCATCCAGCGGCTCTACGCGAAGCAGCCGGGGGACGGCGAAGCGGCCGAGGCGTTCCGCGCGGCGGGCTACGTGCGCTACGGCGAGGAGGCGCTCTACCACCTCTACGGTGGCACGACGCTTGCCACCTCGGCGGCGGACGGCGAGGCCGAGCCGCCGCCGATGCGGCCGCAGACGCCTGCGGATACCTGGGCGCTACACCGGCTCTACACGCTCACGGCACCCAAGCCGGTGCAGTACGCCGAGGCGTACACCAGCCACCGCTGGGAGATCGCCGAGCACGGGCTGTGGCGCCCGCGGCGGGGCCTGCGCGAGTGGGGGTTCGTCGTCGAGCAGGGGCAGGAGATCATCGTCTACTGCCGGGTGGGGCGGCAGCGCCAGCGCATCCGCCTCGCCTTCGTCTTCGAGCCGGAGGGCCGGGCCCTGCTGGAGCCGGTGCTGGACGCGGTGCTGCGCGAGGTGGCGCCGGGCCGCGACGACCGGGTCTACTGCACGGTGCAGGAGTACCAGCAGGAGCTCGCGCCGCTGCTGGAGGCGCGCGGCTTCGAGCGCCTGGGCGCGCAGGAACTGCTGGTCCGCTACACCACCGTGTCGGTGCGGCGGGCGCTCGCGCCGGCCTGGCTCGTGCGCGAGAACGTCCGCGCGGGCGTGCCCGCGCACCTGTAGCGGAAGTGAGTAGTGAGCAATGAGAAGTGAGAAAAAGGGCCGGACGACGCGGGAGGTGTCCTCGTGAAGACAAGTCATTGCCCGGGCGCATCCGCGACTCATCGCGGCGCCCAGTTCTCACTTCTCACTTCTCATTTCTCACTTCATCAGGGGTGATGGACCTTGCTGCAAACGGAGTTCCTGCCGGCCGGCTACACGCGGAAGGGGTACGAGGAGGAAGTCACCGACAACCTGGCCGATCTCTTCGCCGCGCTGCCGCCGCACCTGGTCGAGCCGCTGCGCACGACCGATAACCGCGGGCTGATCGAACTGGTCCTGGACCTGGGCCGCCACCCGGAGGCGCGCTTCGAGGACGGCGAGATCGAGCTCTCCGACGCCGACGTCACGCGCGCCGACCTCGAGTACGTCGCCGAGCGCATCGGCCATTTCGGCGAGGACAACCGCGCCGGGATCGAACGCACCCTGCACCGCATCTCGGCCATCCGCAACCGCTCCGGCGAGATCGTCGGGCTGACCTGCCGCATCGGCCGCGCCGTCTTCGGCACGATCGCGATCATCCAGGACCTCGTCGAGTCGGGCGAGAGCATCCTGATCCTCGGGCGCCCGGGCGTCGGCAAGACGACGCTGCTGCGCGAGACGGCGCGCGTCCTGGCCGAGTCGCTCCGCAAGCGCGTCGTCGTGGTCGACACCAGCAACGAGATCGCCGGCGACGGCGACATCCCGCACCCGGCGATCGGGCGGGCGCGGCGGATGCAGGTGCCGCGCCCCTCGCAGCAGCACGCGGTGATGATCGAGGCGGTGGAGAACCACATGCCCGAGGTCATCGTCATCGACGAGATCGGCACCGAGCTGGAGGCGCAGGCGGCGCGCACGATCGCCGAGCGCGGCGTGCAACTGATCGGCACGGCGCACGGCAACACGCTCGAGAACCTGATGCTCAACCCGACGCTGGCCGACCTGATCGGCGGCATCCAGTCGGTGACCCTCTCCGACGAGGAGGCCCGCCGCCGCGGCACCCAGAAGTCGGTGCTGGAGCGCAAGGCGCCGCCGACCTTCACCGTCCTGGTCGAGATCCAGGACCGCGACCGCGTGGCGATCCACCGCGACGTCGCCGCCTCGGTCGACGCGATCCTGCGCGGCCAGCCGCTGGCGGTCGAGGTGCGCCGCCGCCGCGACGACGGCGGGATCGAGGTGACGCAGCAGAGCCACGACGAGGCGGCCGCGCTGGCGGCGCTCGGCCGCCGGCGCGACGAGCGCGCCGGCGGCGGCTTCGTGATGACGGCCGGCCGGCGCGGCGGGCGCCAGAACACACCCGCTCCGCCGCTTCGCCCGCTCGCGACCGCCGAGGCGGAGCCCGCCGCCCCGCCCGCGGGCCGGCACACGCCCGCCCGGCCGCTGCGCGTCTACCCCTTCGGCGTCAGCCGCAACCGGCTGGAGCAGGTCGCCGGCTCACTCGGCGTGTCTGCGACGCTGACGCGCGACCTGCGCGACGCGGACATCGTCGTCACGCTGAAGAACTACTATCGCCGCCGCCCGCAGCAACTGCAGGAGGCCGAGGCGCTGGGCAAGCCGGTCTACGTCCTGCGCAGCAACACCGCGACGCAGATGGAGACGGTGCTCGCCGGCATCTTCGGCGTGCCGGCGCACCCAGCCGCCGCGCCGGGCGGCCACCAGGGCGCGCCGGTCCCCGACGAGGACGACACGCCCGACGACGTCGCGTCGGCGCTCTACGAGGCGGAGACCGCCGCCGGCCGCGTGCTCAACTCGGCGCAGCCGGTCGCCCTCTCCCCGCAGACCGCCTACATACGCCGCCTGCAGCACCAGGTCGCCGAGCGCTACAACCTCAACTCGCGCAGCCGCGGCAAGGATCCCTACCGCCGGGTCGAGATCCTGCCGGTCGGACGGCACTGAGGAAGTACGAAGTACGAATGACGAAGTACGAATGATGGACGCCGGGGACGCGAGACGGCGAGCGGCGAGCGAGCGCACCCCATTCGTACTTCGTACTTCGTACCTCGTCGTTTTCGAGGGGGTGGAGGGCTGCGGCAAGACGACGCAGGCGCGCGCGGCGGCGGACGCGCTCCGGGCGCGCGGCGTGCCGGTGACGGCGACGCGCGAGCCGGGCGGCACGGCGATCGGCGAGCAGGTGCGCGCGCTTTTGCTGAATGTCCACAACCATGCTATGCTGCCCGAGACTGAAGCCCTGCTGCTCTTCGCCGCGCGGGCACAGCATGTGCGAGAGGTCATCGAGCCCGCCCTCGGGCGCGGCGAGGTAGTGGTGTGCGATCGGTTCGCCGGCGCGACCTACGCCTATCAGGGCTACGGCCGGGGCCTGCCGCTCGACGAGTTGCGCCGGTTGCAGGGTTTCGCGGCCGAGGCGCTCGCGCCGGACCTCACCATCCTCCTCGACCTGCCGGCCGACGCGGGGCTGGCGCGGCGGCGGGTGGCGGGCGAGGTCAACCGCCTCGACGCCGCCGACCTGGCCTTCCACCGCCGCGTCCGCGAAGGCTACCGGGCGCTGGCGGCGGCGGACCCGGCCACCTGGGTGGTGCTCGACGCCGCGCGCCCGGTGGCGGACATGACGCGAGACGTACTGGCGGTGCTCGGCGCGCGACTGGGTCTGCCGCTGGCGCCCGGAGAGGATTGCTGAGACGATGAAGCTGGTGATCGCCGTGGTGCAGGGGAAGGACGTCGAGGGCCTGCTGGACGCCCTGCGCGCCCACGGCCATCGCGCCACCCAGATCAACAGTTCCGGCGGCTTCCTCCGCGAGAACAACGTCACGGTGATGACCGGGGTCAACGACACCCAGGTGCCCGAGGTCTTCCGCCTGATCCGCGAGAATTGCTACACCCGCACGCAATACGTCAACCCGCTGCTGCCGATCATGGAGCCGGGCGAGTTCTACATGCCGAGCCCGGTCGAGGTGCAGGTCGGCGGCGCGACGGTGTTCGTGCTCCCCGTCGTGCGGCACGAGCGGATCATGCCGCCCGCGGGGGAGTCGTCGGTCGCCGGTCGTCAGTCGTCAGAGACGCGGCCCACCTGATCGCCGCACCGAGGGCGCAACGGTGAGCGGGCGGCACTGACGACCGACGACCGACGACCGACGACCGGCAAGGAGGGCCGATGTCGGTCGAAGCGCTCGTCGCGCGCGCCTTCCAGGTCCTGATCGCGATGGCCGGGGCCTACGCGGTGACGCTGTGGTTCGCCCTGGTCGTCTGGACGTTCCGCGACATCGAGTCCCGCAGCCGCAGCGTCGTCGCGCAGATCTTCTCCACGCTCGTCGTCGTCCTCTTCTTCGTGCCGGGTCTGCTGATCTATCTCATCCTGCGCCCGCGCCAGACCCTCGACGAGGCGTTCGGCCGGTCGCTGGAAGAGGAATACCTGCTGCAAGACCTGGAAGACCTCAGCCTCTGCCCCAACTGCCACCGCCCGGTGCGCGACGAGTTCGTCGTCTGCCCCTCCTGCTACACCGAACTGCGCCGCGCCTGCCCCGCCTGCGCGCGCCTGGTCGACCTGACCTGGGCCATCTGCCCGTACTGCACGGCCGACCTGGCGCCGGTGGAGCTGGAGGCGGGCGAGGAGCCGCAGGAGGCGCCGTGGGCCGAGCGGCCGCGCGCCCCACTCCTGCCGCGCCCGCTCCGGGCGTTGGGTGAGCAGACCGGCGAGCGCGTCAAGCAGTTGATCGAACTCGTGCCGGACGCGGCGGCTCGGCGCCTCCACGGCGACGAGGACGGCCACGCGCCGCCCGCGGCCAACGGCCACGCCGCGTCGGAGGACGAGATAGCCTTCCTGCCCGGCGCGTGGGGCAACGTCAGGGTGCCCGCGCTGCTGACCCGCGCCCGCGACCTCCTCCGCCCGCTCCGCCCGGACGATCTCGGCGGGACCGCCAACGGCAACGGCCACGCGGGCGCCAACGGCTATCACGCGGCGGATGATACGCTCGACGACGCGCCCGCGGACACGGCCGCCGTGGGGGAGCGGGAAGCGCGCACGCCGGGCGAAGGCCCGCCGCGCGAGTAGGGGGCGCCGGCGCTACTTCCGGCCGGCGAATTCCAGCGTCACGGGACCGGCCACGGCGCCGGGCGGCTCGCGCAGGAGGCGCGCGATCGTCGGCACGAGCGCCAGGCGCATCGGGTGGTCGTGCAGGCGGCGCTCGTCCTCGGGGCTGGCCCAGATCGCGACGCTGGTGAAGACGCCGGCCTCGCCGTCCGAGCGCGCCAGCGCCCAGTACTGGAGCCCGCGCCCCTCGCGGCGCAGCAGGTCTTCGAGCAGTTCCATCTGCGCGACGAACTTCGCGTCCTGCCCCGCCTTCACCCGGTAGCGCCCCGTCACCAGATACGCCATACCGCCCCTTCGTCCCCTCGCTGCCGACCGCCGACCGCGCCGCCGGGCGCGCCCGTGTAGTATACGCGATCGGTCGGACGGGGCGGGGGCAGGGGGTGAAGGGGGTGGAGAGGGATAGGGGGTGAAGGTGCGCCTGAAAGCAGCCTGCGGCCACCGCGAAGCCCAGCCTGTGCCGGGCTGGGATGCGCCCCAGGACGCGGCCTCCACCCCCTTCACCTCCTCTCCTCCCTACTTGCCGATACCCCCGAAACCGGCCATACTTCGTACGTGCGCCGGTGCGGTGGGCGGCCGTGCCGGCGGAGAGGGATGGCATGAGCGGCGAGGCGATCTTCCCGGACGACGGCGATAGGCTGGCGGCGGCGTTGCGCGGGCTGCGCGCGGCGGGCGAGCCGCTGTCGCTCGCGGTCCCGGGACAGGCGCCGGCGGTCGCGCTGCCGGTCGAGCGGTACGAGTGGCTGCTGTGGGAGGCCGGCGAGGCGGCCGCGCTGCGCGACGTCCTCGCCGCGGTGTCCGAGGCGGACCGCGGCGAGATGATCCCGCACGAGCGGGTCGCGGCGGACCTCGCGCGGGAGGCCACGCCGCCCGGCGGGCGGGGCTAGCCGGTGGCGGCGGTGTGCTGGGCGCCGCGGGCCCGCGACGCGCTGCTGGCCCTGCCGGAGCGCGCCACGGCGCGAGCGCTGCTCGACCGCGCGGCGCGCCTCGGCGACTGGCCGCGCGCCGGGCTGCCGCTGGCTGACGGGGACGGCGCCTACCGGCGCGTCCTCGCGCGGCGCGCCGGCCACACGCTCTACTACCGTCTCGCCAGCGATGAGGCGCAGGTGCTCGCGCTCCGGGCAACGCCGCGGCGTTCGCTCTGGTCGTCGCTGCCGGGGCTCGACCGCGGCGCGTCGCGCCCGGTCGCCGAGCATTACCTGATCGGCCTGACCGGCAACATCGCCTGCGGCAAGAGCACCGTCCTGGCGCAACTGGCCGGGTATGGCGCCGCGGTGATCGACGCCGACCGTGTCGTCCACGCCTTGCAGGAGCCGGGGCAACCGGTCTGGGCGGCGATCCGCGAGCACTTCGGGCCGGGCGTGCTGGCGCCGGATGGTGCGATCGACCGCCGCGCGCTCGGCGCGATCGTCTTCGCCGACCCGGCCGCGCTGGCTCTGCTGGAGCGGCTGACGCACCCGGCCGTCCGCGCGCGCATCGCCGCGCTGGTCGACGCCTCGGCCGCGCCGGTCATCGCCGTCGACGCGGTAAAACTCCTCGAAGGCGGCCTGGCCGACTGCTGCGACGAACTCTGGGTCGTGACCTGCGCGCCGGAGCAGCAATTGGCCCGCTTGATGGCGCGCAACGGCTTCGCGGAGGCCGAGGCCCGGCGCCGGATCGCCGCTCAGCCGCCGGTCGAGACCCGGCTGATCCACGCCGACGTGACGATCGACAACAGTGGCCCGCTCGCCGCAACGCGCGCGCGGGTCCGTGAGGCGTGGGGCGTGGGCCGTGAGAGCGTGGGAGCGTGACAGCGTGGGAGCGTGGCATATGACGGGGCTTCTGGTAGCG
>DASSSV010000588.1:0-13493 GCA_035708265.1 Thermomicrobiales bacterium | reverse complement strand
CGACACCCTGCGCGCGGGGACCGTCCCGCTCTTCGAGGACGCGCGGATCACCTGGGCCGCGGAGCAGTTCGGCGGCTTCGCCGAGAAGACGGTGCGCGAACTCGGCCCGCTCGAAGGCGCCCACACCACGATGCTCGAGCGCCTCGGCGCGACCTCGATCACGGCGATCGAGGTCGCGCCTACCTCAAGTGCCTCATCGTGAGGGAACTGCTCGACCTCCAGCGGGCGCATTTCCTCTGCGGCGACTTCGTGGCGTACCTGCGGGCGAACCGGGAGCGCTTCGACGTCGCCGTCGCCAACGGCGTGCTCTACCACATGCCGGACCCGGTCGAACTGCTCGCCTTGTTGGCCCGCGCCACCGACCGGCTGCTACTGTGGACCGTCTACTACGACGCGGACGTCCTCGCGCGCAGCCCGCACATCGCCCGGCGCTTCGCCGGCAGCGCACCGGCCGAGTACGCGGGCTTCCGCTACACGCGGCACCGCTACGAGTACCGGGAAGCGCTCATCGTCGAGGGCTTCTGCGGCGGCGCCCACCCCTTCAGCCATTGGCTGAGCCGCGACGACATCCTCGGCGCGTTGCGGCACTTCGGCCTGAGCGACATCGCCATCAACTTCGCCCCCCCGATCACCCCAGCGGCCCGGCCTTCGCCCTCGTCGCACGACGGCCCTAATCCGGGCAACAACTGAGGCGCACAGGGCACGGGGCAGCCCGCCCCTCACGCCCTACGTGCTATGGCCTACGCCCACGGCCCACGCCCCACGCTCAATACGCATGTGGGTCGCCGCGGAGGACGAGCCAGACGGTCTTGGCGATGATTTTCAAGTCGAAGAAGGGGGACCAGTTCTCGATGTAGTAGAGGTCGTAGCGGGTGCGCTCCTCGATCGAGGTGTCGCCGCGCAGCCCGTTGACCTGCGCCCAGCCGGTGATGCCGGCCTTCTCGTGGTGGCGGTAGCGGTAGCGCGGGATCGCCTGGCTGAACTGCTCGACGAAGTGCGGCCGCTCCGGGCGCGGGCCGACGATGCTCATCTCGCCGAGCAGCACGTTGATGAACTGCGGCAATTCGTCCAGCGAGTAGCGGCGCATGAAGCGGCCGAGCGGCGTCGGGCGTGGGTCGTCCGGCGTGGCCCAGACCGGGCCGGTCGCGTCCTCGGCGCCGACCGGCATCGAGCGGAGCTTGATGCATAGGAAGGGGCGGTTATCCCGCCCCACGCGCTCCTGCACGAAGAAGGCCGGGCCGGGCGACGTGAGTTTCACCAGCACCGCCAGCGCCAGCAGCACCGGCGCGGTCGCCACCAGGATCACCGCGCTCAGGGCGACGTCCGTCACCCGCTTGACGACCCGGTTCCAGCCCCTGAGCGCGACGTTGCGCACGCTGACCATCGGCAGGCCGCCGAGGTCGTCCAGGCTCAGCTCGTTGTTGGTGATGAGCTGGAAGGTGTCGGGGTAGACTTTGATGTTGACCGGCTGGTCGATCACCTGCTGCGCCAGCTCCAGCACCTCCTCGTGCGGCGAGCCGGTCAGCGCGACGATGACCTCGTCGATGCTGTAGGCCCGCGCGCAGCGCGCCAGGTGCGCGGCGTCGCCGAGCACCGGCACGCCATCGATCTCGTCGGGCGGCGGGCAGGTCGCGTCGGGCGCGTCGTGGGTCAGGAAGCCGACGACCTCATAGCCGAGCCAGGGCGAGCGGCGGACTGTCTGGAGGATCAGCCGGCCGGTCTTGCCCGCGCCGACGATCAGCAGGCGGTCGCGCGCGGCCTCGCGCTGGCGCAGCAGCCCGGCCAGCTCGCCGTGCGCCAGCCGACCGACCGTGACCAGGCCGATGCAGAGCACCCAGCCGGTGAGGAGCATCTGCCGCGAGTAGTTGAACTTCTCGCCGAGCAGGATCGAGTTGGCCGCGATCGAGAGCACCAGCCCGATCGAGACCGCGCTGGCCACGCGGTAGAATTGGTCCACCTTCGAGACGCCGCGCCTCAGGCTGTAGAGCCCGGCCAGCGCGAAGGTCGCCAGCAGCACCAGCACGACGACTCCGAGCATCAGCCCGTAGGTCGAGCCGGAGGGTTCGACGAAGGTGCTGAAGAGGTCGATGCTGGCGCGCAGCCGGTAGGCCAGCAGGAAGGCCGCGACGATCATCGCCATGTCGACCGCCGCGCGCGACACCACGACGAACAGATTCAGCCAGCGCTTCATCGCGGCGCGGCCGAGCACGCCGCGCCAGTCGGCGGCGTACGGTTGCTCGGCCAGCCCCCTGACGCGCGAGGCTGGCGGATGCAGCGGCGCTTTCACTTCCGGGGCGCCCCGGGCGCCCGGCCCCTACCGCGGCTCATGCGACCCGTTTCTTCGCCGGCGGCCGCAGCACGTTCGCGCCGAACGCCAGCACGCCTCGTGCCACGATCCCCGCGACGATCGCCCAGTTCAGCGCACGCGGCACGCCCGGCGCGTAGTGCTTGCGGTGGAAGAGGTACATCGCCCGGTAGAACTCGACGATCATCCGGTAACTGCGCCGCGCGCTCGTCGCGCCCTTCTGGTGCAGCACGCGCGACGCCGGATTATAGAACACGCGCCAGCCGGCGCGCTTGATCCGGTAGGCCCAGTCGAGGTCTTCCCCGTACATGAAGAAGTCCTCGTCGAGCAGCCCGGCCTGGTCGATCGCGGCGACGCGCACGAGCATACAGGCGCCCATCACGGCGTCCACCTCGGTGAGCCGGCCGGGGTCGAGGTGGGTCAGGTTGTAGGCCGCCAGGCGCGGGTGGCCGGGGAAGCGGCGGCTGAGCCCGATCAGTTTGTAGAAGGCGCTGCGGGGCGTCGGGAAACTGCGGCGGCAGGCGAGGTCGAGCGTGCCGTCCGGCTTCTCCACGCGCGGCCCGACGATGCCGGCGTCCGGTGCCGCTTCGAGGAAGTCGACCAGCACGCGCAGCGTCTCGGGCGCCAGGAAGAGGTCGGTGTTGAGCAGCGCGACGTACTCGTGGGCGCGCGACTCGCCGGGCGGGAACTCGGCCAGGAGGGCGCGCAGCGCCAGATTGTTGCCGCCGGCGAAGCCGCGGTTGCGTGTCGCGGCGATCGTGCGCACGTCCGGGAACTCGGCGCGCAGCATCGCCAGGCTGCCGTCGGTCGAGCCGTTGTCGACGACGGTGATGGTGTAGGGGTAGGGGCAGGCGCTGGCGTAGACGTGGACGAGGCACCGCCGCAAGAGCGCGGCAGTGTTATAGTTGAGGATGACGAGGTGCAGGCGCGCCATGGGCCTTATTCTACGCATCTGGAGGCCATTTCGCCAGTAGGGCGAGCGTCGATAGTTGATCGTTCATGGCTGCAAGTGCAACGGACGCACCCTCAGTCGGCCATCAACCACCAACGCTCGACGTCTCAGCACCCGACAGATACAACGCTTATGTGCATCCGCGGTTGCCGGGATTGGCCACGGCGGCGGCGCCGTGGTAGGATAGCCGGCACGTCACGAGGAGAGGAGCGGCAGATGGCGATCTTCGGCAGGGGCAAGTCGGTCGACACGGACGCGCTGCAAGCGCAGTTGCAGCAGAAGCAGGACGCCTTGCAGCAGCAACTGGCGAACCTCGGTTCGTCCGATGGCGGCGGCAAGGGCGGGAAGTTCTTCCTGGGGCTGCTCGTCGGCGCGGCGGCCGGCGCGCTTGGGCTCTACTTCTTCGACGCCGAGAAGGGTGAGGAGCGCCGGCAGGGCCTGCTCGGCGCGGTGACCGGCGGCGGCGACGACATGGCCGAGCGCGACCAGATGGTGACCGGCCGGGTCGAGGCGGAACTCTTCCGCGACGCCAGCATCCCGAAGGGCCAGATCAGCGTCAACACGGTCGACGGCGTGGTCTATCTGCGCGGCACGGCGAACAGCCAGGAGCAGATCAACGAGGTCGAGCAGCGGATCAAGGGCATCGAGGGCGTCGACGCGGTGATCAACCTGCTGCGCCTGCCGACGACGGCGTAGCAGACTGCTAGCAGGGCGAGAACGCGAGCCCGGCCGGCCGCATCGCGCGGCCGGCCGGGCTCGCGCTTATGGGGCGGGGACCGGGCGGCTGAAGCCGCGGCCGGGGGCCGCCTACGCGACCTGAACGTCGTTTCACCCCACAGGGCATCCTGCGCGTGCGGCCTCGTGGCGGACTGGGCATGCCGAGAGGCGCGTTTTCGGCCGCCGGCATGCTCTATCAACTGGCAACTAGCAACTATCGACTCGCTACAGGCCGAAGGTCGCCCGCAGGTACTCGCGGTTCAGCCGGGCGCTCTCTAGCGGCGTCTTCATGGTCGTGTCCTGCTCGACGATCAGCCAGCCGGCGTAGTCGAGCGCGTCGAGCGCGGCCAGGAAACGCGGGAAGTCGACCATCCCGGCGCCGAGTTCGGGGAAGATGCCGCGCTGGAGCGCGCCGGCGAAGCTCAGCCCCTCGCGCTTCGACTCCGCCAGCACCGCCGGATCGACGTCTTTCAGGTGGACGTAGCGGATGCGCGGGCCGTAGCGGTCGACCACGCGCTGCACGTCGCCGCCCGCGTAGGCCATGTGGCCGATGTCATAGCAGAGGCCGAGCAGGTCGGGGTCGGTCGCGTCGAGGACGCGCGCCAGCTCCTCCTCCGTCTCGACGTAGGTGCCGACGTGGTTGTGCAGCGTCACCCGGACGCCATGCGCCGCGCAACGCCGCGCCAGTTCCACGAACCCCTCGACCATCCGCCGCCAGCTCGCCGCGTCCAGCGCGACCGACTCGTCCACGCGCCCGGCGACCGCCTGCCGCCGCGCGTCGCCGCTGTCGGCGACGATCAGCATGTCGCCGCCCATCGAGCGCAGGAAGCGGGCGGTGGCGACCGCGTGCCCGATCTCCTTCTCTCGCCGCGCCGCGTCGTCGCCGCGCAGGTCGAGCGCGTAGAACATCGAGGCGAGTTTGAGCCCGCGCGCCGCCAGGTCGCGCTCCACGCGCGCCCGGGCGCGCGGGAACTCCTCGCCGTACTCCGTCCCGGCGTAGCCCGCGGCGGCCATCTGGTCGAGCATCTCCAGGTACGGCGTCGGCGCGCGGTAGCCCGGCACGTCCCGGTTGTTCCAGTTGACCGGCGCGGTGCCGACGATGACGTCGAGCATGGCCCCTCCGGGGAGGCGCTAGGCGTTAGGCGTTAGGCGTTAGGGGGCCGTGCGGGGGCAGCGGCCAGCCGGACCAGCACACGCTCACTCCCGCGTCTCCTAACGCCTAACGCCCAACGCCTAACGCCTCAGTAGTAGAACCGCTGCCGCCGCTTCGCCTCCTCGTACTCCCGGCGGCTGGCGGCGACGCTATCGCGCGCGGTGACTTCGGCGACGGGGACGTCCCACCAGCTCTCGTAGGAGGGGACGCGCGCGTCGATCGCGACGGGGACGTGGATGAGCGTGGTGCGCGTCTCCCGCTTGGCGCAGGAGAGGGCGTGCCGGAGTTCATCGGCCGAAGCGGCGCGGTGGGCCGCGGCGCCGAGGCTCTCGGCGTTCTTCGCGAAGTCGATCGGGATGTAGGAGCCGGCGAGGCGGCCGCTGGCGGCGTCGCGGTAGCGGAGTTCGTTGCCGAACGCAGGCGTCCCGGCCGACTCCTGCAGCGAGCGGATGCACTGGAAGCCGCCGTTGTCGACCAGCACGATCGTCAGTTTATAGCCCTCCTGCAGCGAGGTCACGATCTCGGTGTGAAGCATCAGGTAGCTGCCGTCACCGACCAGCACGTAGACCTCGCGCTCGGGGTCGGCCATTTTCACGCCGAGCCCGCCGGCGATCTCGTAGCCCATGCAGGAGTAGCCGTATTCGAGGTGGTAGCCTTTCGGGTCGAGCGGCCGCCAGAGTTTGTGCAGGTCGCCCGGCATCCCGCCGGCCGCGCAGACGACGACGTCGCGCGGCGCGCTGGCGTCGTTGACGATGCCGATCACGTTGGCCTGGGTCAGCGGCCCTTCGGGGATCACCCGGCGCTGCTCGTCCACCGCCGCGTCCCACTCGTCCTTGAGGTGGTGGACTTCTTGTTCGTAGGCGGGGTCGGTGTGGTAGCCGGCGCGCGCCAGCGCGGCGGTGAGTGCCTGGAGCGTCGCGCGGGCGTCGCCGACGAGGGCGAGTGCGCCGTGCTTGGCGGCGTCGTGCGCGGCGATGTTGATGCCGATGAAGCGCACCGCGGGGTGCTGGAAGGCCGTCTTCGAGGCGGTGGTGAAGTCGGAGAGGCGCGTGCCGAGCGCGACGACGACGTCGGCCTGCGCGGCGAGGCGGTTGGCGGCGAGGCCGCCGGTCGCGCCGACCGGCCCGGCGTTCCAGGGGTGGTCCCACGGGAGCGCGCCCTTGCCGGCCTGCGTCACCCCGATCGGGATGCCGCAGCCGCGCGTCAGCGCGTCGAGCGCGCCGGACGCCTCGGAGTAGATCGCGCCGCCGCCGACGACGATGAACGGGCGCCGCGCCGCGCGCAGGAGCGCGACCGCCTCGTCCAGCTCGCTCTCGGCCGGCAGCGGGCGCGGGATGCGGTGGGTCCGCTTGGCGAAGAAGTGGGCCGGGTAGTCGTAGGCCTCGGTCTGCACGTCCTCCGGCAGCGCGATCGTGACGGCGCCGGTCTCGGCCTGGTCCGTCAGCACGCGCACCGCCTCGGGCAGACTGCTCAGGATCTGCTCGGGGCGCGCGATGCGGTCAAAGTATTTCGAGATGGGGCGGAAGGCGTCGTTGACGCTGACGTCCTGGCTGCCGGGGTATTCGAGCTGCTGGAGGACCGGGTGGGGCAGACGACTGGCGAAGATGTCGCCGGGCAGGAGCAGCACCGGCAGGCGGTTGATCGTCGCGCCGGCCGCGCCGGTGAGCATATTCGTCGCGCCCGGCCCGACCGAGGAGGTGCAGGCGAAGGTTTGCAATCGATTCTGCATCTTGGCGTAGGCGGCGGCGGTGTGGACCATCGCCTGCTCGTTCTGCGGGCGGTAGTAGCGGAGGGCGTCGCCGGCCTCTTCGAGCGCCTGGCCGAGCCCGGTCACGTTGCCGTGGCCGAAGATGCCGCTGATGCCGGCGAAGAAGCGGCGCTCCCGGCCGTCGCGCTCGACGTGCTGCGCGGCGAGGAAGCGCACGATGGCCTGCGCGGTCGTCAGGCGAAGCCTCTCCATGGCTGGTGCCTCCTGGTGATGGGCGTCGGTCGGGCGGCGTGGCCGGGCGATGGGGCCGGCGACTGAAGTCGCGCCTATCGGCGCTGCGGCGCCACGAAGCCCGCCTACGCGGGCTGGGTCCCGGCCCATCGCGGGCGGCGGGCTGGACCGCCACGGGGGCCGGCCCCTACGAGGAGGTCGCGATTCCCCGATCCCGAGCCATGCGCACGCCCCACGGCCTCCGGCCCACGGCCCACGCTCTCACGCTCTCACGCTCCACGTCCGCCGGCCGCACGGGCTGGCCGGTGGCGAGGGAGCGCAGGGCGGCGAGGCCGAGGAGGGTGGCCCGGCGGCCGTCCTCGCCGGTGACGCGCGGCCGCGTGCCGTCGCGCACGCAGGCGACGAAGGCGCGGATCTCCTCCTCGTAGGCCGCGCCGAAGCGCTCCAGGTACCAGTAGAGGTGGTCGTGGCAGACGCCGCCGGCCGAGCGGTGGACGACCGGCGTGTGGTGGAACTGCGCGACCTCCAGGCTGCCGGAGGCGCCGAAGACCTCGGCGCGCACGTCGTAGCCGTAGACAGCCTGCCGGCTGTTGTCGATCGTCGCGATCGCCCCATTCTCCAGCTTGAGCAGGATCGTCGCCGTGTCGATGTCGCCGGCCTCGCCGACGCTCGGGTCCACCAGCACCCCGCCGGCGGCGTAGAGTTCGGCGACCTCGCTGCCGGCGAGCCAGCGGACGACGTCGAAGTCGTGGACGCTGGTGTCGCGGAAGAGGCCGCCGCAGGCGCGCAGGTACTCGACGGGGGGCAGGTGGGGGTCGCGCGTGCGCGAGTGGAGCAGGTGGACGCGCCCGATCTCGCCCGCGTCGATCATCTCCTTGGCGCGGACGTAGCCGGGGTCGAAGCGGCGCTGGAAGCCGACCTGGAGCGTCACGCCGGCCTGCCGCACCGCCGCCAGCGCGGCGTCGATCTCCGGCAGTTCGAGCGCGATCGGCTTCTCGCAGAAGATGTGCTTGCCCGCCGCCGCCGCCTGCGCCATCAGCGCGGCGTGGGTCGGGCCGGGCGTGGCGATCACGACGGCCTCGATCGCGGGGTCGGCGATGACCTCCCCGGGGTCGGCGCTCCAGCGCGGCGCGCGAGTCGCCTCGGCCAGTTCGCGCGCGGCCGACTCCGCGACGTCGGCGATGGCGGCCAGTTCCGCGCCCGGGGCCTTGAACGCGAGCGTCTGCGCGTGGAAGCGGCCGATGTGCCCGGCCCCCAGCAACCCGACCTGCACCCGCTGCGCCATAGGGTCCCCCCCCATCTCCCCGCTGCGGCCGGTCGCCGTCCCCATTGCGCACGACGGATTGTCCGGTGTCGTGCAGCGGGGTCGCGTGGCCCGTTCGCGCTATCCTACCACGAAACGGCAGGCGGCAGGCGGCAGAAGCGGCTTCCGTAGTCCGCCCCTCCCGTGAAAGGAAGCCGGTGCAGACGACCGACGACCGACGACTCACCGCGGATAGAGTGAGAAGTGCGTGTGCGCGGCGCGCCAGCGGCCGCCGTCGCGGACGAGGATGACCGTGGCGCGGCCGGGGCGGGGGAAGGTCGCGCCGTCGGGGCGCGTGCCGAGGGAGTCCCACGGGCAGGCGGCCCAGGCCAGCGCGCCCGACACGCCCCAGCGCAACTCGTCCAGTCGGAAGGTGAACTCACAGATGGTGGGCCAGACGTGGCCCCACTGGTCGGCGGCGAGCGTGTCGAGGCCGTCGAGCACGCCGCCGTAGGTGCCGAACCCGACGACGTCGGGCAGGAAGATCGCCTTCGCGCGGTCGTAGTCGACCGCGCGCACGCTCGCCTGCATCTCGCGGAACCAAGTGCGGATCTCCTCGCCGGCCGCCGCGCCGGCTGTGTCCTGCATCGCTCGCCCTCCTTTTTCGCCGCCGTCCGTGCCGCGCGACCGCGAGCCGCGCGCGGCGTTGATTGTAGCGGGTGCATGACGGCGGTGTATTCGCCCTCCTGTCCCCCCAATCCTGGGGGGAACCCGGCCCAGACGCCGCAGCCATCGCGGACGCGGTCAATCCGAGCAGGCCAATATAACCGCGCTCCCCCTCGCTACGGCGTGTCCGATTGGTTCCCCCAAGGATTGGGGGGACAGGGGGGCCGCCGCCTCCTGGCGCCGGCCGCGCGGGCTTGCTACCATAGGGCGCTATGATCGAAGACCGCGAGCGTGGGGGGACGGAGACGCTCGGGGCGGAGGCGGACGCGCCGGCCGGGCTGGTCGCCGGCACGGCCGGGACCGACGGGGCGGGCGCAACTGGCGTGGGCGACGGCGCGGCGCGCGACGACGGCGCGGCCGCGATCCGGCGTACCTGGCGTCCCGCCGCGCGCGCGCTGCTGGCGCGGATCGGTGCTCCGCTGCTGGTGGCGGCGGCGCTGCTGCTCGCGGCGCTCTGGCCGCGCGCGCCGTTCGCGCTCGACGTCGGCCGACCCGGGGACCGCCTCTTTCTGGTGCACGTCTACGGCGACGAGCGCGTCGCCGAGTACACCTACCGCTGGACCGGTCAGGGCGGGCAGGACGCGACGCTCGCCGTGCCCGGCTGGGCGGCGGTGCGGCGCGTGCGGCTGACGGTGCGCGCCCAGGCGCTGCCGGACCGCGCGCCGGTCGCGCTCGACGTCCGCGCCGACGGCCGGACGGTCGGCACGCTCGAGGTCGGCGGCGCGATGGCTGCGCAGTCGCTCACCTTCGACGTCCCGGCCGGCGGCGAGTTCGCGCTGGCGTTCCACTCGGCGCTCGCCACCGTCCCCGGCGATTCGCGGACGCTCGGCGTCAAACTCGATACCGTCCGGCTGGAACCGCTCGCGGTCGACGCGGGCGCGTACTGGCGCGCGGTCTGGCCGGGACTGGGGCTGCTGCTTTTCCTGGTCGCGCTCGGGCTGGCGCTCGTCGCGGAAGTAGGCGGCGCGGCGGGGTGGGGGCTGCGCGCCGGGGTGGCGCTGGCCGTGCCGCTGGCGACGGCGCTGGCGCTGCCCTGGGCGCTGGCGCTGGCGCTCGTCGCGGACGGCGTGGCCGCGGCCGGGCTGGCGCTGCGGCACTGGCGGCGACTGGTCGGCTGGCTGGCGGCGCTCTGGGCCGCGCTGGACCGCCCGCGCGTCGCCGACCGCGTGGCACTCGGCTTCGTCGTCCTCTACCTGGCGGTGCTGCTGCCCTACATCTGGGCGGTGCCCTGGATCAACCACGCCGACTACGCCGACAACGCGGTCGTCGCGCGCAACCTGGTCGAGGGGCGCGGCTTCAGCGTCGACTACGTCGCGCAGTTCTACCGCGACTACCCGACGCTCCGGCACCCGGCCGACACCTGGCCGCCGCTCCAGCCGCTCCTGATCGCGCCCTTCTTCGCCGTCTTCGGCGCGACGACCGCCGCGGCGAAGTTGCCGAACGTCCTCATCATGGCGGCGCTCCTGTGGCTGGTCTACCGCGCGGGCGCGCGGCTCTGGTCGCCGCGCGTCGGCCTGCTGGCGATGGCGCTGCTGGCGGTGCAGGGCGATCTCTTCCAGGCCGCGGTCTACCCGCTCAACGACCTCGCCTTCACCGGCCTCGCCTTCGCCTGCCTGCTCCTGCTCTGGCGCCTCGTCGCCCCTCCCCGCGCTGCCGTCATGGGAGGAGCCGAAGACGACGCAGGTGGCCCCTCCCAACTCGCGATGCCAGGGGGCGCGACGACGCCCGAATCGGATAGCCCCCCCCCGGATTGGGGGGCGGGGGGGGGCCTCCTCCCCTGGGCGCTGCTCGGCCTGCTCGGCGGGCTGCTCTACCTGTCGAAGCCGAGCGGGCTGACGCTGCTGGCGGGGGCCGGGGCCTGGGCGCTCTGGTACGGCTGGCGGCGGGGGCGGCTCCGGCCGGTGCTGGCCGGCGGCGCGGTCGCCGCGGTCGCGGCCGGCGCGACGGCGCTGCCCTGGCTGGTGCGCAACCTCGTCACCTTCGGCACGCCTTTCTACTCGACCGAGCAGTACGACGCCTGGGTCCTGAAGTACCAGCCCTGGGAGGAGATCTACCGGGTCTACGCCGGGCGGCTGCCGCTGCCGCACCCGCGCCTGCTGGTCGGCTACGGTTTCGACGCCGTCACCGGCGCGATCGGGCAGCAGTTTCAGTTGTTCTGGCGGGACGTCGCGCAGGGCCAGGTAGTGCCGCTTATCTTCCTGCCGCTGATCGTCCTCGGCGTCCTGGTCGTCGCCGGGCGCAGACGACAGGCGCTCCTCTGGGCGCTCGCCGCCGCGACCGCGCCCTACGCGGTGCTGGTGATGGTCTACTGGCACTACGAGCAGCGCTACACGCTCTACCTCCTGCCCTGGGCGATGCTCCTCGGCGCGGCCGGCTTCTGGTGGCTGCACGACCGCCTCGCGGCGGCGCGCGGCGCGCCGCTGGCCGGCGTGCTCGCGCTCGTCATCCTCGCCCTGCTCTTCCAGCCGCAACTCGCCGCCCGCGCCGACGACGCGACCGCCGACCTCCGCACGCCGTCGTCGGTCACGGTCGCCGACTGGGTCCGCGCCGACACGCCGCCCGGCGCGGCCGTGATGACGCGCAACCCCTGGGAGCTCTCGTTCCACAGCGGCCACGAGACGGTGATGCTTCCTTACGACGATCTGCCCACGATCGAGCAGGTCGCCCGGCGCTACCACGCGACCTACCTCCAGCTCGACCACCTGACCGACAAGACGACGATCCGGCCGGCGCTCGCGCCGCTCTACCAGGGCCGGGAGGCGTTCGGCTTCCGCAAGGTCTACGAGCTGCGCGACGCCGACGGCAACCCGATCGTCCTGGTCTACCGCTTCCCCGACGCGCCGGGCGGGCCCTGATGGCGACGGCGACCGCGGCGGCGACCGCCCCCGGCGACACGGCGCGTCCGCTGCGCGTCGTCATGCTGACCTCGTCCTACCCGCTCTTCCCGGGCGACACGACCGCGCCCTTCATCGAGGAACTGGCCGTACACGTCGCGGCGCTCGGGCACGAGGTCCACGTCGTGTTGCCGGCGCACCCGCGGCTGCGCCGGGGGCCGTGCGAGCGCGGCGTCCACCTCCACCCCTTCCGCTACGCGCCGGGGCTCCGCCCCTTGCAGGTCTGGGGCTACGCCAGTGCGCTGGCCGGCGACGTCGGGCTGCGCGGGTCGGCCTACCTCGCCGCGCCGTCCGCGCTGGCGGCGTCGGCCGCGGCCTGCGCGCGGCTGGCGCGGCGCGTGCGCCCCGACCTGCTCGTCGCCCACTGGGTCATCCCGAACGGGCCGCCGGCCGCGCTGGTCGCCCGCGCCGCGCGCCTGCCGCTGGTCGTGAGCCTGCACGGCTCCGACGTCTTCCTGGCAGAGCGCAAGCGCCCGCTGGCGCGCGCGGCGCGCGTGGCCCTCCGCGCCGCCGCGGCCGTGACCGCGTGCAGCCCCGACCTCGCCGCGCGCGCCGCGCCGCTCGGCGCCGACCCGGCACGGTCCCGGGTCATCCCCTACGGCGTCGACCCCGACCGCTTCCGGCCGGCCGACCCCGCGACGCGCGCGGCGATCCGCCGCGACCTCGGCCTCGCCGAGGGCGAGCGGCTGGTGCTGGCCGGCGGGCGGCTGGTCCACAAGAAGGGGCTCGACGTCGCGGTGGCGGCGTTCGCCGCGCCGCCGCTGGCCGGCGCGAACGCCCGGCTGGTCCTCTTCGGCGACGGCGACCTGCGGCCGGCGCTGGAGGCGCAGGTCGCCCGCCTCGGCCTCGGCGGGCGCGTCCACTTCGCCGGGCGCGTCGCGCGCGACCGCCTCCCGGCGCTCGTCGGCGCGGCCGACCTCTTCCTGCTGCCCTCGGTCCACGACCACGCCGGCAACGTCGACGGCCTGCCGAACACGCTGCTCGAAGCGCTCGCCGCGGGGCGGCCGGTCGTCGCCTCGCGCGTCGCCGGCGTCCCGACGGTCGTGGAGGACGGCGTCGAGGGCCTGCTGGTGCCGGAGGGCGACAGCGAAACCCTCGCCGCCGCCGCCGCGCGCCTCCTGGCCGACCCCGCGGCCGCCGCGCGCCTCGGCCGCGCCGCCCGCGCGCGCGTCGAGCGCGAACTGACCTGGCCGCGCGTCGCCGCCCGCTTCGTCGCGGCGTATCGGGCCGTGGGGCGTGGGGCGTGGGCCGTGGGGCGTAGGGCGTAGCGTCATGAACGTGATCGGCCGCGCCCCAAGCCGCACGCTCGTCCCCGACGCACGGCCCACGCCGCCTCGCGGTACACCGCGACGAAGCGGGCGGCGACGCGCGGCCAGGTCAAGTCGCGCTCGACGCGCGCGCGGGCGGCGCGACCGAGGCGCGCGGCGGTCGCGGGGTCGGCCAGGAGGCGCGCGGCGGCGGCGGCGAGCGCCTCGACGTCGCCCTCGGGCACGAGCAGGCCCTCGACGCCGTCGTCCACGACCGTCGGGACGCCGGCGACGCGCGAGGCGACGACCGGGCGGCC
>DASSSV010000587.1:0-5886 GCA_035708265.1 Thermomicrobiales bacterium | reverse complement strand
GTCACCCCCTCTCCCAGAATTGGGAGAGGAGGGCGGGGGGGTGAGGGCGACAGCCGTTCCCTCACCGAATCGCGTAACTCACCTGCGCCGTGACGGTGATCGTGCCCTCGCCGGGCTCGATCGGCGTCGTCGCCATCGAGGGGGCGGCGCCGGCGGCGGGGACGGCCTGGGGCATGGCCGGGGCGATGGCGCCGGCCTCGACGATCGTCACGACGTCGCCGAGCTGGACGCCGGCGAATTGCGCGTACTGCGCGGCCTTGGCGTGCGCGTCGGCGATGGCCGCCTCGCGGGCGCGCTTGGTGGCGTCGTCCTTGTTGGACAGGTCGAATGCGATGCCCTGCACGCGGTTGGCGCCGGCCGCGACCGCCGCGTCGATCGTCGGCCCCAGTTTCGCCAGGTCGCGCACGGTGGCGCGGACGCCGTTGACGACGCGGTAGCCGGTGAGTTTCTGGTCGCGGTCGTAGGTCGGCATGACGTTGTAGCCGGTCGTCTTGATGTCCTGCGCGGCGATCCCACTCGCCTTGAGCCGGTCGATCACCGCCTGCATCCGTGCGGCGTTGTCGCTCTGTGCCTGCTGCAAGGCCGCGTCGTCCGTCTCGACGCTGAAGGTGACGTAGGCCATGTCGGGCGTGACGCTGATCTTGCCGATGCCGGTGACGCTGATCGTGCGATCCGCCGCCGCGCCCGGCGTCGCCGCGGCCTCTACGACCCCGCCCGGCGCGGCGCCGCCGCCCGGCCGCAGCGCGAACCCCGCGCCGACGGCGACCGCGAGCGCCAGCGCGATGACCGGGAACCAACGACGCGACATTATCCACCTCCTCGTGCCGAACCGTCCGGCGCCCCGCGCGCCGGTCACGGTGAACAATGCGCGGCGCGGCGGAAAGTTCTACGCGCGGGCGGTATGATGCGCCCGGCAGGTATCGGCCGCTGCACGCGAGGGAGGAGAGAGGATGGCCGCGCGCATCCCCGATGATTTTCGCGACCTCTTCGCGAAGCCGGCGCTGGCGCACCTGGCGACGCTGATGCCGGACGGCGCGCCGCAGGTGACGCCGGTCTGGGTGGACTACGACGGCGAGCACATCCTGGTCAACACGATCGCCGACCGTCAGAAAGGGCGCAACATGACCGAGCGCCCGGCGGTCGCGCTCGACATCGTCGACCCCGACGACCCCTACCGCTACCTCTCGGTGCGCGGGCGGGTGGTGGCGCAGACGATGGGGGGCGCGGAGGAGCACATCGACGCGCTGGCCCGGCGCTACATGGGCACGCCGAACTACCCGCGGCACGACCCCGCGCGCCCCCGCACCCTCTACAAGATCGCGCCCGAGCACGTCGTCGCCCAGGGCCGCATCGGCGAGGTCCGCTGAGCGGAGTCGGCAGACGGCAGACGGCAGACGGCAGTACCGGCCTACGAGCACCAACTGGGTCGGCCTACGGAAGCCGCCACTCCCTACTCTCGACTCCCTACTCTCTACTCCGTTGTGGCACGGAATCTGCCGCGCGGCGTCGCGAGGAGGCCGGCCGCCGCGTCGGGCGCGGACCGGCCGCGGCGCGCGAGCGCAAGGAGGCGGCGATGTTCGTGACCGTGACCCACGCGGAGTTCAAGCCGGAGCGGCTGGCGGAGGTGCGCGAGGAGATCGCGACGCTGGCTGGGGCGATGACGAAACTGGACGGCTACCGCGGGACCGAGACGTTGCGCGACGCCGCGCGGGACAACGTCTTCCTCTTCCTGCTGCGCTGGGAGAACCGGGCGGCCTGGCAGGCGTACCGCGAGGGGCTGTATCAGCAGGAGGTCGTGCCGAAACTGGAGCCGCTGGCGACGGAGTTCCGCGCGGTGGGGCAGTACGAGCTGGTCGAGGGCTGACGCGCTCCTACGAGACCGGGTGCGCGTCCCGGAGCGCCAGCGCGTGCATCTTGGCGAGGTCCGGCCCGAACGGGCCGACGCCGTCGTTCAGCAGGCCCCGTAACTCTTCGATCGCGCTCCACGCCTCGGCGCGGAGCTGCGGCGGGTAGCCGTAGTCGGCGGCCTGCTCCTGGAACTCGTCGTCCTCGACGGTGACGACCGGGCCGGGCTCGACGACCAGGGCGAGGCCGAGTTCCACCGTCGCGACGTGGCTCTTCGTCAGCGTCGGCGGCAGGCAGACGCGGCCGACGGCCCGCTCCAGGCCGCCGGCTGGCGTCAACTCCACCGCCACGGTGTAGCGCTTGCCCGGCCAGACCCAGCCGAGCTCGTGGCGACGCAGCGGCGTGTTGAAGCCCCGCCGCGGGTAGACGAGCGGCGTCATCGGCGCGGCGTGCCAGACGAGGAGCGTGCCGCGGCGCCGCAGCACGCGCCCATCCCAGTACGCCACCAGGTCGCCGTCGTAGGCGCGCCGTTCGATGCGGATAGGCGGAGCGTTCATGCACCCTCTGGGTGATTGAAGATTACAGATTGAAGGTTGAAGATTGCGCCCGCATCGCCGGAAAAATCTTCAATCTGTATTCTTCAACCTTTGAGGTACTTGTCGAAGAAGGCGACGGTGCGCCGCGCGGCGTCGAGGCGGTTCTCCTCGCGGCGGAAACCGTGGCCCTCCTGCTCGTAGACGTGGAGTTCGTAGGTCTTGCCGTGTTCGGCCAGCAGGTCGCGCATCTGCTCGGCCTCGTGGAGCGGCACGCGCGGGTCGGTCTCGCCCTGGAGGATCAGCAGCGGCGCCTCGACCTGGTGGACGAAGTTGATCGCCGAGCGGTCGTCGTAGAGGTCGCCGTTGTCTTCGGGCGTGCCGATCTGCTGCGTCAGATAGTATTGCAGGTCGTCGCGCGTGCGCTCGTAGAGCGTGCGCAGGTTGGCGATGCCGACGACGCTCACGCCGGCCGCCCAGACGCGCGGCGCCTTGGTCATCGCGATGAGCGTCATGTAGCCGCCGTAGGAGCCGCCGGTCACGCCGATGCTGTGGCGGTCGGCGATGCCCTCGTTCGCCAGATACTCCGCGCCCGCGACCAGGTCGGCCAGGTCGCCGCCGCCCCAGTCCTTCAGGTTGGCGTCGCGGTAGTCGCGGCCGTAGCCGGTGCTGCCGCGGACGTTCGGCGCCAGCACGATGTAGCCATGGTTGACGTAATACTGGACCGTCGGGTTCCACATATTCGTCGTCTGGCCGGTCGGCCCGCCGTGGACGACGACGATCGCCGGGGGCGGGCCGCCGCCGGCCGGCAGGTCGCGCGGGCGGTAGAGCAGGCCCGGGACGCTCGTGCCGTCGGCGCTCGTCCACCGGACGACCTCGGGCTGGACCAGCCACTCGGGGTCCACCTTGCCGCCGGCCGCCGCGAGGGAGTCGGTCAGGCGGCGCGCCGCGCCGCTGCCGTCGGCCGGCGCGACGCAGAGGTCGAACGGGCGCTGGCCACTGCCGTGGACGAAGACGAGCGACTGGCCGTCCGGCGTGAAGCGCACGCCGAAGAAGCCGAGCACGACGCCCGGCCCGGTCGGGATCGTCGTGACGCGCCCGGTCGCCAGTGACTTCACCGCCAGCCCGACGTTGCCGTCCTGGTTGACCAGGTAGGCGACCCGCGTGCCGTCGGGTGCCCACTCCGGCGACTCCTCCTCGAAGTCGTTCTCCGTGATCGGCGTGACCCGGCCGTCCGCGACGCCGACGAGCATGATGTCATCGTAGCCGCGCGCGTCGGAGACGTAGACGAGGTTGCGGCCGTCGGGCGACCAGCGCCCGTTGTGCTCGTGCGCGGTCCCCTCGCTCGGCGTGAGTTGCCGCTCGTTCGGCGCGTCCATCGCCTTGACGGTGAAGACGTCCAGATTATTGCGGTCCTCGGCGCGGTTGGACGAGAAGGCGATCATCGTGCCGTCGGGCGACCAGCGCAGGTCGCGGTCGGGCGCGAGGGCGTCGGTCAGGCGGCGGGCCTCGCCGCCGCTGAGCGACTGGACGTAGACGTCGAAGTGGCCGTGGCGGTTGGAACTGAAGGCGAGGCGCCCGCCGTCGGGCGACCAGTCCTGCGAGTTATTGGCCGCGCCGGGGGTGTCGGTGAACTGGCGCGCCGCACCGCCCTCCGGCGCGATCAGGAAGATGTTGGTGTTCTCGTTGCCGCCGGTGTCCTGCAGATAGGCGATCAGATCGTCGCGCGGCGACCAGCGCGGCATCATCGCCGCCTGGGGGCCGTCGGTGAGCTGGCGCGGCGGGGCGCTGCCGTCGAGCGGGACAACATAGATCTGGAAGTTGCCGCTGGCGTTCCAGGTGAAGACGGCATGCCGGCCGTCGGGCGACAGGTCGAACGCCTGGACGCCGGGCACGCGCACGAGGTCTTCCAGCGCGATATCGGGCGCCTGGCGGGTCTGCTCGGCCACGGTCCTCCTCCTCTCCTGCGGGTCGCGCGGCGCGCGGCGTCGCGGCCGGGCGCGCGCTAGGGAGTCTAGCATAGGCCGGCCCTCACCCCCCGACCCCCTCTCCCAATCCTGGGCGAGGGGGAGTGGCCGCTCGATCAGCTCCTCTGTCCTCCTGGCCTATGCTCCCGGCTCTATTTCTGGAAGGACGCTGCGGCGATTGGAGCGGGTCCCCCCTCTCCCAATCCTGGGAGAGGGGGGATCGGGGGTGAGGGCCGCCCCGCTCTCTGCGCTACAATCCCCCCGCAATGAAGGAGGCGCCGATGACCGAGCCCCGACGATCCGCGACCGATGAGCGCGACGGCCTCGACGCGACCGTGGCCCTGATGGCGAAGATCGGCACGTGCCACACGCCGAGTTTCTCGCCCGACGGTGCGCGCCTCGCCTTCGTCGCCAACCTCGGCGGCATCCCGCAGGTCTGGACCGTCGCGACGGCGGGCGGCTGGCCCACGCTGGTGACGGCGCTCGACGACCAGGTCGGCGCGGTCGCCTGGTCGCCGGCCGGCGACTGGCTGGCCTGCTCGGTCGCGCCGGGTGGCGGCATGAACCAGCAGGTCTACCTCGTCCGCCCGGACGGGACCGGCCTGCGCCGCCTGACCGCGGGCGGCGCGGAGACCAACTGGCTCGGGCCGTGGACGCACGACGGCCGGGCGCTCGGCGTCTCCTCCAACCGCGACGGCGCGGGCGCGATGGCCGTCTACCTGGTCGACGTCGCGAGCGGCGCGTGGCGGCCGGTGGCGGCGGGTGGCGGCACCGGCCGCCTGCTGGACGTCAGCCGCGACGGCCGCTTCGCCACCGTCCACCGCGTCGTCAGCCGCGGCGACAGCGACCTCTTCCTGGTGGACCTGGCGAGTGGCCGGGAGACCCGGCTGACGCCGCATGAGGGGCCCGGGACGTTCGGCGGCGGCTACTTCGCGCCCGACGGGCGCGCGGTCTACCTCAGCTCCAACCGCGACCGCGACCGGACTGCGCTCGCCCGCGTGCGCCTCGACGCCGGGGGGCGGCCGGGGCCGCTCGACCTGCTCGTGGCGCGCGACGACGCTGAGTTGCAGATCCTGGCGGTCAGCGACGACGGCGCGACCGCCGCGCTGGTCTGGAACGCGGCCGGCCGCGGCGAACTCGCCCTCTGCGACCTCGCCACCGGCGCGCAGACCCCGGCGTCCGGCCTGCCGGCCGAGGTCGTCACCGGCCTCGCCTTCGCGCCGGACGGCCGGCGCCTGGCGCTGACCTGCTCCGGCTCAGCCGCGCCGTCCGACATCTGGGTCTACGACCGCGACGCCGGGACGTTCACCCAGGTGACGCACAGCCCCCACGCCGGCGTGGACCTCGCCGCGCTGGTGCGCCCCGAGTTGGTCCACTTCGCCGCGCACGACGGCCTCGCCCTGAGCGGCTGGCTCTACCGGCCGCGCGGCGCGAGCGGCCCCGGCCCGACGGTGCTGAGTTTCCACGGCGGGCCAGAGGGGCAGGAACGTCCGCTCTTCAACGCCACCTACCAGGCGCTCCTGGCGCGCGGCATCGCCGTC
>DASSSV010000586.1:0-2840 GCA_035708265.1 Thermomicrobiales bacterium | reverse complement strand
GGGAGGCGTATCGTCGCGTAGCGAAGGACCGGGCCATGACGACTCCGACCGCCGAGACCACCCCCCGCAAGCGCGTCCTGCTGCTCCTCTCGCCGCTGACCTACCGGGCCGAGGCGTTCCTGACCGCCGCCGAGCGCCTCGGCCTCGACGTGGCGAAGGGTGTCGACATGCCGCGGACGCTCGCCGACTACTGGCACGCGCCGCTCGGCCTCGACTTCAGCCGGCCGGACGAGGCCGCGCGCCAGGTCGTCGCCCTGGCCGACGAGGCCCCCTTCGACGCGATCATCTCGGTCGACGACAGCGCCAGCATCCTGGCGGCCGAGGCCAGCGCCCTGCTCGGCCTGCCGCACAACTCGCCCGAGGCGGCGGTCGCCGCGCGCGACAAGGGGCGGATGCGCGACCTCCTGCGGGCGGGCGGCGCACCGGTGCCCGGCTACCGGTGCTTCCCGCTGACCGCCGACCCGGCCGAGGTCGCGGCGCAGGTCGCCTACCCCTGCGTCGTCAAGCCGCTGCTCCTCTCCGGCAGCCGCGGCGTCATCCGCGCCGACGACCCGGCCGAGTTCGCCGCCGCGTTCGCGCGGACGCGCGCGCTGCTCTTGAAGGAAGGCGTTGACCCCGAGCGGGCCGAGGTGCTGGTCGAGGACTTCATCCCCGGCTTCGAGGTCGCGCTGGAAGGGCTGCTGACCGACGGCGAGTTGCACGTCCTGGCGCTCTTCGACAAGCCCGACCCGCTCGACGGCCCCTTCTTCGAGGAGACGATCTATGTCACGCCCTCGCGCCTGCCGGCCGAGACGCAGGCGGCGATCGCGGAGGCGACGACGCAGGCCGCGCGCGCGCTGGGGCTGCGCACCGGGCCGGTCCACGCCGAATTGCGCGTCAACGACCGCGGGCCCTGGCTGGTGGAGATCGCCGGCCGCTCGATCGGCGGCCTCTGCTCGACGATCCTCGAATTCGGCTCGGGGATGTCGCTGGAAGAGTTGATCCTGCGCCACGCGGTCGGGCTGCCGATCGCGTCGTTCGACCGCCGGGGGGCGGCGACCGGCGTGATGATGATCCCGATCCCCGGCGCCGGCATCCTCACCGGCGTGAGCGGCGTCGCGGAGGCGGAGGCGACGCCGCACGTCACCGGCGTCGAGATCAGCGCGCGGATCGGCCACCCGATCACGCCGCTGCCGGAGGGGGCGAGCTACCTCGGCTTCATCTTCGCGCGCGCGGACGACCCGGCCACCGTCGAGGCGGCCCTCCGCGAGGCCCACGCGCGGCTCCACTTCGCCATCAAGCCCGACATCCCCATCCTCAACCCGACGTTCGTGCCGCTCGCGAGCCAGGGACGCTAACCGCAGAGGCGCAGAGAGCGCAGAGAACGAGGCGAGGAAGTACGAGGTACGAACGACGAAGTACGAATAAACGTCGCCTCGGCTATGAGTTCGTACTTCGTACTTCGTACTTCGTACTTTGCTCCGCGTCCTCTCCTCCGTCCTCTGCGCCCCCGCGGTGATCGTCCCCGGGCGTGAGCCATTGCTCCGCCCAAGCGGCGATCGGTGCGACGGCCTGGCCGAGTGCCGCGCCCTTCGGCGTCAGGTGGTACTCGATCCGCACCGGCGTGTCGGGGATCACCGTGCGCGCGACGATGCCCTCAGCCTCCAGCTCCTTCAGCCGCTCCGAGAGCATCCGGTCGCTGAGGTCGGGGATGGCGGCGGTCAGCTCGCAGAAGCGCGTGACGCCGCTCGCCAGCGCGCGCACGATCGCGCCGGTCCAGCGCCGGCCGACCAACTCCACCGCCCGGTGGAAGTAGGGGCAGAAGGCGCCGGGCGGCGCGGTGTGGCCCTGTGCCCGCTCTCGTTCGTGTGCCATGGGGCGATTCTATCCCTCCGTCGGGGCCTTGACAATCATTACTTACATAAGTATAGTACCTCACGGATGGTTAGTCGAGTCCCGGCGGGAGGGCCGCCGCGGGCGCGACGGACGATGACAAGAGGGGGAATCCGTGACCGCTTCAGCACAGACCGGGACGCTCACCGGCACCTGGGAGATCGACCCGGCGCACTCGTTCGCCGAGTTCGCCGTGCGCCACATGATGGTCGCCACGGCGAAGGGCCGCTTCACCAAGGTGGCGGGGACGATCCGGCTCGACGAGGCCAACCCGGCCGCGTCGTCGGTGGACGCCACGATCGAGACGGCCAGCATCGACACCGGCCAGCCGCAGCGTGACGCCCACCTGCGCACCGACGACTTCTTCAACGCCGAGCAGCACCCGGAACTCACCTTCCGCAGCACGCGGGTCGAGTCCGTGGACGACACCCGCGCGAAGGTCTACGGCGACCTGACGATCCGCGACGTGACGAAGGAAGTGCCGCTGGAGGTGGAGTACCTGGGCCAGATCAAGGACCCCTACGGCAAGCAGCGCGCCGGCTTCGTTGTCGAGACGACGATCAACCGTATGGAGTTCGGCCTGAAGTGGAACGCGCTGCTGGAGACCGGCGGGGCCGTCGTCTCCGACCGCGTCCGCGTCACGCTCAACATCGAGGCCACCAAGCAGCAGTAACCGCTTCACCCGCCGCGCCGCCGCGCCCCGCCTCCCCTGTCGAGGCGGGGCGCGTTGTTGTACTCTGGGGGCCATGGCGGCGTGCCGGCGCGTCGTCCGCCCCCACAGCCGACAACGGAAGGAGATCTCCCTCATGACCACCTCTCCGCTCTCCCTGGTCCACCTGACGCGCGCGCCGGTCGCGGCGACGGCGGGACCGCCGCCCCTGCTGCTCCTGCTCCACGGGATCGGCAGCAACGAGCGCGACCTCTTCGGCCTCACGCCCGCGCTCGACGGGCGGTTCTTCGTCGTCAGC
>DASSSV010000585.1:0-8211 GCA_035708265.1 Thermomicrobiales bacterium | reverse complement strand
GGATGACCAGGTGCGCCTCGCCGCCCTTCCGGAGGCGCCGGACGACGGGGACGAGCGCGCCGTGGAGAGGGTGCTGCGGCGCGGTGATCCGAACGCGTTGTTCCTCAGCGCGAGACAACTCAGCAGTGTGATGGCCGATGGGGCGAGCGCTACGACCGCGGCAGCGTCCTGGTGACCACGAACCTCGAGTTCGCCCGGTGGAATGAGCTGTTCGGGGACGAGCGCATGACGGCCGCCCTCCTCGACCGCCTCACGTTCCACGGGCATGTGCTGGTCGTGACCGGCGAGAGCTTCCGACTCAAGGCGAGCCTACGCCGCCAGGCGGCGGGCTGAAGGCCGGCGAGCGCCGCGCGCCCGCCGATCGAGATGGTGGGGTGGTTGATGATTCGCTGATCGCGCCGGCTAGGTATTCGGTTGACAAGCGGCTATGGCCGGGGGGCCACGCAGGCGCATGAAAATGGGCGATACTCGCCCCGGTCGGGGACGAGGTCGTCGTGTGTGAGGTGCCTGCAGCCCGCTTGACAAGCTGACCCCGGGATGCCGCCAGCATGCAGGACTGTCGCCGCCGTCGCCCACCGGGCCCGGTGAGCACGCGAGGGAAACTTGTGATCGTCGCATCCCGCCCCGACTACCGATGCTGTGGCTGGGAGAAAGGAGGGCGCGATGCGGGTACTCCATGAGCGGTGCTGCGGGCTCGATGTCCACCAGAAGACGGTCGTCGCGTGCGTCCTGCACACCGAGCCCGACGGCACGGTCCACCGGCGGGTGCAGACCTTCGGCACGATGACCGCCGACCTGCTGGCGCTGGCGGACTGGCTCGATGGCGCGGGGGTGACGCAGATCGCGCTGGAATCGACGGGCGTGTATTGGCGCCCCATCTTCAATGTCCTCGAGGACGAGGGGCGCACCATCACGCTGGTCAACCCGCAGCACATCCGCGCGGTGCCGGGGCGCAAGACCGACGTGAAAGACAGCGAGTGGCTGGCCGACCTCTTGCGTCATGGGCTGGTCAAGGCGAGTTTCATCCCCCCCGCGCCGATCCGCGACCTGCGCGAACTGACGCGCTACCGCAAGACGCTGGTGCGGGGGCGTACGCAGGAGGTCAATCGCGTGCATAAGCTCCTGGAGGGCGCGAACATTAAGCTGGGCGCGGTGGCGAGCGACATCCTGGGTAAGAGCGGCCGGGACATGCTGGCGGCCCTGGCCAGCGGGGAGCAGGACCCGGCGGCCCTCGCCGAGCTGGCGCGTGGGCGGATGCGGGCCAAGCTGCCGCAGTTGCGCGAAGCCCTGGCTGGCCGGCTCCGACCAGTCCACATGGTGCTGCTCACGCAGCTGCTCGAGCACATCGGCTACCTGGACGATGCCATCGCGCGGCTGCACGACGCCATCGACGCCGCCTTGGCCCCGTTCGCCGAGGCGGTCGAGCTCCTCCAGACGATCCCGGGCGTGAGCGCCGTGGCTGCGGCGACCATCGTCGCGGAGGTGGGAGTAGACATGGCCCGCTTCCCCAGCAGCGCCCACCTGGCCTCCTGGGCCGGGGTCTGCCCCGGCAACAAGCAGAGCGGCGGCAAGCGCCTGAGCGGCCGGACGACCAAGGGGAGCAGCTGGCTACGCGCTGTCCTGACCGAGGTCGCCTGGGCCAATGCCCGCAGCAAGGACGGCTATCTCGGGGCGCAGTTCCGCCGGCTGACCCGGCGGCGCGGGGTGCGGCGCGCGCTGGTGGCCGTCGCCCACAGCCTGCTGGTCAGCATCTACCACATGCTGCGCGACCGGCGCCCCTACGCCGACCTGGGACCGGATTACTTCGATACCCTGGACACGGCCCGCCTGGAGCAGCTCCACGTCCGGCGCCTGAACGCGCTGGGATACAGCGTCACGCTCACCCCGCTGCCTGCTCCCGAGCCGGTGCCCGCCTGACGACGGGGACGGGGATTTTCGAGGGAAACACACCAGGCGCGAGACTTCCAGGCTGAAGATGACGCCGCCCTCGCGCAGCGCCACGAGCGAGACCAGGCGCTGGTAGCCCGGCCGGTTGGCGCTGTGCGCGCCGGAGATGCCCAGGTCGTCGTCAATCACCAGGCAGCGCGGGCCCGGCCAGCCCAGCGCCGCGGCGCGGTCGGCCAACTGATACTGGCGCCGCTGGCTCTCCTGGTGCCGCTCGACCTGCAGCGGCGAGGACTGGCGGATATAGACCACCGCCAGGCGGTCCAGGTGGGTCGGCTGGAGTTTGGTCACGCTCATCGCCCCCTCCTATCGCGGTCTGACGGAGCAGCAGCGCGAGCCGCACGCCGACTTCCTGCCGCACCGGCGGAGGCAGGTCGCCCCACAGACGGGCCAACGCCTCGGGGGAGAGTTGGTGGCGACTCATCGGCATCCTCCGCGCGTGACAGACCGAGCAGATACTGCGTCAGCCTATCAAGCGCGGCGAGGGGCAGCAGCGGGCGGCCAGGAGGCGGGAGGGGCGCGGGGCCGGGCGGCAGCGGGCCGAGCCAGCGCTCCGGCAAGCGATAGCGGAAGGCCGGCTGCTCAGGTGTGGCGACGACGCAGATGACCTTGGTCGAGGTGGGGTGCCGCGAGAGCACCTGCACTTGCCGGCCGTAGAGCGGGTGCCGCGGAAGGACGACGTAGGCGAGCGTTACCGGCGACGCTGGTGGATCGCTGTCCGTAGTCCGTTGGTCACTGTTCGTCCAGTTCGCCGGCGACAGCTTCCGGCTGCGCGAGAGCCTGAAGCGTCAGGAGGAGGCCCGCCGCCCGCGCTGACCCGCGGCCCGGCACGCCGCGCTATACTACGACCCGACGATCCCGGTGGGTCCAGATTTCCCCGCTGCCCTGGGTCCATTTCTCAGTCTCGTAACCATGCCATAATATTCGCCAGCAGTTACGAATGCGGGTCAACCTCATCTTCTGATTGCGCCGGTCATCAGAGCGATAGGCGACTGTCAGCGTTAACCCACGACTCGTTCCACGAGTCAGGTCCGTCCGGCTCGTCCGCCGCCAGCCGGAGCGCGAGCTGCCGGATCTCGGGGGCGCGGAAGGCCCGCGCGACCCGGCAGAGGTAGGCGACCTCCCCGGCGATGTCGGCGACGTCGAGCCCGCCGAGCGCCCAGCCGCCCCGCGGCGGCGCGGCCGGCGCCTGCCCGTGGCGCAGGAGCGCGTAGTGCAGGCAGATGGCGTCGCGCGCGGCCTCCGCCGCGCCGGCGGGGATACCCGCCCGGCACACGAGGCGCGCCGCCCGCTCCAGCACGCCGTCGGCGACCCAGCCGCTCAGGCGCAGCGCGTCGTCGCGCAGGGCGCCGCAGAGGTAGGCGGTGTACTTCTCCGGGTCGCGCCAGACCGCGAGGGACCAGCGCCTCGCCAGTTCCGGGTAGGGTAAGAGATAGCCGCCGGTCGCGGCGCGCAGCGGCTCCCACAGGCCCCGGAGGCGGGGATAGGCGCGCGCGTGGTAGGCCCAGGCGGCCAACGGCGGGAGCCGGAGGGCGACGAGCATCAGCGCCGCGAACCCGACCAGGTTGGCGGCGATCCACGCCGCGTCGTGCGGCGGCGGGGCATGCCGGATCCGCCCGGTGAGCGCCGCGGCGAGCATCTCCAGGGGGAGGTTGGCGCCGCACAGCCAGGCGACCATCTGGAGCGCGAAGCTCGCGCGGACGGCGGTGATACGGCCGCCGAGCTGCGCGCAGGCCGCGAAGGCGACGCCCGCGAGCGCGAGCGGGACGAGCGCTGGGTCGGCCGGGGCAGCCTCGCGCGCCACCTGGCCCGGCGCGCCCGCGGGGGCAGGTGGCGCGCGGATGGCGGGGCGAACCGGCCGCCTTCCTCGCCGCGGCGCCGAACTCGCCGTGGGGCGCACCGCCACCTCGGCCTAATCGGCGGCCCCGGTGGCGGCGCCGAAGAGGCCGTCCATCAGCGCCGCGGCCTGCCGCTGCGCCTCGGGCAGCACGTGGGCGTAGGTGTTCATCGTCAGCGTGATCGTGCTGTGCCCGAGGGTCTCCATCACCACGCGCGGGTGGACATTCTGGGCCAGGAGGAGCGAGGCGCAGGAGTGCCGCAGGTCGTGGAAGCGGATATCCGGCAGCCCGGCGCGCCGCAGGTGCCGCTTGAAGGCGTAGACGACGTGCCGGGCGTCGAGCGGCCGGCCGAGCGCGGTGCAGAACACGAGATCCCAGTGATCCCCCTGCCACTCGCGGCCGGCGAGCAGCCGCTCTTCCCGCTGGCGACCGCGGTGCGCGCGGAGCTGCGTCGCCACGGCGGGCGGCAGGGGCAGCGAGCGCCGGCTCCGGCGCGTCTTCGGCTCGACCAGGCGCGGGCCGTCGCCCCGCAGGCGCTGCAGCGCCACCCGGACGTGCAGGACGCCGGCGTCGACGTCCACATCCTGCCAGCGCAGCCCCAGCGCCTCGCCCTGCCGCAGGCCCAGCGCCAGCGCCACCGCGTAGAGGGCCTCGAGCCGGTCCCCCCTGACCGCGTCGAGGAAGGCGCGCGCCTGCGCCGGGGTGAGCGTCTGCAGCTCGGGCGGGGTGACGCGGGGCGGCTCGGTCAGCGTGACCACGTTGCGCGGCACCAGGCCCCACTTCAGCGCCTGCCCGAGCGCGCGGCGGAGCACGGCGCGGAGGTACTGCACGGTGCGGGGCGACAGGCCGGCCTCCAGCTTCGCGTTCATCATCGCCTGGACGTGGCCCGGCTCCAGCTTGGCCAGTTGATGATGCCCGAGTGCCGGCTTGAGATGGAGGCGGACCAACTCGGCGTAGCTGTGGTAGGTCTTCGGCCGGAGTTTCGGTTTCGCCACGTCCACGAGCCAGCGGTCGAGGAACTGGCCGACCGTCTGCCGGCCGAGCGCGACGGGGAGGCCCTGCTGGTGCTCGCGGAGCACGACTTTCAGCTTCTCCGCGACCTCCTTGCGCGTCTCGCCGTAGAGCACCTTGCGCTTGCGCTTGCCGTCCACCCAGCCGAGATCGACGGCGGTACACCACTTGCCGTCGCTCTCGCGACGGTAGATGCTGCCCTCGCCGTGCCCTCGCCGACCAGCCATGCCGGTACCCTCCTGCCCGCCAGTGCGTGGCCACACGCCGCGCCTGCCGGGCTGTGACTTCGCTCACGCTCGCCCGTTCCCGAATCTACCCGCCACCCACGCCGCCGGTGTCCAACGCCTGCCTCGGTCTGCTACAGCCGCACCTCGGACTCCTGTTGCCGGACGTACTACCACGGTTGTTGACGTTCGTACAGCCCGTTGCCAGCCCTCCTCTCGAGGAGATGGACGCCCGCAAGATCGCCCAGGAAGTCGGCTTGGGCGATCGGCACACCTTGGGCTTCTCGCCGCTCAGCGCCGGCGTGCCTGGCGAGTGGACCAACGTGAAGTCCTTCTACCTGCAACGGTGCGCGAATCCGTTGCACCAGCTCCATCGGGTGCCGCAGTTGAAGCCGGCCATCGCCCTGTCCCCGATGATCGTCATCGGCGCCGCGGCGCTGCTGAGCGAGACGATCCGCGCCTCGGCGGACGAGTACCCGCCGCGGTTGGCGACGGCGGAGGCCGCGACGTCCGTCGGTGACGTCGAGGCGGCGTTCTCGGCTCCGGCGCCGCAATCGGCGGTCGGCGGTGCCGATCCGAACGGCTGAGGGCGCCCGGCGGCGGAGGCCACGGCGGGACCGGCGGCGCATCTCGGTACGCGCTTGCTCGCCCCGTCGGGGAGGACCGCGGAGCCGCGGCGAAAGACGAGCCGGCCACCATCGGAAGGCGTGCGTGCCCCGTCGCGGGTGATCGCCGCGACTCGGCGCCGTTTCGCCGCGCCGGTGTGACCGCCGCCACCGTCGGCCGAAGCGCGACGGACCCCTCGGTGCGGCGTGTGGTCGCTGTCGTCGGGGTGACGCGGTCAACGGCGGCCCGCTCGCGGCGAGGGATCCCTCGCCGCGCCGCAGCTGCCGCAAGGCGTCGGCGCCCGAGCAATGGTGCCGACCACGCCCGCACTGGGAGATCGTCGCCCCCGGGCACGCCAGCAGGCGCTGAACGCTCATCTGGCGACCACCAAGCGCGAGCCGCCGTCCAATGCGCCTACCGGGCGGTGAAACCCGAGCGAGCCCTCACGCTCGCCCGCGCGAACGACCGCAAGCCCGGCTGGCCCTACGTCGCCTACCGTCACGGAGCCACCGTCGCTTCGCCCTCCGCCGTCGGCGACCGCGCGGGGCCTCGCCGTGTCAAGGGTGCAATCGCCGCAGGCGACGCGGCACACAGTGCCGCGCCCTTGACGCGGTGGGGTGCGCGGTATGCTGGGAGGAGAGGAGGGAGCGACACACCATCGCGGCGTCGCCGCCCCAGCCGGCCGCCCGGCAGGGGAGACGAGCCGTGCGACGCTCGATGCCGCGCGCCGCACGGCTACCTTTCGCAATGTTCAATTTGCTGCTAGTATTGAACACGGGAGGTGTCCACGATGGTGCGATTCTCGACGCTCGATCGACTCGCGGCGCTGGAGGCGGAGATGGACCGTGCCGGCCGCCCGGAGGAGCAGCGCGCCCTCCGGGAGGCCCGGATCGCGCTGGCGCGCGCGGACCAGGGCTTCGTCACCACCGGCGTCGCGGCGGCACGCCTCGGCGTCTCCATCCCCACCGTGAAGCGGTGGGTGGCGCGCGGCACGCTCGTCGGCGGCGCGCTCGGCACGCGCTGGCTCGTCTCGAACGAGAGCATCGAGCGGGTGCTGGCGCTGCGCCGCGCGCTGGCGGCGCTCGACCGCGAGGGCAACCCGACGCCGGACGAGCTGGCGGCGCCCGGCGCGAGCCAGGGGGGTGCGGCCACGGGCGGGCATGTGGCCCCCGCCTGAGGGGCGCCGGGAGCGGACGCCGCGCCCGCGCGTGGTCCTCGACGCCTCGGTGCTCCTCGGCCCGTCGCGGAGCGTCGTCGTCGCGGGCGCGGCCCTGCGCTACTACGACGTCTACTGGAGCAGCTGGCTGATCGGCGAGTTCGTCCGCAAGCGTACCGAGTGGATCGCCAATCGCGCCCTCAAGGAGGGCTGCACCCCGGCCGAGTTGCGTCGGCGACAGCGCGCGTCCCGCGAGCGCGTCGACGCCGCCGTCGCCGAGATGTCGCGCGTCTTCCGGCTGGTGGACTACACCGCGGCCCCGACCGCCGCCCTCGACTGGCTCGCGGACCGGCAGGACTGGCCGGTGATGCAGACCGCCCTCGCCGCGCGGGCGGCGGTCCTCGTGACCGACAACAGCCGCGACTTCCCGATCGGCGAGACGCGCAACGGGATCCAGATCGTGACGGCGGCGCAGTTCATCGCCGCGCTCTACGCGCGGTTCGCCGACGCCGAGGCGAACATCCGGCGCTACCTGGGCTGACACCCCGGCGGCCTACTCCGCCGCCAGCTTCGGGGTGCGCCGCACCAGCTCGCGGTACTCCTCCGCGCTCAGGAACTCGCGCAGCCGCGGGATCACCGCGGCCGGCACCAGGAAGTAGTGCCGCCCCTCGTCGCTGTCCACCGCGACGACGTGCCCCCCGTCGTACGGCCCGCCCTCGATGCGGCTGTAGGGCTGGGGGACGACGTCCATCCGGTCCTCGCGGATGACGCGCAGCCACGCGTCGACCGGCAGCGGGGCGCCGAGCGGCGCGATCGTCATCTCCTCCCAGGCCCGCGGGCTGATCCGCTGCACCGCGAGGGCGCGCGTGGGGCCGTCCATAGTCATCCTCCCACCTTCGTGCGCGCCGGCCGCCGCTCCCGCGCGCCGGCGGCGAGGAAGGCGCGTACCCGCTCCCGTGTCGCCGGCAGGTGCTCCCGGCGGAGCACGTCCCGGCTCGTGACGATCTCGACCTCCCAGCCGAGCGCCTCGATCCGCGCGACGCGCCGGGCGTCGTCCTCCGCCCGCGTGCCGTCCGGGTCGCCGAAGCGCGCGGCGTGGATGCCGCCGTACACCTCGATGACCTTGCGCTCCTCCGGCCAGGCGAAATCGACGTAGGTCCGCGGCGCCACCTTGTATTGGCGCCGGTAGTCCCGGTCCGCCTCCTGCCCGAGCTCCCGCAGCAGCTCGACCATCGCCCGCTCCTCCCGCGACGCCCGCTCGGGGTGCGCCCGCGCCCAGTCGGCGAACCGGTCCGCGGCGAAATCCGGCCCGTACTTGCGGGCAGTCTCGGCGTAGCCGCGCCGGCCCGCCTCGCGCAGACTCGCGCGGTCGCGGAACGACTGGGCGTAGCGCTGGTACGCCGCGTCGTGGAAGCGCGCGGGGCCGAGCTCG
>DASSSV010000584.1:0-9751 GCA_035708265.1 Thermomicrobiales bacterium | reverse complement strand
CCACCAGCAGCACCTCGCCGAGCGTGCGCCGGATCGCTGCCAGCGCCTTGCGCACCCGGTCGGCCGGCACCCGCCCATCCTCGCGCAGCGCGACCGCGACGACCTGCACCCCTTCCCGCTGCGCGATCCGCTCGGCGACCGGCGGCAGCGCGCCGTCCTGGAGCGGCACCGTCCCGCTGGCCGGGTCGAAGTCAGGCGTTCGACGAAGAGCGCGCGCAGCCGCTGCCACGCCTCGGCCCGACTCGTCGCCGCGAAGACCCGGCCGAGCGCCGCGTCGAGCGCGCCCGCCTCCACCAGATCGGCCGCCACCATTGATGCACCTCGCGCGCAATTGGCCCAAAGTCAGCAGGAAATACTCGCCCCCCGACGAGAGATAGCACAAAACTGGCCGTTTGGCCAATGGCAAATCAGTCCCAGATCGGCGACCGGCGCTCGAAAACCTACCTGCAAAGCCTCGTGGTCGCGACACCCAGCCGGGCGACGCTCGCGACGCGCAAACAAAAAGCCCGCGCAGGCGGGCTTCGTGGCGCGCGCAGCGCGCCGAGAGGCGCAACTTCAGTCGCCGGCGCAACCGCACCCTCACAACGCGCGGCGGCCCTCGGCGACGGCGTCGCTCGCGCTCAGGCCAGCCGGCCAGCGTGCGCCGGTTTCGGCAGCCAGGCGGTCAACATCTGCCCAGTACGCGGCGAGATCGCGCGGCGCCTCATCTACCGGGACCAGTCGAGCCACTACCTTCCCGTGATATGTGATGTCGATCGTCTCCCGGCCCTCGCGTACGCGCCGCAGCACCCGGCTCGTATGCGCGTTCAGTTCGCGGACTCCGACTGCGGGCATGGCGCTACCTGAATTAGCGGTATGCATCGCGTCGATGCCTGATTTGTCTGACGAGTACCGTATGCTGTCGATCGTCAATCTCGTAGATGACCCGATAGTCTCCGACGCGGATACGCCACGCCTCGCGGCCGGTCAACTTCACGCAACCAACCGGCCGGGGCGTCTCGGCCAGCGCCCGGAGGGCGTCGCGAACGCGCCCATAGTCGGCGGACGGCAATTGCGCCAGATGACGTTGCGCGCGCCGCACCACGCTAACGGCATACGGCATCAGCGTTCCCGCTCGATCTCCGCGAGGGCCTGTTCGAGGGGGATCGCTTCGTCGTTCGCCGCCACGGACTCATCGTAGGCGCGCAGGTCGTCCAGTTCCTCCAGCGCTTCGAGCAGCCGCTGATAGTCGGCCAGGTCGAGCACGACTTTGACGCGGTTGCCGTCGGCATCCACGAGGTATTGCTCATGCAGCGTGATCATGCCGCCACCTCTCCATGTCAGGCGCGCAATCATAACGCAAGGGCAGCCCCGCCGCTCAGGAGTAGCGGGCGCGCCCGCGGCCGCGGCCGGGCTTGCCGCCGGCCTTGGCGGCCGGGGCGGCGGGGGCCGGGGCGGCGGGCTGGTCCTGGCGGCGCTGGCCGTCGAGCTCGACCACGCGCGAGAGGACGTCGGCCGGATCGCCCTCCATGATCTTGCGCAGTTCGATGATCTGGTCGCGCAGCGTGGCGGCCTTCTCGAATTCGAGCATCTTCGCCGCCTGCTTCATCTCCGTCTCCAGGTCCCGCACCATCCGCGCCAGCTCGTCGCGCGGCAGTTCGGCGATCACGCCGCCCGCCGCCGCGCCGGCCGTCTCGTAGACGCCGCGCTCCTCGGCCACCTGCCGTACGCGATCGGTGAGATCCTTGATCTCCTTGCTGATGCCGCGCGGCGTGACGCCGTGCTCCTCATTGTACGCCTGCTGGATCGCGCGGCGCCGATAGGTCTCCTTGATCGCGCGGTCCATCGAGCCGGTGATCGTGTCGGCGTACATGATGACCTGGCCCTCGACGTGCCGCGCCGCGCGCCCCATCGTCTGGATGAGCGCGCTCTCGGAGCGCAGGTAGCCCTCCTTGTCGGCGTCGAGGATGACGACCAGCGAGACTTCCGGCAGATCGAGCCCCTCGCGCAGGAGGTTGATGCCGACGACGACGTCGTAGACGCCGAAGCGGAGGTCGCGCAGGATCTCCACGCGCTCCAGCGTCTCGATGTCGTGGTGGAGGTACTGCGTCTTGACCCCGGCCTCTTTGAGGTAGTCGGTCAGGTCCTCGGCCATGCGCTTGGTGAGCGTCGTCATCAGCACGCGCTGACCTTTGGCGACGCGCGCGTGGACCTCGGCCAGGATGTCGTCGATCTGCCCGGTCGTCGGCCGCACGCTGACCTCGGGGTCGAGCAGGCCGGTCGGGCGGATCACCTGCTCGACGACCTGCTCGCTGTGCTCGTACTCGAACGGCCCGGGCGTCGCCGAGACGTAGACCGCCTGGCGGATGTGGCGCATGAACTCGTCGAAGGTCAGCGGGCGGTTGTCGAGCGCCGAGGGGAGGCGGAAGCCGTACTCGACAAGCGTCTCCTTGCGGCTGCGGTCGCCGCCGTACATGCCGCGCACCTGCGGCAGCGAGATGTGCGACTCGTCGACCATCACCAGGTAGTCGTCGGGGAAGTAGTCGAGCAAGGTCCAGGGCTGCTCGCCCGCGCCGCGTCGCGCCAGGTGGCGCGAGTAGTTCTCGATCCCGGCGCAGTAGCCGACCTGCTGCAGCATCTCCAGATCGTAGAGGGTGCGCTGCTTGAGCCGCGCCGCCTCGAGGATCTTCCCCTGGCGCTCCAGCGCGGCCAGTTGCTCCTCCAGCTCGGCCTCGATGTCCTTGAGCGCCTGGGCCAGCTTCTCGGCCGTCGTGACGAAGTGCTTGGCCGGGTAGACGTCGGCCTGGGTCCGCTCGACCAGCACCTCGCCGGTCAAGGGGTCCACTTCGACGATCCGCTCGACCTCGTCGCCGAAGAACTCGACGCGCAGGGCGACCTGCTCGTAGGCCGGGAAGATCTCCAGCGTATCACCGCGGACGCGGAAGGTGCCGCGGATGAAGTTGACGTCGTTGCGCTCGTACTGGATGTCGATCAGGTGACGCAGCACCTTCTCGCGCCGCACGACCTCGCCGCGCTTGAGCGAGACGACCGTCTGGCCGTACTCCTCCGGCGAGCCGATGCCGTAGATGCAGCTTACCGAGGCGACGATGATCGTGTCGCGGCGGGTCAGGAGCGCGCGGGTCGCCGCGTGCCGGAGGCGGTCGATCTCCTCGTTGATCTCCGCCTCCTTCTCGACGTAGGTGTCGGAGCGCGCGATGTACGCCTCCGGCTGGTAGTAGTCGTAGTAGGAGACGAAGTATTCGACCGCGTTCTGGGGGAAGAACTCCTTGAACTCGGCGTAGAGCTGCGCGGCGAGGGTCTTGTTGTGGGACAGGACCAGCGTCGGGCGCTGCACGCGCTCGATCACCTTCGACATCGTGTAGGTCTTGCCGGAGCCGGTCACGCCGAGGAGCGTCTGGTGCTTGTAGCCCTCGCCGAGCCCGGCGACGAGTTGCTCGATCGCCTTCGGCTGGTCCCCGGTCGGCTCGAACGGCGCGACGACTTCAAAATCGGGCACGGCTCCCTCCCGCTGCTTCCTCGCGAGTCGAACAGATATGCGACCGCAAGTATAGCAGAACGGGGCCCGTTTCTCACGCGCCGGGCCACCGTGATGGGCGCGAACGTTCGTGTTCTTAAAGGTCATTTCACAAGTCCGAGAGTGGGCCAGTGGAGGGCATTGAGGCCGATGAGGGCGCAGCCGAGATCGAGGAGGGCCTGATGGAGCGGCTCCGGGCGCTCGTAGCGGATCGCCAGCCGGCGGTGGCGGGCCAGCCAGGCCAGGGTGCGCTCGGCCACCCACCGCTAGCGCCCCAGCGTTGCCTTGGCCTCGATGCCCTTGCGCGCGATCCGCACCTTGATCCCCCGCCGGTGCAGATATCGGCGGCAGTGCCGCACATCGTCGCCCTTGTCGGCGTGCAGCTTGGCGGGCCGGCGCCGCGGCCGCCCGCGTCGGCCTTTGATCGGCTCGATCGCCTCCAGCAGCGCCTCGAACACGGTGGCGTCGGGCCGGTTGGCCGCCGTCAGGCCGATGGCCAGCGGGATGCCGCGCCGGTCGACCACCCCATGGCGCTGCGTGCCCGGTTTGCCGCGGTCCGTCGGGCTCTTGCCGGTCGCCGCGCCCCCCTTTTGGCCGGCACGCTCGCGCGGTCCACGCTCGCCCGGCTCCAATCGATCCGGTCGGGCTCCCCCAGCCGGTCGAGCAGCGCCTGGTGTCACCGCCGCCAGCCGCCCGCCGCCTGCCAGTCGCGCAGGCGCCGCCAGCAGGTGACGCCGCTGCCGCAGCCCAGCTCGGTCGGTAGCATCTGCCGCTGGATACCGGTCTTGAGCACGTCGATGATCCCGCACAAGGCCGCGCGGTCCGACACCCAGGGCCGCCCGCCCCGCGGCTGCGGCGGGCGCGGCGGCAGGAGCGGTTCGACGATGGCCCAGAGTTCGTCGCTGACCAGGTCATGCACTTTCATACCCGCGCGCGGGGCAAAGACCATGCCACGGTTGTGAAACGGCCTCTTAGTCTTGAGAAGTACTCAGAATCAGCCCTGCGGGTACTTCCTGTTGATATCTGCTATGACCACTGCTCGCCTGTACCGACTCTCTAGTTCGCCGGTTGTTATGAACCTTTGCACTTGCCCTACCGTAACCCCTGAACGCGCCGCCACGTCCAAAATTACCTCTTCGAGGTCCTCACCTTCATCTAGTCGGTCAACGATCTCAAAAACGTAGGCATCGAGTTGGTGAATTACTGCAGTTGTGAGCGCGGTTTCGTATTGAAGCAGCACCCCGGGCGTCAACTCGGTCTGATGTGAGACCGCCTGCGATGGTTTCATAAGCTTGACCGAGAGATAACACAGCAGGTTGTTCACAATGAAAAGAGGGGCGATGATCAGGGAAGAAGGGCTCCACCAACCGGCAAGCGCAGTAGTGAGTGTGAAGTCCCGAAAGTAATTCGCCGCACACCCTCTGCAAAAGTTGCCCTCGACCGATCCATGTTGGCGGACAACTAGCATCCCGATGTTCTTGTAGAACCTGACGTATTTTGTCGGGGCGATCGCTCCACACGACTCGCACATCGTCATTCCTTGCACTCCTTTATCGATCTAGGTTTGATGAATTCTGAAGGCAAGTGTTACGACCTAGCGTTCCTTGCGGGACTACTTTAGCATGTGGCGTGGCGTATCTCAACTAGTGGTTCTGTGCTGTGCCCACGGCTAATGACGTCGAGGAGGAGGCCAGGCCAAGAGGGTATGACGCGACACTATTCAGCGATTGGCACGGGTGCTTGTTGCTGCACTCGGCCGTTCCCCGCGCCCGCCCCTGGCCCTGATCGTGCGTAGGTCCTCACCGGGGGATGACGGCCGGGGAGGCGGGAAGATCCCGGGGGAGACGACACGGCTGCGCGGCAGCCTGCGCGGGGAACTGGCGCTGGCCGTGCCGCCGACGCTGACGGTCATCGCCGCGCTCTTCCTCGTCGAGGCGCTGCGCCACCGGCGCATCCTCTTCGCGTCGCTGGCCGCCAGCGCCTTCCTGATCTACCGGGAGCCGCTGCACCCGATGAACAGCGTGCGCACGATGACCGTGGCGCACCTGTGCGGGATCGCGCTCGGCGTCGGCGCGGCTCTGCTGCTCGGGCCGGGCTACGTCGCCGGCGCGGTCGCGATGCCGGCGACGATCGCCGCGCTGGTCGTCGCGCGAGCGACCCACCCGCCGGCCATCGCGACGGCACTCGGCTTCGCCTTCTTCGAGCGGCGCGTCCAGGTCGGCCTCTTCCTGGTCGCGCTGCTGATCCTGGTCGCGCTGGTCGTCCTCCAGCGGCTGGCCGTGTGGACGCCGCGCCGGATCGAGGCGCGCCTGGGAGATGACGCCTGATGTTCGCGCCCGACCTCACCGTCCTCCCGGCGCTCGCGCCGCCCGGAGCGTGGCTCCTGGCCGTCGACACCGGCGTGCCCGGGCCGCTGGGGAACCTGCTCTCGCACGAGTATCTGCGGTTCGTGCTGCAAGTGGCGATCTTCCTCGCCAACCTGGCCGGCGGCATCGTCGTCCTCGTCGCGATCATCCGCGGCTTCGTCACCTACGTCGTCGACCTCGTCCGGGCGCGCGGCGGCCCGGTGCCGAAGGAGTCGATCCGCCTCACGCTGGGCCGCTCGCTCTCGCTGGCGCTGGAGTTCCAGCTCGGCGCCGACATCCTCGGCACCGCGCTCGACCCCACGCAGGCCGACCTGATCATCCTTGCGGTGATCATCGTGCTGCGAACGGTCCTCAACTACTTCCTCGGCAAGGAGATCGAGGGGGCCCAGCGCCGCGAGCAGCAGGCCGGGGGCGTGGAGCGTGAGAGCGCGAGAGCGCGAGAGCGTAGGGCATAGGCCGTGGCGGTCAGTGCGGGATGCGGGGGCCGGCCTCACGAGGGGTACGGGCCTCAGCGGACCGATGATCCGGGACCGAGTACGCCCACGGCCCACACTCTACGGCTTACGGCCCGCGCGATAGGGCGCTTCGCCGAGGAGGTCGCCGAGCGGGACGATGGCGAGGCCGCGGGCGCGCAGGCCGCGGATCGTCGCGGGCAGGGCGGCGACGGTCTGACTCCGGTCGGGCGCGGCGCTGGTGCCCTCGCCGTCGTGCAGCAGGACGATCGCACCGGGCGTCGCGGCATCGAGGATGCGCCGGGCGATGACGTCCGCGCCCGGCCGGTGGGGGTCGTCGGCGTCCGCGCTCCACTGGACCGCGACCATGCCGCGCCGGCGAACCCGCCGCAGTTGCCAGGGGGTGTGGATGCCGAGCGGCGGGCGGAAGAAGCGGGGCGACACGCCGGTGACGGCCGCGATCTGCCGCTCCGCGCGGTCGAGGTCGCGGTATCGGGAGTCGAGGAGCGCGTCGCGCCAGCGGTGGCGCTGGGTGTGGTTCCCGACGGTGTGCCCCTCCGCGACGATCCGGCGCGCCAGGTCGGGGTGGCGGGCGACGTTCTCCCCGACCAGGAAGAAGGTCGCCGGGGCGCGCAGATGACGCAGGATGTCGAGCACCTGCGCCGTGGCGGGGACGGCTGGTCCGTCGTCGAACGTCAGCGCCACGGCGGGGCGGTCGCGCGGGCCGCGCACGGCCGTCCGGCCGTAGACCTGCGAGCGCGGCCGGGTCGCCAGGAAGAAGGCGCCGCCGGCCAGCCCGACGCCGAGCGCCAGCGCGAGCGGCCAGCGCCGGCGGGGGCGGCGGCGGTCGCCGACCGCGGGGGCGTCGCCGGTCGCACACTCGTCCCCGGTTGCCGGCGACGCGGGCTCGCGGATGTCGGCGCGGGCGCGGCGGACGGTGCGGTGGAACCGCCTGGCGAGGACGTAGGCGTAGATCGTCTGGTAGCCGAGCTCGACGACGACGAAGTGCCAGAAGCCGCGCCGGAAGCGCCGCGACGACGTCCGCACCACGGCGTCCGGGTCGAACGGGATGCGCCCGATGCCGCGCAACTTGAGCAGGAAGTCGGCCTCGTCGCCGATCGTCGGCATCTCCAGGTTATAGCCGCCGACTTGGTCGAAGGCCGCGCGCCGGAAGGCCAGGTTCGACGCCATCACGAACGCCGTGCCGCCGAAGCGGCGCGTCGCCAGCGTGTTGACCACGCGGAAGGCGACCGCCTGCGTCTCGGCCCAGCCCGGCGCGTCGAGGTAGTCCACCGTCCCCGCGACCGCGACGACCTCCGGCGCGGCCTCCAGGTCGGCGACGACGCGGCGCAGCCAGTCCGGCTCGGCGTAACTATCGGCGTCGAGGTTGGCGACATACTCGCCGGCCGCCGCCAGCGTGCCGGTCTGGCGGGCGAAGCAGACGCCCTTGCGCGGCTCGTGGAGGACGCGCACGCCGCGGGCGCGCGCCGCGTCAGCGGTGCCGTCGGTGGACCCGTTGTCGACGACGAGGACCTCGAACGGCCCGGCGAAGTCCTGGGCGGCCAGCGAGTCGAGGCACCGCCCGATCAACCGCTCCTCGTTGTAGGCCGGCACCACCACGGTGACGCGCGGCCGCTGCTGCGTAGCGATCGTCCACCTCCGTCGTCGAACACACGCGCGGCCGGCACGCGGCCGACCTCGCCGACGATAGTATACTGGGGCCAGCCGCGAGCCGTCGTTCCCGAGAGGAGCCGGGATGGCCTGCTGGGACTCGGCCGGCGCGCTGCGCGACGCCGCGCGCCGGCTCCTGATCGCGAACCGCAAGATCGGCACCGCCCGCCTGACCGGCCAGCCCTACCGCTACACCTGCCCCTCGCCGCGCCTCTACCCCTACCAGTGGCTCTGGGACTCCTGCTTCCACGCGATCGTCCTCGCCGACCTCGACCCCGCGTTCGCGCGCGACGAGCTGGCGACGCTCCTGAGCGTCGTGCAGCCGGACGGCTTCCTGCCGCACGTCATCTTCTGGGAGGGGCGGCGCGGTCACCACCTCTGGCCGCTCCTGCTCGGCGAGCCGGGCTCGCGCCCGCACTACAGCGCGCAGACGCAGCCGCCGATGGTCGCTGTCGCGCTCGAACGCTACTACGACGCCACCGGCGACCGCGCCTTCGTCGCCGCGTCCCTGCCGGCCGTCGAGCGCTACTACCGCTGGCTCGGCCGCTCGCGCGACTGGGACGGCGACGGCCTGCTGGCGATCATCCAGCCCTACGAGTCGGGGCTCGATGCCAGCCCGCAGTACGACGCCGCGCTCGGGCTGGACCCGTTCAGTCCCGTCCGCCACGTCTGGAACACGCTCCGCTCCACGCTGCACTTCTCCAGCCTGCGCTGGCGGCGCGACCTCGTCCGCGCCAGCGGCGGCTTCAACGTCAAGGATCTCTTCTTCAACTGCATTTATGTCTACAACGTGCGGGCGCTGGCGCGTCTCGTGCGCCTGACCGGGGGCGACGCCGCCGCGTGGGAGCGCGCCGCGGCCCGCTCGGAGGCGGCGATCCTGGCGCAATGCGACGACCCAGTCCGCGGCTTCTACACCAGCCTCTACGGGGTCTACGACCGCCGCGCCGTCCCGGTGACGGTCGCGAACCTCGCGCCCCTGCTCCTCGCGGGCCTGCCGGCCGAGCGGGTGCACGGCCTGGTCGCCCGGCTGGAGAACCCGGCGCAGTTCGGCCGGCGCTACCCGGTCCCCTCGGTCGCCGCCGACGAACCGACCTTCGACCCCGGTCCGAGCCTCTTCCTCTGGCGCGGTCCGACCTGGCTCAGCACGAACTGGCTCGTCTACCGGGGCTTGCGCCTGCACGGCCGCACCGCCGCCGCCAGCCGCCTGGCCGAGCGGAGCATCGCCCTCGTCCTCAAATCGGGCTTCCGCGAGTACTACAACTCCGAGACCGGCGCGGGCTACGGCGCGGAGAACTTCGGCTGGTCGACGCTGGTGGTGGATCTGCTGCGGAGGGAGACGATAGACGATAGACGATAGACGATAGGCCGGCGATGGGTGGAAGGCGAGAGAGCAGGGCAAGAGCCGCCTTCAGGCTCCATTCCCTATCGTCTACCATCTATCGTCTATCGTCTCGCGCGTAGCGCGTCGCCGGCTGCCGGGCGAAGTCGTCGAGCAGTTCGGCGGTCGGGGCGACGCGCGCGATCATCGGCAGGTGGCCGCCGTCGATCTCGTGGACGATCCAGCCCTGCGCGCGGGCGAGGTCGGCGCTGGCGGCGGGGTCGCCGCGCTGGCACCGGACGTAGACGGTCGGGCGATCGAGCGCGAAGAACGCGGCCAGGTCCGGCCGCTCCTCGTAGGGCCGCATCGGCATCGGCGCGAGCCGGTCCTCGACCCAGTCGGCGTCCCGCTTGGCAAGGCCGTCGAGCAG
>DASSSV010000583.1:0-11518 GCA_035708265.1 Thermomicrobiales bacterium | reverse complement strand
TGGTGAAGAGGTCCATCGCGTCCCACTGGCCGGTCTCGCGGAGCCAGCGGGCGTAGCGGAAGGCGACGTCACACAACGAATCCGGCTCGAACATCGCGGCGCTAAGCGGGGGCTGGGCGACCTGCACCGGCCACCGCGTCTCTTCCAGGGTCTCGGACATCGCTGACCTGCCCACCCCGCGCGGCGCGCGCGCGCCGCCGCCGGGCCCGTTGGGGCCTCGGCGGCGCGCCGGCAGCGGCGGCGCCGCGCGCGCACCGCCGGGGATCGCTTGTCGCTCCGACGACGATCATGCCCTACCAGACCGTACTCTCGGCGGCAGCGGCCGCCGCGGTTGTCCAGCGTTCGGCGGCGTCAGCGGCGCGCCCGGGGCGCGCCGGCGCCTGCGGCGAATGTGGCTCCCCACCAATCGCGGATTCCGTGCCACCGCTGCGGCGTCCCCGCCGCGCTCAGGCTCGCTTCACCCGCACCGTCAGTTGTCCCTGCCGCACCGTCAGGGCGACCAGGTGGAACGGCTGGTTCCCCACCGCGCTCGCCACCCGGCTGTTGATCGGCCCGTCGAGCAGGCTGTCGAGCTGGCCGGGGACCGGCAGGGGCCCGAACTTCGCGCTCACCACCTCGGTCTTGAGCTGGCCGCCGGCCACCGTCGGCCGCAGGACGATCTCGACCGGCACGCCGGCGCCCCCGGCGCCCGGCGGCGCCGGCCGTCCCGACCCGCCCGCCGACCCGCCCGGCGCGACGTCGCCGGTGATGGTGACGGTGCCGTCGGCCTGGCAGACGACCTTCGCCCCCTGCAACGTCACCGGCAGGCTACCACCCTGCCCGCCCTGGCCGTTCTGGCCCCCCTGCCCGTTCTGGCCGCCCTCGGCGATCCGCGACGAGAGGAAGGCGTCGGACATCGTCAGGGTGACGTCCCAGGACTGCGCGGGCGCCGCGGCGGCGAGGGCCGGCGGCCGCACGCCGAGCAGCAGCGCCCCGACCAGCCCCCCCACGCCGACGACGAGTCCCAGCAGCAGCATCAGCGCGATCAGCGAGCCGCGCGCCACTTGTCGCATCTCGGGCCTCCCTCGCTCTACCGTCGCTCGCGGCCACGCCGGACGGGGGCGACAATGCGCGACGGCCGCCAACCCCCGGTCCACAGTGAATACGTCGCGCCGGCGGGGCTTGATTCGCCGCCCGGCGGGGAGGGGGGGATCGGCCGGCGGCCGCGCTGCCGGTAGAGACGATGGGGCCGCGGTATCGTCACCGCGCCCGGGGCGTCATTGCCCGGCCTCGGCCTGCGCCGCCGCCTGCAGTCGCTCGGCGTACTCGCGGAGGTCCGGCGGCAGATTGTCCAGGCCGGCGATCTCCGCCAGGCGGCGGACGCCGGCCTCGCCCTCGTCCCAGAGGACCAGGTACTCGCCGGGGTTGTAACTCGCCGCCCCGGCGTCGACCGCCCCGCCCGCGGCGTAGCGGTCGCGCTGCGCCTGGAGCCAGGCGAGCGCGGCGTCGCAGCGCCCGGCCAGCGCGGTGAAGCGGTCCAGCGTCAGGTGGATCTCGCTGCGCCGCGCGTGGCGCAGCCAGCGCGCCTCGAACTCCTCGACCAGCGCGGGGAGTTCGGCGCGCACCGCCGCCAGCTCGGCGAGCAGGCCGTCGAGCCGGGCCAGCCCCTCCTCGCGCGGCGGCGCCTCGTCGCTCACCAGCGCGCGCAGCGTCGCGCGGATGCGCTGGCCGAGCCGCGTCTTGTCGACGCCGAAGACGATCTCGCGCACGGTGAAGAGGTAGTCGTGGCGCAGGCCGGCGTCGGGCAGCGCGGCCCAGGCCGCGCCCGCCGCCAGCGCGGCGTCGCGCAACTCGTCCAGCGCGGCCGGGTCGGCCTGCGCGATCAGGAGGCCGGTCAGCGGGTCGTCGAAGAGTGCGTAGGCGCTGTTGGAGCGGCCCGGCAGGCCGAGCGTCGGGCCGGTGACCGCGCTGCCGAGGCGGCGGATCGCGACGACGGTGGCGTCGCCGGCCGGGCGGCCGAGGAAGAGCGGCGCGAAGGCGCGGTCGAACTCCTCCGGCGTGGTCGCCGCGCCGGTCCAGGCGGTCGCCGCGCCGTAGAGGTAGGGGTACCAGGAGTTCGAGAGCGGCTGGTAGTGGCCGATGTCGCCCCAGTCGGTCAGCAGCATCCCGGTCGCGCCGGCCGCGATGCCGTCGCGCGTGAAGGTGCGAATGTTGGCGAGCGCGTTGTCGAGGCGCGGGAAGAGGGTGCTCCAGGAGGCGGTGCCGGGGCAGGCCCAGAACTCCCGGCCCGAGCGCCCCAGCGCGTCGACCGTCGGGTAGTGCTCGGCGGCCTCGTAGTGCCAGTCGAGCAGGATGAGGTCTTCCGGCAGCTCGGGCAACAGCTCCGGGTGGTGGTTGAGGACGTCGGCCCAGACCATCACCCGGCGGCCGTACTTCGCGGCCAGCTCGCGCAGACGGAGGATGTGGCCGAGGTAGACACGGCCCAGGCCGTGCTCCGCCACCAGTTGCTTCGTCTGCCCCACCCCGAGGTCCCAGGTCTCGTCGCAGTCGATGTTGAACCAGCGCGAGGTGAACGCGGGGAGGAAATCGGCGTAGAGCTCGTCGAGGAGTCGGTAGCTCTCCTCGCGCGCCGGGGTGATGCTCCAGCGCCAGCCGGCCTCGTCGAGCGCGGCGTATTCCGGCAGGCTGAGCATCGCGCGGAGGTGGCCGAAGGATTGCAGGTTCGGCACGAGCTCGACGTGGCGCTCGCGGCAGTAGCGGTCGAGCGCCACCATGTCGTCCCCGTTCAGCGAGCCCGCGCCCCGACCGACCAGCGGGTGGCTGGGGAACTGGAAGGTGTGCTCCATGTAGAGCTGGAAATGGTTGTACTTGTAGGCGGCCAGCGAGTCGACAATCCGCCGCAGCGTGTCCATCGTCGGCACCTTACCGCGGGAGACGTCGAGCATCAGGCCGCGGTTGGGCAACGCCGGGCGGTCCTCGATGGTCAGGGCGGGCAGGCGGCGCCCCTGCGTGCGGAGGAGCTGGTGGAGGGTCTGCGCGCCGTAGAAGAGGCCCGCCTCGGTCGCCGCGACGATCGTCACGCGCTCCGGGCCGATCGTCAGGCGGTAGCCCTCGGGCGACCCGGCGACCTCGCCGGGCTCGGCGGCGGTGTCGCGCCCGGCCAGGAGGAGGGCGAGGCGATCGGCGCCCGCGCCCGGCTCGTAACTCTTGCCGATCGGCGGTTCGAGCCCGCTGACCTCGCGCACCGCGGCCTGCAGCTGCCGCGCGGCGAAGAGCGTCTGGTCGCCGGCGGCCGCGCCCAGGACGATCGCGGTGGCGGCGTCGAGGACGAAGGCGCCCTCGCCAGGGGTGAGGCTGGCGGGCCTCGGGATCAGCGGGGGCGCGGCGGGCTCAGCGGCGGTCATCGGCTCCTCCACTCCTCCTCGGTCGTGCGCCGGCCCGCGCGGGCGGCGCGCGTGCGCGCATAGCCTACACCAGCCGGCGCGGTCGCGCGAATCGGTAGGCGGGATGCGGGGCACGCTTGACGCTGCTGGCGTCGTCGTTTAGCCTGACGCACGGCCGAGACGTACGTACACCGAGGAGCCCGCGCCGTGGCCGCCCAACCGCCCGAAGTCGCCGCCGAACCCGAAGCCCGCGTCCGGGTCGTCCCGGCCGCGGGGCTGGCCGGCGCGCGCGAGGCGCTGTTCGCGCCGGGCGCGGCCGGATCTGCGCTCGTCGTCGGGGACGCGCGGGAGGTCCTGGCGGGGCTGCCGGCCGGGGTATTCCAGACCTGCGTGACCTCGCCGCCGTACTGGTCGCTGCGCAACTACCACATCGCCGGGCAGATCGGCCTGGAAGCCTCGCTGGAGGACTATCTGCGGAATCTCGTCGCCGTGTTCGCGCAGGTGCGGCGCACGCTCCGGGACGACGGCACGCTCTGGCTCAACATCGGGGATTCGTACACCTCGGGGGGCCGCACCTGGCGCGCGCCCGACCGGAAGAACCCGGCGCGGGCGATGGACGTGCGCCCGCCGACGCCGGACGGCCTCAAGCCGAAGGACCTCATCGGCGTGCCCTGGCGGCTCGCCTTCGCCTTGCAGGAAGCCGGCTGGTACCTGCGCGCCGAGTGCATCTGGCACAAGCCGAACGGCCAGCCCGAGAGCGTCAGGGACCGGCCGACGCGCTGCCACGAGCACGTCTTCCTATTCTCCAGGAATGAGCGCTACGTCTACGACAACGTGGCGGTGCGCGGCCCCAACGGCCGCAACCTCCGCACGGTCTGGGACATCAACACCCGGCCGGCGCAGGAGGCGCACGAGGCGATGTTCCCGCCCGCGCTCGCCGAGCGCTGCCTCGCGCTGACCAGCCGGCCGGGTGACCTCGTCCTCGACCCCTTCAGCGGCGCCGGGACGGCGGGGCTGGCGGCGCTGCGCCTGGGGCGGCGCTTCGTGGGCGTCGAGTTGAACCCGGAGTACGCGCGGGCGGCGGCGCGCCGGCTGAACGGCGCGGCGGGGTGACGCCGGCCGGCTCAGGCCCGCCGCGCGGCGAGCGCGTCGACGCAGCCGAGGGGGACGGCGACGCCGCCGAGCGGGAGGCCGTGGGCGAGGCCGGGGCCGTGGAAGTCGGTGCCGCCGGTGGCGACGAGGTCGTGGCGCGCGGCCAACGCCAGGAGGGCGGCGCGCTGCGCGGCGTCGTAGTCGCCGTAGTAGCACTCCAGCCCGCCGAGCCCCGCCGCGAGGAGGTCGGGCAGGAGCGCGTCGAGGTCGGCCGCCGAGTGGGGGTGCGCCAGCACCGGCACCCCGCCCGCCTCGCGGATCAGGCGCACGGCGTCCGGCGGCAGGAGGCGGTAGCGCTCGACGTAGCCCGGCCGCCCGCGCACCAGGTAGCGGTCGAAGGCGTCCTGCACCGAGGCGGCGTGCCCCGCCTCGACGAGCGCGCGGGCGACGTGCGGCCGGCCGATCGTCGCGCCGCCGGCCAGCTCGACCACGCGCTCGTAGGCCACCGGCGCGCCCGCCGCCGCGAGATTCGCGACGATCGTCCGCGCCCGGCCCTCGCGCGCCGCCCGGAAGCGGGCCAGCGCGTCGGCGAGGGCCGGGCTGGCCGGCGCGATGAAGTAGCCGAGGACGTGGACCTCGCCCGCCGCGACGTGCGTGCTCAACTCGACGCCGGGGACGAAGCGAAGGCCGTGCTCCGCCGCGGCCGCCGCGGCCTCGGCCAGCCCCGCCGTCGTGTCGTGGTCGGTCAGCGCGAGGACGCGCAGCCCCCGCGCGGCCGCCAGGGCGACGAGCCGCGCGGGGGCCAGGGTACCGTCGGACGCCGTGGAGTGCGTGTGCAGGTCGACCGGACCCGCCGCCGGCGTCGCGGCCACGTCAGCGGGTCTCGACGACGAGCCGGATCGCCGTGCGGTCCGCCTCGTCGATCGTCAGGTCGATCAACGAGGGCAGGCAGATCGCCTCGATCCCCGTCTCCTGCAGGTAGTCGCGCGCGATGGCGACCGCCTTGATCGCCTGGTTGGCCGCGCCCGCGCCGATGGCCTGGACCTCGGCGCGGCCGCTCTCGCGCACCACGCCGGCGATCGCGCCGGCCACCGCGCTCGGCCGCGAGCGGGACGAGACCTTCAGGATCTCGCCGCGCACCTCCGGCGCGGCCTGGCCGAAACCGTAGCCCGGGCGGTAGGCGCGCGCCGGCCGGTCGGCGGCCTGCGGCTCGGCGTCGGCCGCGCCGTCGTGGCCGTTCGTCTCCGGCTCGACGGCCAGCGCCGCCGGCGCCGGCTCCCCGTGCCGCTCCCCCTCTTCAGCAGGTCGCGCGTCGGGCGGGAAGCTGGAGTGCTCGCTCACCTTGATGTCGCCGAGTTGGAACTTGCTAAAGAGACGATCCATGATTCCGTCCTCTCCCTCGGACTTGCCGGCCCGCCGCCGGCCTTACTCCTGTCGTCGTGCGGCGCCGCGCGCTGCCGCTCCCCTCAAACCCGTCAGTCATCCAGCCGGTCGACCCGCCGGATGCTGACCCCGCGCCCGGTGGCGCGATCGATCTCCACCAGCACCGCGTCCAGCTCGAACGGCCCCTCCTCGGCGACCGCGTAGCGCGTCGGCCGCAGCGTGACGAAGCGCTCGACGCTCGCCTCGACCGCCATGCCGATCACCGAGCGGCGCGAGCCGCACATCCCCAGGTCGGTCACGTAGGCGGTGCCGCCCGGCTGGATCTGCGCGTCGGCCGTCGGGACGTGCGTGTGCGTGCCGACCACGGCGGCGACCCGCCCGTCCAGATACCAGCCGAAGGCGCGCTTCTCCGACGTCGCCTCGGCGTGGAAATCGACCACGACGGCGCCGAGGTCGCCGGGCGGCTGCGCCAGGAACCGGTCGAGCGCGGCGAAGGGGTTGTCGAGCGCCTCCATGAACGTCCGCCCCTGCGCGTTGACGACCGTCACGCGCGCGTCGCCGACCGCGACCGTGCGCCAGCCCTGGCCGGGGGCGCCGGCCGGGTAGTTGATCGGCCGCACCAGCGGCAGCCGGTCGAAGCCGCCGCGGACATCCTGGTGCCGCCAGACGTGATTCCCGGTGGTGATAACGTCCACCCCCGCGGCTACCATGTCCTCCGCACTAGCAATAGTGATACCACGACCCCCGGCACTGTTCTCGCCGTTGGCGACGACCAGGTCGGCCGCGTACTGGCGGCGCAGCGCCGGCAGCAGCCGGCGGACGAGTTTGCGCCCGGGCGTGCCGATCAGGTCGCCCAACAGCAGGACGCGCAGGTGCGGGAGGGCCATCGGAGGCGCTCGCCGGCAGGGCCCAGCCCGGAAACGACGCAGGGAACCGGCGGGCCCACTGGCGTCGCCCGCCGGTTCCCTGCTCGCCTGGCTCGACTCTACCACAATGAGTTGATAGTTGGTAGTCGATAGACGCGGCCGACCGTCCGTCGTCCGCCATCAACCATGAACTATCAACGTTCAACTACCGCGCGTAATCCACGGAACGGGTCTCGCGAATCACCGTGACCTTGATCTGGCCCGGGTATTCGAGCGTTTCTTCGATCTTCTTGGCGACGTCGCGCGCCAGGCGCGTCGCGCCGAGGTCGTCGATGTTGTCGGGCCGGACGAGGATGCGCACCTCGCGGCCGGCCTGGATGGCGAAGGACTTGTCCACGCCCTCGAAGGAGTTCGCCACCCCTTCGAGCGCTTCCAGGCGCTGGATGTAGCGCTCCAGCATGTCGCGGCGGGCGCCGGGGCGGCCGCCGCTGATGCCGTCGGCGGTGGCGACGATGAACGCCTCCACCGTCTGCGGCTCCTCCTCGCCGTGATGAGCGGCGATGGCGTGGACGATCCGCGGGGACCGCCCGAGCCGCTTGGCGATCTCCGCGCCGATCAGCGCGTGCGGCCCTTCGACCTCGTGGTCGACGGCCTTGCCGATGTCGTGCAGCAAGGCCGCGGTCTTGGCGACGTTGATGTCGGCGCCGAGCTCCGCGGCGATGCCCGCGGCGATCAGCGAGCACTCCAGCGAGTGCTGGAGCACGTTCTGGCCGTAGCTGGTGCGGTACTTCAGGCGGCCGAGCAGCCGGATCAGCTCGGGGTGGAGGCCCTGGACGTTCGCCTCGTAGGCGACGCGGTCCCCCTCCTCTTGCATCACCTGCTCGACCTCCTGCTCGGCCTTCTGCACCACCTCCTCGATCCGCGCGGGGTGGATGCGGCCGTCCTGGACGAGTTTGCCGATCGCGCGGCGCGCGATCTCGCGGCGCACGGCGTCGAAGCACGACACCGTGATCGCCTCGGGCGTGTCATCGATGATCACGTCGACGTGGGTCGCGGCCTCGAGCGCGCGGATGTTGCGCCCCTCGCGCCCGATGATGCGGCCCTTCATGTCGTCGCTCGGCAGCGGGATGACGCTGACGGTCGATTCCGAGACGTACTCGGGGGCGCAGCGCTGGACCGCGGTGGCCAGGATCTGCATCGCCCGCCGGTTGGCTTCTTCCTTGGTCTCCTGCTCGATCTCTCGGATCTTCCGCGCGGCGATCTCGCGGACTTCGGTCTCGATCTCGTCGAGGAGGAGGCGCTTGGCGTCCTCGACGGAGAGTTGGGCGACCCGTTCGAGTTCGCGGAGCTGTCGCTCGCGCGCCCCTTCCAGTTCCGCCCGCGTCGCGTCGAGTTCCTTCTCCCTGGCCTGGAGCGCCCGTTCGCGGCGCTCCAGCGCCTCCGCTTTCTTGTCGGCGGCTTCCTCTTTCTGCTGCAGGCGCCGTTCGAGCCGGCTGACCTCCGCCCGCCGTTCGCGGTATTCCCGGTCCACGTCGGTGCGGAAGCGCAGCGCCTCGTCCTTGCCCTGGAGGACCAGTTCCTTCTGCTGGTTGCGCGCCTGTTCGAGTATCTCGTCCGCATCCTGCTGCGCCTGCTTCATCCGCGCGGCGGCGCGGTATTGCAGCCAGAAGTAGGTGGCCGCAAAGACCGCGAAGCCGACGAAGACCCAGCCGAGCAGGAGGAGAACGATGAAGAGTGGTGACATGCGTTCCCTTCCCTCTGCCGTCGGATTCACTTGTTAAGGTTCATCGACGTCGGGGCCGTGCCGGGCGCTCCGCCACGTCACGGCCCACAGCACCAATGATCCATCTTCCTGATGATACCCAACCGTTTCCGGGGGTGTCAAGGAATGGCGCGGCGGGCGGCCGCCCCGGCTTCGTTGCGATGGCCGCGCCGGCGGTAGTACAATGGCTGCAGGGCAGACGCCACCGGGAAGTCCCCAGAGAGGACGGCAATGATCGAAGCGGTTGTCGAGAGCGTCCGGGTGAGCATGATGAGCCAGCATCGCGTCGTCGTCCTCAAGGAGGTCAGCGGCGAGCGGCACCTGCCCATCTGGATCGGCGCCTTTGAGGCGGAGGCGATCGCGATGGGCCTGCAGGGCATCCCCGCCACGCGGCCCCTCCCCTACGATCTCCTCAAGAACGTGATCGCCGACCTCGGCGGGCGGGTCAACCGGATCGAGGTCACCGACCTCACCGCCGATATCTTCTACGCGCGCGTGGTGATCGACCTGAACGGCCGGCAGATCCCGATCGACTCGCGGCCCAGCGACGCCATCGCCCTCGGCGTCCGCGTCCGCGTGCCGATCCTGGTGGCCGAGAGCGTGATGGATCGCGCCGGGGTGATCCTCGGCGCCGAGGAGGACGAGGAGGAGCAGCAGGCCGAGACGGTCGAAGGCCCGGCCGGCGCGCCGGTCAACGAGGAGCGCCTCTCGGTCTTCCGCGAGTTCATCAACAGCCTCGACATCGACGACCTGGGCAAGAAGCGCGAAGACTAGCGCCACGGGAGCACGGACGGACAGAGGCGGATGGAGCATAGTCGCGATCCCGAACGGCAGACCGGCGACGAGGCGCGCGAGCAGCGCATCAAGCAACTGATCCTCGCCGCCGTCGGGCGCTGCGGCGAGTGCCGGCGCCGCTACCGGCTCGACGACCTCGCGGTCATCGGCCACCGCGACCACCTCTGGATGGTCACCGTCATCTGCGAGCACTGCCACAGCCAGGGCTTCATCACCGCGATCGTGGAGGACGCCGACGCCGCGCGCGCCGAGCGCGGGCGCGCCCCGAGCGACCTGACCGCGGACGAAGCGGGCCGCTTCGCCGCCACCAAGCCGGTCGACGCCCTCGACGTCCTCGACATGCACGACTTCCTCGACGACTTCGACGGCGACTTCGCCGCCCTCTTCGGCCGAGCCAAAGGCGATTAACCGCCGCGGCGGGCGGGGCTGTAGATCCCCCCGCCCGCCGCGTTGCCGCCCTCCCGGCCCTCACGCCCCCAATTGCAGGACCAGCAGCGCCTTCTGGACGTGCAGGCGATTCTCCGTCTGGTCGAAGATGATCGAGCAGGGGCCGTCGGCCACGTCGGCGGTCACCTCCTGGCCGCGCAGGAGCGGCAGACAGTGCATGAAGAGCGGCTCGGGGCCGGCGCAGTCGAGCAGCCCCTCCGTCACGCGGTACGGCTCCAGGTCGGCCAGCGAGACGCCGCCCGGGTCGCCCATGCTGCGCCAGACGTCGGTGTAGACGACGTCGGCGCCGCGGACGCCGAGTTGCGGGTCGTTGTTCACCTCGATCGTCGCGCCGCTCGCCGCCGCGTGGCGCCGGGCGCGCTCCAGCAGGTCCGGCTTGGGTTCGCGCCCGGGTGGGCAGACGATCCGCACGTTCAGGCCGAGCATCCCGCCTGCGATCATCAGCGAGTTCGACATGTTGTTGGCGACGCCGACGTAGGCGAGGGTGCGGCCGCGCCAGTCGCCGAGTTTCTCCTTGACCGTCAGCATGTCGGCCAGCGCCTGCGTCGGGTGCAGCAGGTCGGAGAGGCCATTGATCGTCGGCAGCCCGGTCGTCGCCAGCGCCGCGACGTCCTCGTGGCGCATCACGCGCGCCATCACGGCGTCGACGTAGCGGGCCAGGACGTGCCCGGTGTCCTCGATCGTCTCGCCGCGCCCCAGTTGCAACTCGCCCGCCGACAGATGGAGCGCGTGCCCGCCGAGTTGCGCCACGCCGGCCTCGAACGACACGCGCGTGCGCGTCGACGGCTTCTGGAAGATCAGCGCGACCGTCTTGCCGCGCAGCAGGTGGTCGTGCAACTCGCCGCGCCGGCGCTGCTCCTTCAACTCGGCCGCCAGCTCCAGCACCGCCCGGTACTCGTCCGGCGTCAGGTCGTCGTCGTTGACGAAATTCCTCCCGCGCAACGTCGTCGCAAGTGCCATCGCTCCGCTCCGCTTCGCTCAGGACTGAGGACTCAGGACTCTTCCTATCGCTGACCAGTGACTCGGGCGTTTGCCGAGAGGAATCGCCCACTTAGTCCTGAGTCCTCCGTCCTCCGTCCTCCGTATAGAATGCCCGGTCGCCGGCGTCGCCGAGGCCCGGGCGGATGTAGCCGCGCTCGTCCAGTTCGCGGTCGAGCGCGGCGACGTAGATCTGGACGTCGGGGTGCGCCGCGACGAGGCGCGCGACCCCGTAGGGCGCGGCGACGAGGCCGATGCAGGTGATCCGGGCCGCGCCGACCGCCTTGACCAGCTCGACCGCGCTCGTGGCCGAGCCGCCGGTCGCCAGCATCGGGTCGACGACCAGCACGCGCGCCGCCTGCCCGCCGCGCATCGCGCGATTGTAGTAGGGCACCGGCCGGAGCGTCGCCTCGTCGCGGTAGAGCCCCAGGTGCCAGACGCGCGCCTGCGGCACCAGCCGCAGCAGCCCGTCCACCATCGCCAGCCCGGCGCGCAGGATCGGGACGATCGCCACGTCCTCGGCGATGGTGTAGCCGGTCGCCGGCTCCAGCGGCGTGGCGATGGGGCGCGGGGCCAGCGGCAGGTCGGCCAGCGCCGCGTAGCCGAGCAGGCCGCTCACCTCGCCGAGGAGCGCGCGGAAGCGCGGCGGCTCGGTGCGCGCGTCGCGCAGCAGCGTCAGTTGCGCGGCGAGCAGCGGGTGCTCGACGACGTGCAGTTGCGGGTAGCCGAGCACCACCTCGCGGGGTGGCTGCTCCCGCCCGGCCATTGGCGTCGGCCGCGCGCCTTCCATCATCCGGTTGCCGGTCCCTTCCATGGCGCCAGTGCCCTCAACC
>DASSSV010000582.1:0-5170 GCA_035708265.1 Thermomicrobiales bacterium | reverse complement strand
CGCCGGGCTGATGGCGTGATAGGTCATCGTCCTTCTCTTCCTCGCGGCGGCCCCCGTCCGCCCCATCCCGGGGGAACCCACCCCGGAGGTGGTGGCGCTGGGGATGACGTTCTTCTCGTCTGGCCGGAGTGACCGCGCCATCGGCCTGCGGCCCGCCGTGCATCGGTTCCCCGCGGGATTGGGGGGATCGGGGGCCACGAGGCGCGCGGGGCCTCACCCCATACTAGGCAGAGGGCGGCGGGGGCGAGGTTAAAGGGGGCCTAAGGGGGGCTTAACATCGGGTGAACGGCGTCGCACGACATATCCCGTGGGCCGAGGCAGGCAGCAGCGTAAGTCCGCCCAGCCTTCAGCCGTCCGCGCGCTCCCCCGTCGTCGGGCGCAGCCGCTCCTCCAGCCCGGCGAGCAGGATCTCCAGGCCGAACGCGAAGCGCGCCTCCACGTCGAAGGCGGTCGGGTCGGGCCTGCCCGCGACCTCCGCCGCGCCGGTCGGGCTGGCTTCCTCTTCGAGCACGAGGCCGGTGACGTAGGTGTTGAGCAGAAGGCTGATCTGGGCCGCGTCGGCCGCAGTGAAGCCCGCCGCGCGCAGGGCGCGGAGGCTGGCCTCGATCAGCCTCATTCGCTCGGGGCCATTCGGTACCGTGCTGGCGGCGAGCCGCGCGGCGTCGCGCCGGGAGCGCAGGATGCGCAACTGGTCGCTGGCGAGCGCGCGCACCTGCTCGCGCCAGGGGAGCGCGGGGTCCGGCTCGCGCTGCTCGGCGCAGATCGCCTTCACGAGCAGGTCGAGCATTTCGCCCTTGTCCCGGATGTGGCGGTAGAGCGCGCCCGCCTGGACGTCCAGCCGCGCGGCCAGGCGCCGCATCGTCAGCCCCTCGAGGCCGACTTCGTCGAGCAGGTCGAGCGCCGTCCGCACGATGCGGTCGCGGTCGAGTGTCCGGCGCGCGGGGCGCGGCGCGTCCCCCCCGGCCCGCGCATGGCGCTTCGGTATCGCCCGCATCGTCCTCCCTCCGCCTCCCGCCGGCGCGCGCCGGCGGTCACGCTAAGATAACACCGTTCACACTAGTGAACACTGTTCACGAAGCGACTGGGGCACGGCCGGCCCCGTCAGCGCCAGTGTACACGGTCCCGGCGAGGGTCTATCCCGCCCCGCGGAACGGCGGGGCGAGGCAGGTAGGAGGTGTCGCCATGCAGCCGAGCACTATCCCGGGCGTGTCCGCGGCCCCGGCCGACGAGGCGGCCGTCCGCGCCCTAGTCCAGCGGATGAACGACGCCTGGGGCGACGCCGACGCCTACGCGGCGGTCTTCACCGAGGACGCCGACTACGTGATCTTCGACGGCACGCACCTCCGCGGGCGGAGCGCGATCGCGGAGGCCCACCGCCCGCTCTTCGAGCGGTTCATGAAGGGGACGCGCCTGGTCGCCGAGCCGCCCGCGGTGCGCTTCCTGGCGCCCGACGTGGCGCTCGTCCACGGCAAAGGGGCGATCCTGCGGGCGCGCCAGCGGCGGCCCTCGCGCCGCAGGATCTCCGTGCAGACGCTGGTCGCCGTCAAGGGCGAGGACGGCTGGCGCCTGACGGCCTTCCAGAACACCCGCTACCGGCCCTTCGCGCAGACGCTGGCCGGCAGGGTGCTGGGGCTGATCGGGCTCGCGCCGCGCGGACAATGAGCCGGGCGGCGCGCCCTCACCCGCCCGCGATCCCCGCTCTCTCAAAGTCGGGAGTGAGGGCCGTCGCCCCTAATCTCGCGCGGCCGCCGAGAGGAAGCGCGCGTAGCCGGGCTGGTCGGCGTCGAGGGGCAGGGTGGCGAAGAGGTCCACCAGGCGCGGGTCGAACTGCGCGCCGGCGTCGGCGTGGAGGCGGGCGACCGCCTCGTGGTGGCCGAGGGCGCGCCGGTAGGGGCGGTCGGAGACCATCGTGTCGTAGGCGTCGCAGATGGCGATGATGCGCGCGCCGAGGGGGATGTGCTCGCCGTGCAGGCGCAGCGGGTAGCCCTGGCCGTCCCAGCGCTCGTGGTGGTGGCGGACCAGCGGGATGACCGCGCCGAGCGCGGCGATCGGGGCGAGGATGCGCGCGCCGATGTCCGGGTGCGAGCGCATCAGCGCCCATTCCTCGTCGGTCAGGCGCCCCGGCTTGTTCAGGATCGTCTCGGGGATGCCGATTTTGCCGATGTCGTGCAGCAGGCCGCCGACCCGGATCTGCTCGACGTCCTCGCGCGAACAGCCGGCCGCGCGCGCGAGCTGCTGGGCCAGGGCCGCGACGTGCCGCGAGTGCCCCTCGGTGTAGTGGTCCTTGGCGTCGATCGTCGTCGCCAGCGCCGTGACGGTCTGCACGGTGTAGCGGTAGGCCGCCTCCCCGCCTTCCTCCAGGCCGCGCTCGTCGGGGTCCACGCGCAGGGACGCCAGCCGCGTGAAGCGGCGCTCCAGGTCGCTGACCAGGTGCGGGCCCCAGCGGGCGCTCGGCAGCGCCAGGTGGCTGGTGACCTGGGCGAAGAGCGCCTCCAGGCCGCGCACCGTGCCGAGCTCGTTGGCGAGGCAGACCTGATTGCGGCCGATGTGCTTGGCCAGGTACATCGCCAGGTCGGCTGCCTGCAGGAGGAGGTCGCGGTCGGCGCCGTGCTCGGGGAAGGCGGCGACGCCGACGCTGACCGTGACGGGGCCGGGCAGTTCGGAGTCGGGCTGGTCGAGCAGGGCGGCCACCGACGCGCGCAGCCGCTCGGCGATCAGCGCGCCGGCCGGCGCGGTCGTGTCCGGCAGGATCAGCACGAACTCCTCGCCGCCGTAGCGGGCGGCGTAGTCGCCGCGCCGGAGCGTGCGCCGCAGCGCCCCTGCGACCATCTGGAGCGCCAGGTCGCCGGCGGCGTGGCCGAAAGCGTCGTTGTAGTTCTTGAAGTGGTCGATGTCGAGCATCAGGACGCAGAGGGTCTGGTCGTGGCGGCGCGCGCGCCAGCTCGGCGTCGAGCCGTTCCTTCAGCGAGCGGTGGTTGGGCAGTTCGGTGATCGGGTCGGTGGCCGCCAGCTCCCTGGCGTGGCCGTAGAGCCAGGCGTTCTCCAGCGCCAGCGTCGCCTGGTTGGCGAAGGCGCGGACGAGGCCGGCGTCGCGGGCGACGAAGGGCCGGCCGGGCGCGGCGCCGAGCAGGAAGAGGTCGCCCGCCCACCGCCCCTGCACCAAGAGTGGCGCGCGCAGCAGCGAGGCCGCCGGCAGCGAGGCGGCGCGGCCGAGCGCGGCGAGGTCGTGGATGGTGATGTGGTCGCTCGCCGGCGCGGGCAGGCCGGCGAGGACGTCGCTCTGGAGGACCATCTTCGCCAGGTAGGCCCCGCCGGGGAGGGCGTCGGTCACGCGCTCGCCCGCGGCGAAGCGGCCGGCGCCGCCGACCCCGGCGCGGGCGCCGCCGAGTTCGAGGATCGCGGCGTCGGCGCCGGCCAGGAGCCGCCCCTGCTCGGCCACCTGCCGCGCGACCATCGCCCAGTCCAGGCTCCCCGTCAGGGTCGAGCCGGCGACGTTGAGCGCGCGCGCCTGGTCGAGTTGCTGGGCCAGCGCCAGCTCGGCCGCATGGGTGCGGTCGGAGAGCAGGCCGGCGAAGACCGCCGTCAGCGCGACGAAGCCGACGTTGAAGAGGATGCCGGCGAAGGGCGTCGCGAAGCCGTTGTCGAGCCCGACGACGCCCAGGTAGCAGAGCGCGGTCACCAGGCTGGAGAGGATCGCGACGCGGCGGCCGAAGCGGATCGCCGCGTGGACGACGACCGGGAAGTAGGCCAGGTAGAAGGGCGAGGCGACGCCGCCGGTCGTGGCGATGATCGCGGTCGCCATGACGATGTCGAAGAAGCCGTAGGCGTAGGCCCGCAGCAGCCAGGCCGGCCGGCCGGCGGTGATGAGGCGGCGGAAGGCGAGGTTGTAGAGCCCGATGGCGCCGAGGCAGATGTAGACGGCCGCGATCCGGCCGCCGAGGCCGAGGAACGGCGCCGCGACGACGCAGATGGCCAGGCCGAGCCAGCGGATCTGGATGATCCGCCGCTCCAGCGCCAGGTTGTCGGTCGAGTTGGGCGAGGCGCGGTTGGCGGCGCGGGCGCGGGCCAGGCCCGAGAGGACCGCCGCGGGTTCGCCGAGGCGCGCGGCCGGGCCCCAGGCGGGCCATGTGCCGCGTCGCGAGCCCCGATCCTCCGGCAGCACGGCCAACTCGATCCCCTCCGCGTCCCGGCCGACCACCGGGCGCGACGACGCGCGGCATACCGATGAGCGCGGGGCCGACACCCCGCGTGCCCGATCAGTATAGTCAACGCCGTACGCCTGGGGGAACGGGCCGGGCATGGTACTTTCCGGTGAGAGGCGCCAGGGCCTTCGGGAGTGACGAGTGACGAGTGACGAGTGACGAGAGGGTGGCGAGTGACGTCGCGCCTGCATGGCCGCACAGCCGCGAAGCTCGCCCGCGCGGGCTGGGTCCCGAGTGACGCCCCGGCCTGGACGGCGGCTCTGTGGCCCGCGGACAATGCGCGTCGCTTTCAGCCGCCCGGCCTGCCGCGCGCCGCGACGACTCTTCCGTCCTCCGTCTCCCCGTCCCCTCGTCACTCGTACGTGTCGTAGTCGTGGGCGGCGTAGAAGGCGGGGACGAAGGCGATGAGGCGGGCCAGGCCGCGCTCGACGCCGCCGTCGGGGTGGGGGGAGGCGACCAGGAGGGCGTGGGCGCGCGCGAGCTCGGCGCGCAGGCGCTCATCGAGCAGGCGCAGGGCGCGCTCGTGGAGGGCCGCGGGGGGGAGGGCGGGCTCGGCGCGGGCCAGGTCCGCGCGCGCGGCGACCAGCGTGCTGAAGTTGCGCTCGCGCTCGTCCTTCGGCCAGGTGCGCAGGTCGTTCGCCAGCCGGATCGCGCGCGCGCAGGCGCCGACGAGCGGCAGCAGGCGCGGCAGGCGGGCGGGGAGCGCCGGGTCGCCGGCCAGGATGAAGCAGGTGGCGAGGTAGTGCGGGACGCCGATGCTCTCTTCGAGGAGCGCCAGCGCGCGGTCGTAGGGTGGGACGGCCGCGGCGCGCCCGTGGAGCGCCGCGCCGACTTCCTTCTGCGCCACGATGCTCTCGGCCATGCGGGCGAAGGTCGCGCGCCAGTAGGCGGCGAGCGGCGCCGGCGGGTCGCGCGGGGCCAGGTCGCGCACGATCTCGCGGAGCGCGGCGGCAAGTTGGTCGGCGGCC
>DASSSV010000581.1:0-5222 GCA_035708265.1 Thermomicrobiales bacterium | reverse complement strand
CAGTTCGACGTAGTTGGCCGAGTGGATCCAGAGGTGGTCGAGGGCCTGGTGCTCCAGGTCGCCGTAGGCTTCGGCATGCGCGCCGGCGACGGCGCTGTCCACGGTCGTCGCTTCGTCCGTCATGACCATCCCTCCTCGTTGCCGCGCGCGGCCCTCCCGCGGGCCCGCCGGCCGTCGCATCCGTCCGCGGCGCCGCCGCCGGAGACGGCCCGATTGTAGCACGGGGCGCGCCGCGCGCGGGTTGCAGATGGCAGATTGCAGATTGCAGATTGACCGAGCTGTCGAAAGGGCGGACTTACCGCCTGGGACGCCGGATCTGCAATCTGCAATCTTCAATCCCGCGCCGGCGGCGCGAAGAGCGGCACCTCGCCGGGGAGGGCGGCGCCGGGCGGCGGGGCGGCGCGCGGCGCGTACTCCGGCCGGGGGAGGCTGGTCCAGCGCGCGGGGCGGTTGGCGCGGCGGGTCACGCGGAAGAAGAGCGTCGTCGCGGCGTCGCCGACGAGCGGCTCGCGGTCGAGCAGGCGCGCGATGTCGCGCTCCCGCGCCAGCGCCAGCACCGCGGCCTTGAGTGTGCCTTCGTTGGGCGCGTGGGCGTCGGCGCCGCTGGTCGAGTGACCGTGGTGGATGCGCAGGGCGCGGAAGCCGTTCGCCCGGGCCTCGGCGATCTTCGCGCGCGCCACGCGCTCCCCCGTCACGACGCGATAGCCGTGCAGGTCCAGTTCCAGCTCGTCCGGGCGCGACGGGAAGAGCGCCAGCCAGGCCACGACCAACCTCCCACGGCGGGAGCAACGCACGCGCCCACAGTATAGCAGGGCGATCACACCCGCGGTGGCCCCTGAGTATCGCCGCACTCGCCATTGAGTGGGGGCCGGCTCGCGTGCATCCCGGCGCCATCGGCCATCCGGCCGGGGGCGGGATAGGAGTATTTCCCCGCTTGTGCATCGCATCACAAGGCGATAGACTGAGTCGACGAACGACAGATTGACGCTCCCTCACGGGCGCCTGGCCCGCGGGGCCGGGTTCCTGTGTCCGCGAGTGGAAGGGTGTGGGCATGACGCGCGGGGTGCGGCTCCTGGTCGGTCTGCTGTTGGCGCTGACGCTATTCCTGCCGACGATGCCGGCCAGTCGCGCCGCGGGGGCGCCTCCGAGCGCGGGTAACGTCGCCAGCGGTAACGCTGGCACGGGGACCAGGATTCAACTCCCCCCGCGTTCGGCCACGCCCCCGCGCCTGTCGGACGCCCAGCACACCCGACTCCAGGCGGCGGTCGCGCAGTCCAACCGTCCCGGCCCTCCGGTACCGGTCGATCCGACGGCCCCGCGCGTGCCGGGCCAGCCGCGGATCGGCGAGACCCAGCCCGCCACCGCGGGCGCGCAGGCGGCCACCGACCTGGTCACCTTCCAGAACACCGCGCTCGGGTCGGTCGTGCCGAGCGGCGACGACGCCGCCTCGGCCAATGAGCCCAGCGTCTCCAGCGATGGCAACACCATCTTCTACACCGGGAACTGGTACGCCGCCGTGTCGACGGACGCCGGGAGCAGCTTCACCTACCTCAACCCGTACACCGACTTCCCCGCCGCCTACGGCGGGTTCTGCTGCGACCAGGTCACGATCTACGACCCGAGCCGGAACATCACGGTCTGGGAACTGCAGTACGAGACCGACGCGTCGGGCAACAACATCCAGCGGCTCGCCGTGGCGCACGGCCAGGGCGGCGTGGCGGGCAACACCTGGACCTACTGGGACATCACCGCCCAACTGGCCGGCTACCCGGCCGGGTACTCCCTCGACTACCCGCATCTCGCGCTCAGCGCGAATGACCTGTACCTGTCGACCAATGTCTTCGCCAATGGGAGCGCCTCCTCGGTGGCGAGCGTCCTCTACCGCTTCCCGCTGAGCGACCTGGCGGCGGGCGGCACCCTGCACTACGACAACTTCATTTCGACGCTAGACACGCTGACGCCCGTCGAGGGTGCGACGACGACGATGTACTTTGGCGCCCATGTGAGCACCTCGACGCTGCGGGTGTATTCTTGGCCGGAGAATAGCTCGAGTTCATCGGTGACGTACACCGACGTGTCGCACTCCGCCTACGTCGCTGAAAGCAGGGGCAGCGGCCAGTGCGTCAGCCCCGACGGCACCAATATGTGCGGGTTCGGCGACTCCCGCATCCTGACCGGCTGGGTCGCGGGCGGCGTGCTCGGCTTCATGTGGGACGCCGCGCAGGGGACCGGCGGGCTCGGCACCTTCCCCTACCCCTACGTCCATGTGGTGCGGATCAACCAGGCGAGCATGACGCTCATCGACGAGCCGGTCATCTGGTCGAGCGCCGCCGCCTGGGCCTACCCCGGCGTCGGCATCGACGGCCGCGGCGCCGTCGGAGGCAGCGTCGCCTACGGGGGCGGCACCTACTACCCGGGCTCCAGCGTCTTCGTGCGCGACGACCTCGACCCCACCACCTGGCAATTCCTTGACATCCGCGAGGGGACGAGCGGCCCCACGAGCAACCGTTGGGGCGACTTCCTCACCGCCCGCCCCGCCTCCGGCACCGGCGACACCTGGGTGGCGAGCACCTTCACCTTGCAGAGCGGCAGCGTAGAGCCACGCTTCGTCTGGTTCGGGCGCCAGCGCGACACGCCCTTCTACACCCTGGCCCTCTCGGCCACGGCCGGGGGGAGCGCGGCGGCGGCGCCCGCCCCGGGCCCCTACGCGCCCGGGACGGTGGTCACCCTGACCGCGACGGCGAACGCGGGCTACGCCTTCACCGGCTGGACGGTGGACGGCGCGTCCGCCGGCTCCGCCAACCCGCTCGCACTCACGATGAACGCCAATCACACCGTCGTTGCCAACTTCGCCCCGGTCTACACGCTCGCGCTCTCGGCGACCGCGGGCGGCACGATCAGCGCCTCGCCGCCCGGCCCGACCTACGTCGCGGGCACGCCGGTCACGCTGACCGCGACGGCCTACAGCGGCTACACCTTCGTCGGCTGGACCCTCGACGGCGCGCCGGCGGGCAACGCCGACCCGGGCGTCCTGACGATGAACGCCAATCACACGGTCGTCGCCAATTTCGCCCCGGCCGCGCCGACGTGGTCCGCCTGGGCCTCGCAGGGGGGCATCCTGACCGATTCGCCCGCCGCTGCGGGGCTGGGGAGCCGCGTCTACGTCTTCGCCAAAGGCTCCGACGCCGCGCTCTACGTCAAGTCCTCGGATACGGCGGGGAACTTCACCGACTGGCAGGATCTCGGCGGAATCCTGACCGCGGCGCCCGCGTCCGCGAGCTTCAACGGCCGCCTCTACGCCTTCGCGAAAGGCAGCGACAACGCCCTCTACGTGAAGTCCTCCGCAGACGGGGTGAATTGGACGGACTGGTCCGACCAAGGCGGTATCCTCTTGGCCCCGCCCGCCGCCGCCAGCGCCGCCGGCAAGCTCTTCGTCTTCGCCATGGGCACCGATCGGGCGCTCTACGCCAAGGCCACGGCCGACGGGGTGACCTGGACCGACTGGCAGCGCCTGGGCGGCATCCTCACCGCCGCGCCCGCCGCGGCCGGCTTCCAGGGCCGCATCTACGCCTTTGCGAAGGGATCGGATAACGCCCTCTACGTGAAGTCCTCGGCGGATGGCCTCAACTGGACCGATTGGAGCGACCTGGGCGGGACGCTCGCCGCGGCGCCGGCCGCGGCGACGACGGGCGACGGGGCGACGCTCTACGCCTTCGGCACCGGCCCTGGCGGGACCGTCAGCGAGCGGCACACGACGGACGGGGCAGGCTGGACCGGCTGGGCCGACCTGGGCGGGCAGGTCGTCGGCCCACCGGCCGCGGCCAGCACTCAGGGCGGCCCGCTCTTCGTCTTCGCCCGCTGGGTGGATAACGCCCTCTGGGAGCGCCACCTCAACCCGTAGGCCCGGCGCCAGCCGACACCCGGATGACGCGCGCGGGCGGCCCCGCCTCGGGCCGCCCGCGCCTTGTCGCGCCGTTCCGGCGGCCGGTATACTCAACGGCGGTACGACCGCACCGCGGGCACGAGTGACCAGGGGCAGCGATGTATCGACGCTACCGTCTCCCCCGACTGCCGACCGCCGCGAAGTCGGGCGACCCCTTCTGGCGGACGATCACCGGCCAGGCCCCGCCGTCGCCCGCCGAGCGCTCGCGGCTCCTGCGCGAGGGCGAGATCGTCGCGCACGAGCTGGTGCCCTGGGGCTCGAACTACACCTTCCTGGTGGCGCTGGCCGGCGACGACGGCGCGCCGCGCGTCGCCGGCATCTACAAGCCGCGCCAGGGCGAGGCGCCCCTGTGGGACTTCCCCGACGGCACGCTCTACAAGCGCGAGTACGCCGCCTACCTCCTCAGCCGCTGGCTCGGCTGGGACTTCATCGCCGAGACGATCGTCCGCGACGGGCCCTACGGCGTCGGCAGCGTCCAGGCGTACGTCGAGTCCGAGGACGACTCGCACTATTTCAAGCTGCGCGACGGCCACGCCGCGGCGTTGCAGCGCATCGCCCTCTTCGACCTGATCGCCAACAACGCCGACCGCAAGGCCGGCCACCTCTTCAAGGGGCTCGACGGCAAGGTCTACGGCATCGACCACGGCCTGACCTTCAACACGCACCCGAAGCTGCGCACGGTGATCTGGGACTTCGCCGGCGAGCCGATGCCCGAGGCGCTGTTGGCGCCCCTGGACGCGCGCTTCGCCGACGCCCGGGCGGTCGCCGACCTGCGCGCCCAGCTCGCCCCGCTCCTCGACCGCGGCGAGATCGAGCGCTTCCTGGCCCGCGCCGAGCGCGTGCTGGAGAAGCGCACCTTCCCCGGCTTCAACCCCAACCGCCCGCACAGCGTCCCGTGGGGCTTCGTCTGACGAGTGCCGAGCGATGAGCGATGAGTGGGAGGGCGGCCCTTGTTCACCGTTCGCCGCTCGTCGCGCCCGGCATCGCGCCGGCGCTACGGAGTCGGCGCCGAGGCGGGCGGGGAGGACGAAACGCCCCCGCGGCCATCGCCGCGGGGGCGTTGCTGTATCCGGATTGAGGCGGGGCGTTACTCGGCCGGCGTCGGCTCGGCCGGGGCGGACTCCTCGGCCGGCTCGGGCGCGGGGGCCTCGCCGCCGCTCATCGCCGCGGCCAGGCGCTCCGGCGCGGGGGTGCGGGCGGGCTCGCCGCCGAGCGACAGTTCGACCTCTTCCTCGCTCTCGCGCATCTCGTCGCGCCGGCGGCGCTCCTCGATCTTCTC
>DASSSV010000580.1:0-12130 GCA_035708265.1 Thermomicrobiales bacterium | reverse complement strand
CGTCGCCCTCTTCGGACTCGCTGTCGCTGCGGCTCCGGCTGCCATCGCCTTAGCCTCGCCGCGCCGGGCCTCTCGCCGGTTCGTTCTACAAAAAGCACGCCGTCATCCCGCCCGCGGGCGAGACTCCGACCGTACGTCAGCGCGCGGTTTCAGGTGCTCTTTCACTCCCCTCAGCCGGGGTACTTTTCACCATTCCCTCGCGGTACTCTCCGCTATCGGTCCTGTGGGGTGTTCAGCCTTGGGACGTGGTCGCCCCGGCTTCCCGCGGCATTGCACGTGCGCCGCGGTACTCACGCATCGCCGCCGAGGCCCGCCCCCGCCGCCTACGGGACTCTCACCCCCTGCGGTCGGCCGTTCCAGCGCCGTTCGGCTGGAGGCGGACTTGGTCACTCGGTCGGGGCTGCTGCCGCGCCCCCACGGCGACCGTACAACCCCCGCCAGGCATAGGCCGGCAGGCCACTCAGCCTGGCGGGTTTGGGCTGCGCGCGTTTCGCTCGCCACTACTCCGCGCATGGTCTCTCTTCCTCGGGGTACGTGAGATGTTTCAGTTCCCCCGGTTCCCACCCGACGCGTATGCGTTCGGCGCCGGGTCGCGGGGCATGACCCCGCGGGATTGCTCCATTCGGGCACCCTCGGATCGTCGCGCGCCAGCCGCTCCCCGAGGTGTTTCGCCGCGTGGCCGCGCCCTTCGTCGGCCCCACAAGCCAGGGCATCCACCGCGCGCCCATCATCGCTCGCGACCAACCCTCACGGTCGGTCCGTCGTCCGGCGCCGGGCGCTCACCCGGCAAAGCCGCACCCGTCCCCCGGACGGTGCGCCGGACCATCTCCTGCAACTCGATCATCGTCGAACCGCGCCCGCTCTCTCGCGGGCGCGGCGCTTGCCCTCTCTTGTCAACGTGCCCCGTGCGTCCACGGCCCTCGCGGCCCGTGCCCGACCCGCCACCGCGCGGGGGAGTCCCCCGCCCCGGTCGCGCCGGCCGGCCACCGCCCGCCAGTGCCCGCGCCGCCTGGTGGAGCCGAGGGGATTCGAACCCCCAGCCTCCGCCGTGCAAGGGCGGCGCTCCCCCGGTTGAGCTACGGCCCCACACCGCGCGCCCCTGATGAGGGGCGCGCCACGTGCCGCGTTCGGGATGGGCGCGCCTGGACTCGAACCAGGGGCCTCGGCCTTATCAGGGCCGCGCTCTGACCAACTGAGCTACGCGCCCCCAGTCCCGCGCCGCCCGGGCGGCCGTCGGCAGGTGGAGCGTGGTGGCGCGGCACGACGCCGCGGCATGCGGGGATCCGCCGGGCTCCCGCCACGACCCGACGGCCACGCCTTCGCCCTCGCCCCGGCGCATGGCCGGGGGTCGTCGGGGTACTGTGGCCGGGGGGCCGCGCGGTCCGATCGTCCGGCGGCTCGACCTGGGGTCGGCCCCGCGACGCGGGGCGCTCCCTAGAAAGGAGGTGATCCAGCCGCAGCTTCCGCTACGGCTACCTTGTTACGACTTCGTCCCAGTCACCCGCCCCGCCCTCGGCGGCTGCCCCCCTCGCGGGTTGGCCCACCGACTTCAGGCGTTGCCGGCTCCCATGACGTGACGGGCGGTGTGTACAAGGCCCGGGAACAGATTCACCGCGGTATGGCTGACCCGCGGTTACTAGCAACTCCGCCTTCACGCGGGCGAGTTGCAGCCCGCGATCCGAACTGGGGCCGGGTTTGGGGATTGGCTCCGCCTCGCGGCTTGGCAACCCATTGTCCCGGCCATTGTAGCGTGCGTGTCGCCCAGGCCGTCAGGGCCATGCGGACTTGACATCATCCCCACCTTCCTCCGGCATCGCGCCGGCAGTCCGGCCAGTGATACTCTAACTGGCCGCGGGGGTTGCGCTCGTTGCGGGACTTAACCCAACACCTCACGGCACGAGCTGACGACAGCCATGCAGCACCTGCGCCCCACCCTCGAAGGCCAACCCCTTTCGGGGCTCTGCAGGGGCACGTCAAGGCCTGGTAAGGTTCTGCGCGTTGCATCGAATTAAACCGCACGCTCCGCTGCTTGTGCGGGCCCCCGTCAATTCCTTTGAGTTTTAGCCTTGCGGCCGTACTCCCCAGGCGGTCGACTTACCGCGTTAGCTCCGGCGCCGGGGGGGTCGATACCCCCGACACCCAGTCGACATCGTTTACTGCCGGGACTACCGGGGTATCTAATCCCGTTCGCTCCCCCGGCCTTCGCGCCTCAGCGTCAGGGACGGCCCAGCCGGCCGCCTGCGCCACTGGTGTTCCTCCCGGGCTCTACGCATTTCACCACTACACCGGGAATTCCACCGGCCTCTACCGCCCTCCAGCCGGCCAGTCCCCGCGGACCGCCCCCGGTTGAGCCGGGGGATTTCACCGCGGGCCGCGCCGGCCGCCTGCGCGCGCTTTACGCCCAGTCACTCCGGACAACGCTCGCCTCCTACGTCTTACCGCGGCTGCTGGCACGTAGTTAGCCGAGGCTGATTCGCCGGGTACCGTCAGTCTCGTCCCCGGCAAAAGCGGTTTACACCCCGAAGGGCGTCGTCCCGCACGCGGCGTCGCTCCGTCAGGCTTGCGCCCAGTGCGGAAGATCCCTCGCTGCTGCCACCCGTAGGTGTGGGGGCCGTGTCTCAGTCCCCCTGTGGCTGGTCGTCCTCTCAGACCAGCGACCGATCGTCGCCTCGGTGGGCCGTTACCCCGCCGACTAGCTAATCGGACGCGGGCCCCTCCGGGCGCGCCCCGCCGAAGCGGGACTCTCCCCCTCGACCCCACCGGCCGAGGGGATCACGCGGTACTAGCCCCGGTTTCCCGGGGTTGCCCCCCGCGCCCGGGCAGGTTGCCCACGCGCTACTCACCCGTCCGCCGCTGACCGCCCCCGAAGGGACGGCCCGCTCGACTTGCATGCGTTAGGCGCGCCGCCAGCGTTGTTCCTGAGCCAGGATCAAACTCTCTGACAAGGCACGCGCGTCTCGCGCGCGTCTTCAGACTTCTGTGACCCGCACGCCGCGCGCACGATCCCGGACCAGCGGCCCGGAACCGCCGCGCTCACCACGCTCCACCTGTTAACGTGCCGCCCCGCCCCGCGCTCGACAGCCGGCCGGCGTATCGGCACCGCCCCTCACGGGCGGCGCGATCCGCCGAGGGCCAAGTGGCCCTGCCGGCGATGCCTCACACCATGCTCACGCGGCTTGGTAAACGCCCTGCTGTCCGTTCAGGACAGAGAATGCCGCCCGCTGCGGTCCCCCCTCAGCGGGCATCACCCAGTATACGCCTCCGGGCCGCCCGCTGTCAAGGTCCCGCCGCCCGGTTCCGCGCGGCCCGCGCCGGCCCTCCGCCGCCGCGGGCGCGCCCCCAAAGGGCGACGCGCGCTAGTCTACTCCGCGCGCCGGCGACCGTCAAGGGCCGGCGTGCTCACAGCTCGCGCCGGCCCGCCAACGCCCGCCCCAGCGTGACCTCGTCGGCGTACTCCAGGTCCCCGCCGACCGGCAGGCCGCTGGCCAGCCGCGTCACCTTGACGCCGGCGGGGATGAGCTGCCGCGCCAGGTACATCGCCGTCGCGTTGCCCGGGACGTCGTGGTTGGTCGCCAGGATCACCTCGCCGCCGGCCGGCAGGTCGCGCTCGACCCGCGCCTGCAGCTCCTTGATTCGCAGTTGCTCCGGCCCGACCCCGTCCACCGGCGAGATCGCGCCGTGCAGGACGTGGTAGAGCCCCTTGTACTCCCCGGTGCGCTCCAGCGCCAGGATGTCGAGCGGCTCCTCCACCACGCAGATCTGCGCGCGATCCCGGTCGTGGCTGGCGCAGATGGCGCAGGGGTCGGTCTCGGTGATATTGAAGCAGACCGAGCAGAGCCGCACCCGCTCCTTCACCTCCAGGATCGCCTCGGCCAGCGCCACCGCCTGCTCGCGCGGGCTGCGCAGCATGAAGAAGGTCAGGCGCGAGGCCGTCTTCGGCCCCACCCCCGGCAGCCGGCCGAATTCCTCGATGAGCCGCGCCACCGGCCCCGGCGTGATCGGTACGCTCATTCTCGCCACACCCCGCGGTTATGTCACCTTACCGCCCCGATTATACCACACGCCGCGCCTCCCCCGCCGGTTGACGCCGCGCCGCGCCGGGCGCATACTGCCTGGCGATACGGCGCGGTGTCGGCCCGCCTTGACAGCATGGTCGCAGTCGCAGAGGCAGAAAGGGAGGCCATGAAACCACTGATCGGGATCACCCCGTCGCTCCGCACGGACGAGCGGTCCGGCGAGACGTTCACCCTGGCGAACACCTACGTCAGCGCGGTCGAGGCCGCGGGCGGCATCCCGGTCATCCTGCCGCCGCATGGCGGCGGGGTCGCGGAACTGGTCGAGGCGCTCGACGGCGTCCTCTTCAGCGGCGGCGCCGACATCCGCCCGAGCCGCTACGGCGACGAGACGGTCCACCCGACGACTTACGGCGTCAGCGACCTGCGCGACGAGTTCGAGCTGGCGCTGCTCGGCGCGGCGCTGGAGCGGGATCTGCCGGTCCTCTGCATCTGCCGCGGCATCCAGGTCCTCAACGTCGGGCTCGGCGGCACGCTCTACCAGGACGTCGCCGACCAGTACCCCGACGCGATCGCCCACCGCCCGGAGGTCGAGGGCACCCCGCGCCACGAGCCCCTGCACACCGTCGCGGCCGAGCCGGGCAGCCTCCTCGCCGACGTCTACGGCGCGGAGTCGATCGCGGCCAACTCCTTCCACCACCAATCGCTCAAGGAGATCGGCGCCGGCCTCGAAGTCATGGGCCGGACCGCGGACGGTTCGGTCGAGGCGGTGACGGACCCGAGCCACCGCTTCGTCCTCGGCGTCCAGTGGCACCCCGAGATGATGTTCGACGTCCACGACGAGCACCTGCGCCCCTTCGCGCGGCTGGTCGAGGAGGCCGCCGCCCACCGCGCGGCCAAGGCGCTCGGCGCGGCGCTCGGCGACTGACGACGTTCTCCCTCACCCCCCGTCCCCCTCTCCCAATCCTGCGCGAGGGGGGCCTCGAGGAGACAGGGCGGCATCCTTCGGGCGATCTGGTCAGGAGATGCCGTCTGGTCATTCTCCCTCCTGGAGCCTCGAAGAGCAGCACCCTGTTCAGGGCTGGTTCTCCCCCCTCTCCCAGAATTGGGAGAGGGGGTCGGGGGGTGAGGGCCAACGCGCCACGGAGGCCCCGATGTCCTCACCCCCCACCCCGCCCGACGCCGGGCGCGCGGCGCTGATCGAGGCGGCGCGCGGCGAGCGCCCGCTCGACCTGGTCATCAGCGGCGGGGATCTCCTCAACGTCTACACCGGCGAGGTCTACCCGGCCGACATCGGCGTCTACAGCGACCGCGTCGCCGTCGTGGACCGCGAGCGGCGCTGGGGCCTGACCGGCACAGCCGAGGTCGACGCCCGCGGCCTGACCGCCATCCCCGGCTTCGTCGACACCCACGTCCACATCGAGTCGACGATGGTCACGCCGCCGAACTTCGCGCGCGGCGTCCTGCCGTTCGGCACGACCACCGTCGTGATCGACCCGCACGAGATCGGCAACGTCCTCGGCCGGGCCGGCGTGGAGTACATGCTGCGCGCCAGCGCAGGGTTGCCGCTGCGCGTCTTCGTCACCGTCCCGTCGAGCGTGCCGGCCGTGCCACACCTGGAGACCGCCGGCGCGGCGTTCGACGCCGTCGACATCGCCGCGATGCTGGCCTGGCCGCGCGTCGTCGGCGTAGCGGAGCTGATGGACTACCCCGGCATCGTGCGCGGGGAGGCGCGGATGGCCGCGATCGTCGCGGCGGGGCTAGCGAGCGGCAAGGCGCTCGAAGGCCATTGCCCGCTGCTGGCCGACCGCGAACTGGCCGCCTACCTCGCGGCCGGCGTCGACTCCGACCACGAGTGCCGCGGCTGGGAGGAGATGGTCGCGAAGTTGCGCGCCGGGATGTGGGTCTACGGCCGCGAGAACACTTTCCGCCACACCGCCGCCTACCTCGCCCGCGCGCTCCGCGAGGTGCCGCTCCCCTGGAACGCGGCGCTCTGCACCGACGACATCGACCCGGCCGACCTGCTGGCGCACGGGCACATGGACCGCGGCGTCCGCGCGCTGATCGCCGCCGGGCTCGACCCGGCGCTGGCGGTGCGCGTCGCCACGCTGAACGGCGCGACCCGCTACGGCCTGCGCGACCTCGGCGGCATCGCCCCCGGCAAGCTCGCCGACATCGTCCTGGTCGACTCCCTCGCCGACCTCCGCGCGCGGGTCGTCCTCGCCGGCGGCCGCGTCGTCGCGCGCGACGGACAACTCACCGCCGACTTCGCCGACCCCGCCCCGCCGCCGCTGGAGAACAGCGTCCGCGTCGGCCCGCTCGCGCCCGAGACCTTCGCGCTCCGCCGCCCCGGCGCGGCCGGCGACGTCAACCTGCCGCTCCTCGACATGGACGCCAACCGGCAGACGACGCTCGCCACCGCGACCCTCCGCTTCACCGGCGGCGCGCCGGCTGGCCCGCTCCCCGACGGCCTGACGCTGCTGAGCGTCGTGCCGCGGCACGGGCAGGCGCACTCGCCTTCGCTGGCGCTCCTGCGCGGCCTGCCGTTGCGCGCCGGCGCGCTCGCCACCACCGTCGCCCACGACAGTCACAACCTGATCGTCGCCGGGCGGACGCCGGACGACATGGCCGTCGCCGCGCGGGCGGTCGCGACGCAGGGCGGCGGCGCGGCCCTCGCGCGGGACGGCGCCGTCCTCGCCGCCGTCCGCCTGCCCGTCGCCGGCCTCCTCTCGACCGAACCGGTCGCCGCCATCGCCGCCGAAGTCCACGCCTTCAACGAGCGCGCGCGCGAGGTCGGCCTCGGCGGCCCCTCGCCGGTCCTGGCGATCTCCAGCCTCGCCCTCCCCGTCGCCCCCTTCTACCGCCTGACTGACCTCGGGCTGGTCGACACACTCAAACAGGAGTTCGTCGCCGCGGGGTGACCGCCGCGGGCACTACAACCGGGAGCGCGCCGCATGGACTGGCTGACCGGGGTCCGGGGCGGCAAGTAACGGCTGGCGATCCTCCCCGGCCGCTGCATCTTCCTCACCATCCTGGCATTCAACCTCTTCGGCGACGGCCCGTGCGATCTGCTCGGCCCCTACGGGTGTACTAGGTCATGAGGGGGCTCGGCCCTCAGTTGTCCCCCGCGCCGATCTCCGGTATACTGCGGGCGACCGCAGTACTATGCCAACATCGCCGCCACATCGCCGACGGCACCCTGCGAACACTGGACGTGCAGTAGGGAGGTGGTATGCCGAGAGCGCTCGCCTGACCGGTCTCCGGCGCCGTCGCCGGGGGAGCGCGGAGCGCCGCCGCTCCGCGCGCGGGACATCCCGCGCACCCGCCAATGTTGTCGCTTGTTCTCCGCTTTCGTAGGTTGATCGCAGACCACGGGAGGGGCACATGCAGGCAAGACCGGCGAGGCAGTCGCCATCCCCGTTCCGCTTGACCCGTCGCGCCTTCGTCCTCGGCTCCGTCGGCGCCTTCGCCGCGGCGTGCGGGACGACCAAGGCGCCCGCCGCGCAGCCCTCCGCCTCCGCCGGCGCGGCCCAGCCCAAACCTGGCGGTACGCTGTCGATCCGCTGGTGGACCGGCGACCCGCCCGATCTGGACCCCTACCTGAACGTCACCTTCCGCGCCCAGGAGTTCGGCGGCTTCTTCTACAGCCGCCTCCTCAAGTTCGACAACGGCCCGGGGATCGGCCCCAACGCCTTCATCCCCACACCCGACCTCGCCGAGAGTTTCGAGACGTCCAAGGACGGCCTGACCTACACCTTCAAGTTGCGCGCCAACGCGAAGTGGCAGAACAAGGCGCCGATGAACGGTCGCGCCGTCACCGCCGACGACATCCTCTACTCCTTCGACCGCTTCCAGAAGGTCTCGCCGCAGAAGCAGAATTTCTCGATGGTCAAGGATCTCAAGGCGAGCGACCCGCACACGGTCGTCTTCACCCTCAACGGCGCGTTCGCCCCCTTCGAGACGACGATCGCCTCGCCGATGTTCTGGATAATGCCGAAGGAGGTCATCGAGGCCGACGGCGACGCGCGCAAGCGGGTGATCGGCAGCGGGCCCTTCATCTTCGACCACATCGAGAAGGGCGTCCAGGTCGTCGCCAAGCGCAACCCCGACTACTACTTCACCGGCACGCCCTACGTGGACGAGGTGGACCTGCTGATCGTCCCCGAGGACGCGACCGCGGTCGCCGCGCTGCGCGCCGGGCAGGTCGACATCAACGGCCTCTCGCAGACCGACCGCAAGGCCGTCGTCCAGACCAACCCCGAGATCGTGATGCTCGACTACCCCCAGAACCTCATCTCCTTCCTCTACTGGCACGTCGACGCCCCGCCGTTCAACGACGTGCGCGTCCGCCAGGCGTTCTCGCTGGCGATCGACCGCGACGAGATGATCCAGACCCTCTACGAGGGGCACGGCTTCTACAACAACGCGGTGCCGGCCGGCCTGGAATCCTGGTACCTGGACCCGCGCAGCGCCGACATGGGACCGAACGCGAAGTACTTCAAGCGCGACGTCGCCACCGCCAAGCAGCTCCTCGCCGCCGCGGGCCACCCGGACGGCCTGAAGGTGCCGCTGATCTCCAGCCTCAACGCCTACGGCAACACCTTCAACCAGGGTATCGAGCTCCTGATCAAGCAACTGAAGGACGCCGGCATCCAGGCCGACCTGCAGGCCCAGGACTACTCCGCCTATATCGGCAGCACCTTCCTCGGCAAGTTCCCGGCCGGCTCGATCGTCTGGGGCCTGGAGACGCCGTTCCAGGAGCCGCACGACTACCTCTACAACATGTACCACCCCAAGGGCGTGCGCAACCACGCCGGCGTCAACGACCCCCAGCTCACGAAGATGCTGGAGCAGCAGATGACCACGCTCGACAAGACCGAGCGCAAGAAGATCATCTTCGACATCCAACGCTACCTCGGCGAGCAGCAGTACTACGTCATCGGCCCAGTCGGCACGACGACCGTCGCGTACCAGCCCTGGGTCAAGAACTTCTACTATCAGAGCGACTACGGCCGCGGCGCGGAGTACGTGCCGAAGATCTGGCTCGACGGCAAGAAGAAATGAGAAGTGAGAAAGCGAGGAAGCTGGCCGAGCGGTAGGCGCGCGGCCGCCAACCCCGTCCGGTCCACGTGTTCTCACTTCTCACTTCCCATTTCTCACTCCCCGCAGGGGGTACGGTGCGCGCGTACATCGTCCGCCGGCTGCTCCTGACGGTGCCGACGCTGCTCGGCGTGACGCTGATGGTCTCGGCGATGGTCCACCTGTTGCCGGGCGACGCCGTCACGATGATGATGCAGGACTACGGGTCGTACGCCAAGAGCGCCGACGACCTGCGCGCGCAACTCGGGCTGACCCGGCCCTTCTACGTCCAATACCTCTCGTGGCTCGGCGGCATCATGCACGGCGACCTCGGCCACTCGCTGCGCGACCAGTCCTCGATCGCGCAGAACCTCGCCGGCCGGCTGCCCGTCACCTTCGAGCTCGGCGCGCTCGGGCTGCTGATCTCCCTCCTGATCGCCATCCCGCTCGGCATCTACTCGGCCGTCCGGCAGGACACGCTCTCCGACTACCTCGCCCGCAGCATGGCGATCGCGGTGCTGGCGATCCCCGGCTTCTGGCTGGCGACGCTGGCGATCACGCTGCCGGCGATCTGGTTTCGCTGGACGCCGCCGCTGCGCTACACGCAGTTCACCGACGACCCGCTGACCAACCTCAGCCAGATGCTGCTGCCCGCGCTGATCCTCGGCATCGGCCTCTCCGGCTCGGTGATGCGGCTAACGCGCGCGCAGATGCTCGAAGTGCTGCGCCAGGAGTACATCCGCACCGCGCGCTCGAAGGGGCTGGCCGAGCGCGCGGTGATGGTCCGCCATGCGCTGCGCAACGCGATCATCCCGGTCGTCACGTTGCTGGGCCTCCAGGTGACGGTGCTGATCAGCGGGACGGTGGTGCTGGAGAGCATCTTCGTCATCCCGGGCATGGGCCGCTACCTGCTCGACGCCCTGACCTATCGCGATTACCCGGCCGTCCAGGCGGTCGTCCTGCTCTTCGCCACGCTGATCGTCCTGGTCAACCTCGTCGTGGACCTCTTCTGCGCCTGGCTGGACCCGCGGATTCGCTATAGCTGACGGGGCTGAGAGTTGTTTGTTGATAGTGACCTCGACCGACACCGGCCGGTCTCCGAGCAGGTCTATCAACTAACAACCATCAACTCTCAACTCAGGAAGGCCGACGATGCGCATCGAGCACTCGCAGGTCGTGGTTGCCGAGGGGGCGCGCGCCAGGCGCGCGGCGTTCGGGTCGCGCGCGCGGCCCTTCGCGGCCACCTGGTCGTTCGTGCGTCGCAAGCCGCTCGGCGCGGTCGGCGGGGCCATTATCCTGGTGCTCATCGTCACGGCGATCTTCGCGCAGCAGATCGCGCCCTACGCTTACGACGCCGGGCAAGGGGCCGACCGCCTCCAGGGGCCGTCGCTGCGCCACCTCTTCGGCACCGACAACCTCGGGCGCGACATGTTCAGCCGCATCGTCTACGGCGCGCGCATCTCAGTCGCCGTCGGCTTCGGCGCGGTCTTCGTCGGCACCGGGCTCGCCACGCTCCTCGGCGTCATCTCGGGCTACTTCGGCGGCCTCTTCGACCTCCTCCTGCAACGCCTCATCGACGCCTGGATCGCCTTCCCCGCCCTGGTGCTGCTCGCCGTCCTGGTCACGGTCGCCACGACGCGCGACACCGCCCCGGTGACCTCGATCGTCATTGTCGCGGTCACACTCGGCCTGATCGTAGCCGGCGGCTCGTCGCGCGTCGTGCGCAGCGCCGTCGTCGGCGTGCGGCAGATGCCCTACATCGAGGCCGCGCGCTGCACCGGCTGCGGCCACGTCCACCTCATCGTGCGCTATATCCTGCCGAACGTGATGGCGCCGATCCTGATCCTGGCGACCGTGCAGCTCGGCGGCGCGATCCTGGCCGAGGCGACGCTGAGTTTCCTCGGCTTCGGCGTCAAGCCGCCGATGCCGGCCTGGGGGAGTATGCTGGCCGGCTCCGGGCAGCAATACTTCCTCATCGCGCCCTGGCTGGCGATCTGGCCCGGGCTGGCGATCAGCCTGGCCGTCTTCGGCTTCAACATGCTCGGCGACGCCCTGCGCGACGAACTCGACCCCCGCCTGCGCGGCAGCCGAGCGAAGTAGCGGCAGCCCTGGCGGGCGAGGCCACGCCTGCGCAGCCTGACTTTCTCCGGTCCAACATCATCGCCGCATTGTAGGGGCGACGCTGCGCGTCGCCCGGTTGACGCGGCACCCGCCGCGCCGGTGGCGCCCCCGCGCGGGCGTCGTGCGCCGTGAGGTGCCCCCAGCCGCGGCCTTGGCCGCTCCGTCCATCTCTGCCATTTCAGCCGGCGCCGGCCTTGCGCCCGGACGGCGAAGCCGCTACAGTCGCGTGGCACGATGCGGCGGGAGCCAGGACAAGACACGGGAGCCAGGACAAGACAAGGGAGGGTGCGGCGATGGAGCTCAGCGACGAGGCCCTGCGGGCGGCGGTGCCCGACTTCGACGCGGCGGTGACGCTCGACGGGCTGGCGGGGCCAGTCGAAGTGGTGCGCGACGCGCTCGGCGTGCCGCACGTCCGCGCCGGCTCGGTCCACGACGCCTTCTTCGCCCAGGGCTTCGTCCACGCGCAGGACCGCCTCTGGCAGATGGAGTACGACCGCCGCCGCGCCTGCGGCCGCTGGGCCGAGTACGCCGGCCCGGTCGCCGTAGAGCAGGACCGGCTGATGCGCCGGCTGCGCCTCGACGCCAGCGCGCGCGCCGACTACGCGGCCTTCAACGCCGAGACGCGCGCGATGCTCGACGCCTACGCGGCCGGCGTCAACGCCTTCATCCAGACGACGCCCGCGCTGCCCGCCGAGTACGCGCTCGTCGACGACGCGCCGGAGCCGTGGGAGCCCTGGCACTCCTGCGCGGTCTACAAGGTGCGCCACGTCCTGATGGGCGTCTTCGGGCAGAAGCTGTGGCGCGCGCGGCAGATGCGGACGGTCGGCCCGGAGATCCTGCAGAAGCTCCGCGCCGGCAGTTCCGTCCCGACGCCGCTCGTCGTGCCGCCCGGCGCCAACTACGCCCGCCTGCCCGAC
>DASSSV010000579.1:0-2293 GCA_035708265.1 Thermomicrobiales bacterium | reverse complement strand
AGCAGGTCCGTTCCGCGCGCCTGAGCAGGTCCGTTCCGCGCGTCCGAGCGCTCGTTCCGCCCGCCCGTCATGTGATGGACGATGTTAGAACCAACACCATGGCGACCCGTGCCGCCTAGAGGGCCTGCACGGTCGATATCGAGTTGTGACGTGGGCGTTCTGACGTCGCTTGGCCACCAGATCACGCCACCGATTGTTAGTTAACGTCCTGGTATTGACACTTCTAACGTTCCTGATGTTACGTTCTCCCCGCGACGGCCGCCGGACCCGGCTCGGACGGCCGCCGCGCTGGATCGGTCGCCCGTCCCCACGGGCGCAGCACCGAGGAGACCTCAGTGACGAAGCTTTCCCTCCGGACGGCCGCCGCGGCCGGCGCGGCCCTGGCCGTGCTCGCCCCCGCCGCGGCCTGCTCGTCGAAGAGCGCGGGCTCGACCGGCGGCGACGCGAAGAACGCCAAGATCGCGTTCCTCATGCCGGACATCGCCTCGACCCGCTACGAGCTGTACGACGCGCCGCTGTTCAAGGCGAAGATGAAGCAGCTGTGCGGCGGCTGCTCGGTGCTGTACCAGAACGCGGGCGCGGACGCCTCGAAGCAGCAGCAGCAGGCGAGTTCGGTGCTGGCGCAGGGCGTGAAGGCCATCGTGATCGACCCGGTCGACTCGGCGGCGGCCGCGTCCATCGTCCGGATGGCGCAGTCCCGCAAGGTCGCCGTGATCGCCTACGACCGGCCGATCCCCGCCGCGAAGGCCGACTTCTACGTCTCCTTCGACAACGAGAAGATCGGCGCGATGATCGGCCAGTCGCTGGTCGACCACCTGAAGCAGGCCAAGGCCAAGGGCGGGATCCTCGAGGTCAACGGCTCGCCCACCGACGCCGCGGCGAACCTGATCAAGAAGGGCATCCACAGCGCGGTCGACCCGTCCGGCTTCAAGCTCCTCGCCGAGTACGACACCCCCGGCTGGGAGCCCGCCAAGGCGCAGGACTGGGTGAGCGGCCAGATCAGCAAGTTCGGCGGGCAGATCGCCGGCGTCGTCGCCGCCAACGACGGCACGGGCGGCGCGAGCGTCGCCGCGTTCAAGGCGGCCGGGAAGCCGGTCCCGCCGGTCACCGGCAACGACGCCGAGCTCGCCGCCGCGCAGCGGATCGTGAACGGCGACCAGTACAACACCATCTCCAAGCCGATCAAGATCGTCGCGGAGGCGGCGGCGCAGGCGGCGTACGAGCTGGTCAAGGGCGAGAAGCCGAAGCCGAACGCGACCCTGTTCAACACCCCGTCGGAGCTGTTCACGCCGACCGTGGTGACGAAGGACAACATCGCCACCGTGCTGCTCGGACCGGGCGGTGCGCTCAAGGCGTCGCAGGTCTGCACCGCCGACTACGCCGCGGGCTGCACCCAGCTCGGCATCAAGTAGCGGCCCGCATCGGGCAACGATCCACGAAGGTCGGTCATGTCACCCACGCCCACCCCCACGGCCCCCGCCCCGGCCGCCGCGAAGGACGGCGCGCTGCTGTCGCTGCGCGGCATCAGCAAGTCCTTCGGCGCGGTCGCCGCGCTCACCGGCGTCGACCTGGACGTCGCGGCGGGCGAGGTCGTCGCGCTCGTCGGCGACAACGGCGCCGGCAAGTCCACGCTGGTGAAGGTCCTGTCCGGGGTGCACCCGCCGGACGCGGGGACCATCACCTTCGAGTCCCGCGAGGTGTCGGTCCCGAGCCCCGCGGCGGCGCAGCAGCTCGGCATCGCGACCGTCTTCCAGGACCTCGCGCTCTGCGAGAACCTCAACGTCATCGAGAACCTGTTCCTCGGCCGGGAGCTGCGCGCGCTGCGGCTGGACGAGGTCGCGATGGAGGTCCGGTCCCGGGAGCTGCTGCGCCAGCTGTCGGCGAAGATCCCGTCGGTGGAGGCGCCGGTCGCGGCGCTGTCCGGCGGGCAGCGGCAGACCGTCGCGATCGCCCGCTCGCTGCTCGGCGACCCGAAGGTCATCATCCTGGACGAGCCGACCGCCGCGCTCGGCGTCGCGCAGACCGCCGAGGTGCTGAACCTGATCGAGCGGCTCCGCGAGCGCGGCCTCGGCGTCATCATGATCAGCCACAGCATGGCGGACGTGAAGGCGGTCGCCGACCGCGTCGCGGTGCTGCGGCTCGGCCGCAACAACGGCGTGTTCGACGCGGAGGCGACGTCCGCCGAGGAGCTGGTCGCGGCGATCACCGGCGCGACCGACAACGTGGTCAGCCGCCGCTCCAAGCGCGCCCGCCCGTCCGCGGAGGACGCCGCCGCGGAGTCCGGCACCGCATC
>DASSSV010000578.1:0-3988 GCA_035708265.1 Thermomicrobiales bacterium | reverse complement strand
CGACGCTGGCGATGACCGCGGTGGACGAGGGCAAACTCGACCTCGACACGCCGATCGCGGAGTACCTGCCCGAACTCCGGCTTGCCGACGAGGCCGCCCGGCGCGCGATCACGCTGCGCCACCTGCTCAGCCACCAGAGCGGGCTCTACGGCGATTTCTTCGAGGACCACGGCTGGGGCGAGGACGCGCTGGCGCGCGCGATCGGGCGCTTCCACACGCTGCGCCAGGTGACCGCGCCCGGCGAGCTCTGGACCTACTGCAACGCCGGCTTCCACCTGGCCGGCGCGGCGGTCGCGCGCGCGCTCGGCACGACCTTCGAGGCGGCGATGCACGAGCGCGTCTTCGCGCCGCTCGGCCTGGCCCACACGACCTACTATCTCCACGAGGCGGTCGTCCACCCCTTCGCGGTCGGCCACAACCAGAAGGAGCCGGGCGGCGACGAGCACGAGGTCGCCCCGCAGTACTACCCGCGCAACCGCAACCCGGCCGGCGGCGTGATCTCGACCGCCGGCGACCTGCTGACCTTCGCCCGGTTCCACCTGGGCGACGGCACGGCCGACGGGACGCGCGTGCTGCGCGAGGCGACGCTCCGGGCGATGCAGGAGCCGCAGGTGCGCGCCGGCAACTTCGCCCAGTGGTACGGCCTCGGCTGGGCGATCGAGAGGATCGGCGACACGACGGTGATCGGCCACGGCGGGACGACCAGCGGCTTCCAGGCGCACCTGACGCTGGTGCCGGCGCGGCGCTTCGCGCTGGCGGTCCTGACCAACAGCGCGCGGGGCAGCGCGGCGATCCGGGGCATCGAGCGCTGGACGCTGGCGCGCTACTGCGACCTGGAGCGCGCCGAGCCGGCGACGGTCGCGCTCGCGCCGGCCGACCTGGCCCGCCTCGCCGGCCGCTACTCCCAGCCGCAGACCGAGATCACGGTGACGGTCGAGGACGGCGGCCTGCGCCTCGCCACCGTGGCGAAGCGGAGCCCGCTGCGCGACGCCGACACCCCGCTGCCGCCGCAGCGCCTCCGCCCCATCGGCGAGCGCGAGTTCGTCGTCGCCGGCGGCGAGGGCGAGGGCGCCCGCGTCGACTTCATCCCCGGCCCCGACGGCCGCCCGCTCTTCATCCGCGCCGGCGGCCGCCTGGCCGAGCGCGTGGCCGAGTAGAAGCTTGAGGACGTTCACTGCGGAGGCGCAGAGGACGCAGAGAACGAAGAGAGCAGGACGTCACTCAATCGTACCTTGTGCTTCATTCGACCTCTCCTCGTCCTCTGCGCTCTCAGCGTCTCTGCGGTGAAAGAATTGTAGGGGAGGCTGAGATGGCCGGGATCGATGTGCTGATTCGGGGCGCGCGGGTGGTGGACGGCACCGGCAACCCGTGGTTCTACGGCGACGTGGCGCTGGCGGGCGACCGGGTCGCGGCGGTCGCGCCGGCCGGGCGGCTGTCGGCGGAGGGGGCGGAGGTGGTCGAGGCGGCCGGGATGGTCGTCTGCCCTGGGTTCATCGACATCCAGAGCCATTCCATCATCCCGCTGATGGTCGACGGGCGCTGCCTGTCGAAGATCACGCAGGGCGTGACGACCGAGATCATGGGCGAGGCGTGGACGCCCGCGCCCTTCGGCGGCCGGCTCGACGACCCGCTGCCGCAGCGCGGCTTCGAGGAACGGCTGGGCCTCTGGCGCGAGCGGGCGCGCGGCTGGCGGCGCTTCGGCGACTGGCTGGCCGCGATGGCGCAGAGCGGCGTCTCGCCGAACGTCGGCTCGTTCCTCGGCGGCGGCACGCTCCGGCAGTACGCCAAGGGCATGGCGATGGGCCCGGCGACGGCCGACGAGCTCGACACGATGCGCCGGGTGATGGCCGAGGCGATGGCGGACGGCGCGTTCGGCGTCTCCTACGCGCTGATCTACCCGCCCGACGCCTACGTCGACACCGACGAGCTGGTCGAAGTCTGCAAGGTCGTGTCCGAGCACGGCGGCGTCTACATCACGCACGTCCGCTCGGAGGCGGAGAAACTGGTCGAGGGGATCGCCGAGGCGCTGGAGATCGGGCGGCGCGCGGGGCTGCCGGTCGAGATCTACCACCTCAAGGCGGCCGGGCGGGACAACTGGCGCAAGATGCCCGAGGTCATCGCGATGATCGACGCCGCGCGCGCGGCCGGCCAGGACGTCACCGCCGACATGTACCCCTACGTCGCGGGCGGGACCGGGCTGTCGTCGGTGCTGCCGCCCTGGGCCGCGGCCGACGGCAAGCTCTTCGACAACCTGCGCGACCCCGCGACGCGCGCGACGATCCGCGAGGCGGCGCTGCACCCGTCGGGCGACTGGGAGGCGATGGGCCAGCAAGCCGGGGCGGACGGCATCGTCCCGGTGGGGTTGGAGAAGCCGGAACTACGCCGCTACAACGGGATGCGCCTCTCCGCCATCGCGGCCGAGCGCGGGACTGACTGGCTCGACACGGCGATCGACCTCCTCGCGGCCGAGGGTCAGCGCATCGGCACGATCTACTTCATGATGACCGAGGAGAACGTGCGCCGGCAGCTAGCGCTGCCCTGGATGAAGGTCTCGACCGACGCGGGCGGCGTCGACCCCGCCTGGGCGGCCGAGCGCGGCCCGATCCACCCGCGCGCCTACGGCACCTACACCCGCGTCCTCGGCCACTACGTCCGCGACGAGGGTGTCTTGCTGCTCGAAGACGCCGTGCGCAAGATGACCTCGGCCGTGGCCGACCGCCTCGGCCTGCGCGACCGCGGCCTGCTGCGCGCCGGCTGCTACGCCGACGTCGTCGTCTTCGACCCGGCGACCATCGGCGACCGCGCAACCTTCGAGGAGCCCCATCAACTCTCGACCGGCGTCCGCGAGGTCTGGGTCAACGGCGCGCGCGTGGTCCGCGAGGGCGAACACACCGGCGCGACGCCCGGCGTGGTCGTCTCCGGCCCCGCCCGCGCGTCGTGAGCGTGGCCCGCGAGATCGGGGAGGGTATCGCCGTGGAAGAAGCGGACACCTTCGCCCTGCTCGCCGACATCCACGCGAACGTCTGGGCGCTGGAGGCGGTGCTGGCGGACGTCGACCGGCGCGGGATCGCCCGCCTGTTCGACCTGGGCGACAGCCTCTACGGGCCGCTCGACCCGGCCGCCACCGCCGACCTCCTGCTCGCCCGCGCGATACCGAGCATCTGCGGCAACGGCGACCGCCTGCTGCTGGCGGAGCCACGGCCGCCGGCCTTCCAGGCGTCGGCGGAGCGCCTGGCGCCGCGGCACTTCGACTGGCTCCGCGCCCTGCCGCCGACGCGCGTCGTCTCCGACGACGTCCTGCTCTGCCACGGCACCCCGGCATCGGACACAACCTACCTGCTCGAACCGCCGACCGGGGAGGGTGGCCGGCTCCGGCCGCGCGATGAGATCGCCCGCGACCTCGCCGACGTCCCGCAGCGCCTCGTCTGCTGCGCGCACAGCCACATCCCGCGCGTCGTCGCGCTCAACGACAGTATGCTCGTCGTCAATCCGGGCAGCGTCGGAGTGCCGGCCTACGACGACGACGCGCCGGCGCCGCATGTCATGGAGTCCTACACGCCGCACGCGAAGTACGCCATCCTGACGCGGCGCGGTCGCACCTGGGCGGTCGAGTTGGTCCAGGTGCCTTACGACTGGGAGCGCGCCTCGGCGCGGGCGGCGGCGCTCGGCCGGCCCGACTGGGCCGTCGCACTCGCTTCCGGTTGGCGGTACTGATCGCGGCGGGCCGCGCCCGCCAGGAGGGGACCATGCGCCGCTCGTCCGGCTGGTACGTCGCGCTCGCCTACGCCCTGCTGGGCGTCTTCCTCGTCGCGGAGGGGCGGCTGCGGCAGGGCGAGGAGGCGAGGAGCTTGGAGGCCGGCCCCGCCGACCGCGGCACGACGCGCCTCGTCGGGGCGGCCTACGGCTTCGCTGGTGTCGGCGCGCCGCTGCTGGCGCTCCTCCCGGCCGGGCGCGCGGCCCGGCGGCCCGCCGTGCAACTGGTCGGCCT
>DASSSV010000577.1:0-19564 GCA_035708265.1 Thermomicrobiales bacterium | reverse complement strand
TTCTCGGACCCGATCGCCCAGCGCCGGCCGGTCGCCGGCACGGTGCTGGCCGGGCCCGGCCCGTTCCACTTCCCCACCCCGCCTGACGGCCAGTACCACCTCTTCGCGGCCGCCGTGCCGCACCCGCGCGACCCGCTGGCGAGCCTGCTGCCCGGCGCCGCGCTCCACGTCGGCCGCGCGGCCGGGCCGCTGCGCGTGCGCGGCGGCCGGGTCAGCGGCCCCGCGGAGGTCGCCCTCCGCCCGGCGCGGCCGACCGACCCGCCGATCCTGGTCGCCCTCCCCGCGCTGCTGCTCGACTCCTGCCCGCGCTTCCAGGCGGCCCGGGCGGCGGGCGCGTGAGCAAGATCTGAGAAGCGTCGCCAGAACATCCGTGCTAATCTGGCCGTAGCGCCGGTTCGTTCCGCCGCCCCTGCTACCGCGGGGCGGACAGGCGCAGACGGGTACGGCGTCCTGCACGGACGAGCGCGGAAAGGGCTGCTGATGGACCTGAGTCGCACGGGCAAGAACGGGGCTGCTTCCTCCAGATGCGGGTCTGGGCGCCGCGACCGGCGCTGGCTGGCGTTGCTCATCCTCTGTCTCGGCGATCTGATGATCGTCCTCGATTCGACCATCGTCGGCGTCGCGCTGCCGTCGATCCAGGCCGACCTCGGTTTCTCCGCCAGCGCGCTCGCCTGGGTGGTGAACGGCTACCTGCTCACCTTCGGCGGCTTCCTCCTGCTCAGCGGGCGGCTCGGCGACCTCTTCGGGCACCGGCGCCTGTTCCTCGGCGGGACCGCCCTCTTCGCGCTGGCCTCGGCCGGCTGCGGCCTAGCGACCTCGAGGGCAGTCCTGGTGGGCGCGCGCGCGGTGCAGGGGTTCGGCGGCGCGATCGTCGCCGCGGTCGCGCTCTCGCTGATCATGACCCTGTTCACCGAGCCGGCCGAGCGGGCCAGGGCGATGGGTGTCTACGGCTTCGTCGCCGCCGGCGGCGGCTCTCTCGGCGTGCTCCTCGGCGGTCTGCTGACGAACGCGCTCAGTTGGCACTGGATCTTCCTGATCAATCCCCCGATCGGCGCGGCGGTCTGCGCCCTCAGCCTGGCCCTGCTGCCCGCCGATCGCGGCCCGGCCGCCGCGGGGCGGCTCGACGTCGCTGGCGCGGTCACCGTCACCGCGTCGCTGATGCTCGCCGTCTACGCGATCGTCAACGGCAACCACGCGGGCTGGACGTCAGCCCGGACGCTCGGCCTGCTCGGCGCGGCCGCGGCGCTGCTGGCGCTCTTCGTCGCGATCGAGGGGCGGGTGCCCGCGCCACTGATGCCGCTCGGCCTCTTCCGGCTGCGCAACACGGCCGCCGCCAGCATCGTCGGCGTCCTCTGGTCGGCCGCCATGTTCGCCTGGTTTTTCCTCGCCGCGCTCTATCTCCAGCTGGTGCTCGGCTACAGCCCGCTCCAGGTGGGGCTCGCCTTCCTGCCGGCTAACCTGATCATGGGCGCGTTCTCGCTCGGTCTCTCCGCCAAACTGGTCCTGCGCTTCGGCATCCGGTCCCCGCTGGCGACGGCGATGCTGCTGGTCGCGTGCGGCCTCGCGCTCTTCGCGCGGGCGCCGGTCGGCGGCACCTTCGCCGTGGATGTGCTCCCGAGCATGATCCTCCTCGGCCTCGGCGTCGGCATCGCCTTCAACCCGGTGCTGCTCGCCGCGATGAGCGACGTGGCGCCGGGCGACTCGGGCCTCGCCTCGGGCGTCGTCAACACCGCCTTCATGATGGGCGGCGCCCTCGGCCTCGCCATCCTCGCCAGCCTGGCCGCCGCGCGCACGCACGCGCTCCTCCTGGCAGGCGACGCCGCGCCCGCCGCCCTCACCGGCGGCTACCACGCAGCGTTCCTCGCCGGCGCCGGCTTCGCCGTCGCGGCGGCCCTAATCGGCGTCGCGCTCCTCCGCGCCACGGCCGACGCGGCGCCGACCCGCGTCGCTGCCGCGACGCCGCCGGTCGCGCCGGTGGGGGCCGAGGGCTGCGACTGAGATGGCCGCCGCCCCGCCCTGCCGCTCGATGCCTGCCCCCGATTCCGGGCGGGCCGGGGCGTGCGTGAGCAAGATCGGAGAAGCGCGAACCGAACACATGTGCTACGCTGGACGTGTGGTCGGGCGATGTCCCGACGCCACGCGGCCGGGGCGGCGATAGTCAATCTATTCGCGGTCGCGCGATCATCCACCCCGGCCGCCATGTCCGACCCGACGAGGGAAGTCGCACGACGGAGGACACGATGGGCAAGCTCGTCGTTACGGAGTACGTGACCCTGGACGGCTACATGGACGAGCCGGGCAAATGGTCCTTCCCGTTCTGGAACGAGGAGGCCGCGCAGTTCAAGTTCGGCGAGCTTATGGCGAGCGACGCGCAGTTGCTGGGACGCCGAACCTACGAGGGCTTCGCCGCCGCCTGGCCGACCATGACGGACACCGGGGAGTTCGGCGAGCGCATGAACGGCATGCCCAAGTACGTCGTCTCCACGACGCTCGATAAGGCGGAGTGGAACAACTCGACCATCATCAGGGACGACGTCCCGAACGCGGTCTCCCGGCTGAAGGAGCAGTACGACCGGGACATCCTGGTCGCCGGCAGCGGCGTGTTGCTGGAGACGCTGCGGCAGCACGACCTCGTCGACGAGTACCGCTTCATGATCCACCCGATCATCCTGGGGCACGGCGAGAAGCCCCTCTTCCGTCAGGGCAACGAGGCGACGCTGCAACTGGTCGACAGCAAGACGACCGGCAAGGGGGTCGTCATCCTGACCTACCGGCCGGCATAGCGCGGCCACCCCAACTACCCGCACGCGACCCGCGCGGCAGCCTGCACCGGGCCTCTGAAGCCCGGCGAGGGCTGGGGAGAACGTTGTCTCGCGACAGGAGGAGTACCGATGACCCAAGCGCAAACGCAGGTAGGACGGCTCGCCGCCGAGTTCGAGGCGGTCAACGACGCGCTCATCGCGACGGTCGAGCGCTGCACCGACGAGGAGTGGCGGCGACCGAGCGCGGAGGAGGGCTGGCCGGTCGGGGTGGTGGCGCACCACATCGCCTCGGTCCACCACGACTTCATCGGCCTGGTCGGGGCGCTGGCGGCCGGGAAGACGCGCTCACCCGGCAGCTCGATGGCCGATGTCGATGAGAGCAACGCGCGGCACGCCCGCGATTTCGCCGCGGTCGGCAAGGCTGAGACGCTCGCCGCGCTGCGGGAGAACGCGGCCGCCCTGGCACGCCTCCTCCGCGGCCTGACCGACGAGCAACTGGAGCGCACCGCCGGGGTCTTCGGCGGGCACGACCTGAGCGTGGCGCAGGTGCTGGAGTGGATCGTGATCGGCCACGCACGCGAGCACCTGGCGAGCATCCGCGCGACGCTCGGCGGCTAACGTCCCATCCGAGAAGACCTAACCGGGCGGCGCGGCGGACGCGGCGGAGATTGCGGTAGACCCCGAAGCGGGCCACCTGCGCTGGATTCCCCATTGACGGCATCCTCTCGCGGTGTGCTGTCAGCGCTAAACGCCTGAAGCGATGGGAGGTGCATACGGTGCGACCCCTTCGGTATTCCATCAACGTCACGTTGGACGGGTGCTGCGATCATCGTGCAGGAATTCCGACGGACGAGGAAATGCATCGTTACTGGGCTGAGAGCCTCGCACAGGCCGATGCCCTCCTCTTTGGCCGGGTGACCTACGAGATGATGGAGGCAGCGTGGCGGCTGCCGGCGACGGGAGTGCGGCCGGAGTGGATGGCCGAGTGGATGGAACCCTTCGCCCGGACGATCGACGCGGCCAAGAAGTACGTCGTGTCGAGCACTCTGGACCGGGTGGATTGGAACGCGGAGCTCGTGCGCGGGGATCTGGCGAAGGCCGTGCAACAGCTCAAGGAGGAGTCGGGTACAGGACTGTTCGTGGGCGGCGTGAAACTCCCGCTGGCGTTGGCGGAGCTGGGATTGATCGATGAATACGAGTTCGTGGTGCAGCCCAGACTCGCGGGTCACGGGCCGACGTTACTCGCGGGGCTCTCGACGTATCTCGACCTGAAGCTTGTGAGCCGGCTGGAGTTCGCCTCGGGCTCGGTCGCGATGCGGTATGAACCGAGAAGGTAACCAGCAGGCCTGTTCGCCCGAGTCGGCCGTATCGTGGAGCAACTCGAGCCAGGGCCGGGCGCCGAGGGTTTGGCGACGATCACGCTGCGCAGGAGCCCGAGAAGCCGGAAGCCCAGAAAGCCCCGGCGACGATCAGGGCGCGATCGCCAGGCTGCCCCGACCACGCGGTCTGACGCCTGACTCGCACCCACAGGAGGAGATGCACCACATGCGGAAGATCCTCGTCACCACTTTCATGTCCCTCGACGGCATCATGCAGGCCCCCGGCGGCCCCGGCGAGGACGACGGCGGCGGCTTCGCGCACGGCGGCTGGTCGGTCAACTACTGGGACGACCGCATGGATCGGGAGATGGGCGAATTCATGAGCCCGCCGTTCGACCTCCTCCTCGGCCGGAAGACCTATGAGATCTTCGCCTCCTACTGGCCGCACGCCTCCGAGGAGGAGGGTGCCGGGCCGCTGAACGCCGCCACCAAGTACGTCGTCTCCACCACCCTCGCCAACGCCGACTGGTCCCCGTCGGTCCTGATCGGTGAGGATGTCGTCGAGCAGATCGCGCGCCTCAAGCAGCAGGACGGGCCGGACTTGCAGGTCCACGGCAGCTCGCAGCTCATCCAGACCCTGCTTGCCAACGACCTGGTCGACACGTTCCACCTCTTGATCCACCCGGCGCTGCTCGGCAGCGGGAAGCGGCTCTTCGGCGACGGCACCATCCCCGCCGGCCTCCGTCTCGCCGACACCAAGACGTCGACCACCGGCGTCATCATCGCCACCTACGAGCGCGCCGAGGACATCAATTACGGCACATTCGCCCCCGATCGGCCGGCCGCCGCGGAAGGCGGCCCCTCCCGCTAGCCGGGGACGAGCGAACCAGATCCGGCTGCGCCCGGCCGGCAGCCACGCGGGGCGAGGCCCGCGCGGACCCGGTCCCCAGGCGCCGGACGGAAGGAGAAGGCCGCGATGGACCCGACAACCGAGTTGCACGCGCAGTTCAGCAGCCCCGGCGCGACGCCAACGCCGTGGACGGAGGCGCGCGAGGCCCTGGAGCGGGCGGAGATCTTCTGGCTGGCGACGGTGCGCCCGGACGGCCGGCCGCACGTCACGCCGCTGCTCGCCATCTGGCTGGACGGCGCGCTCTACTTCAGCACGGGCGAGGGGGAGCGCAAGGCGCGCAACCTCGCGCGCAACGCCCATTGCGTCCTCACGACCGGCTGCAACGCCCTGCACGAGGGTCTCGATCTGGTGGTCGAGGGCGACGCCGCGCCGGTTGACGACGAGGCGACGCTCCGGCGCCTGGCCGCGCGCTACGCCGAGAAGTACGGCTGGCGCTTCGAGGTGCGCGACGGCGCGCTCCACGGCGACGGCGGCCGGGTGCTCGTCTATGCGGTCGCGCCGACCAAGGTGTTCGGCTACGGCCGGGGCGCGAACTTCAGCGCGACGCGCTGGCGCTTCGCGGACGCGCGAGGGGACTGACGGAGCGTACCTGTCTCGCGCTCGCCGAGAGCACGGTCTACGACTCGGGCATCGTCACCCTCCGCTACCGCCCCACCTGACCGCCGGCCGCGATCCCGCCGCCCCCACGCCAGACAGACCACAGCACGCGCCGCCGAGGCGCACGTAAACGAGGAGTATGATGTGAGCGACGACGTGACGCGCGGCTACGCGACCGTGGACGGCCTCACGATGTACCACGAGATCCACGGCGCCGGCCGACCGCTCCTGCTGCTGCACGGCGGATTCATGACCGTCGACGCGCTCGGGCCGCTCCTGCCGGCCCTGGCCACGAGCCGGCAGGTCATCGCCGTCGAGCTGGAGGGCCACGGCCGCACCGCCGACCTCGACCGCCCGCTCAGCGCCGAGCAGATGGCGGAGGACGTCGCCGGCCTGCTCGGGCAACTCGGGGTCGCGCGAGCCGACGTCGTCGGCTACAGCCTCGGCGGCATGGTCGGCCTGCGCCTCGCGAGCAAGCACCCCGAACTGGTGCGGAGGCTCGTCGCCATCTCGGCCGTCTACAGCAACGACGGCTACTACCCCGCGATCGTCGCCGGCTGGCGGGGGATGTCGGCCGCGGCGCTCGCCGGGACGCCGATGGAGCGCGCCTACGCCGAGACCGCGCCGAACCCGGCGCACTGGCCCGTCTTCGTGGAGAAGGTGCAGCACGCCCTGATGGACTTCCCGGGCTGGCCCGCGGCCGACATCGCGGCGATCGAGGCGCCGACGCTGCTCGTTATCGGGGACAGCGACCTGGTCCGCCCGGAGCACGCCGTCGAGATGCTGCGCCTGCTCGGCGGCGCGCCGGAGGACGGCGGCATGGGCGCGCCGCCACGCTCCCAGCTCGCCGTCCTCCCCGGCACGACCCACTTCAACATCCTCTACCGCACCGACCTCCTGCTGCCGATTGTCGGACCCTTCCTCGACGCGCCGCTGCCGGGGGTCGAGTGAAGGTGGCGCTCGCCGCGACGATACTCTTAGCGTCGTACAGAACGAGAGGGGGCTGACCATGAGCGACAACCTTCAGCGTCGCGTCCAGGAGGCCATCGACGAGCTGGTCGTGTCCGGCGCCGAGCGGGGGCTGCAGGTCGCCGTCTACCGGCACGGCGAATTGATCGTCGACGCCGTCGCGGGCGTGGCCGACCCGGCGACCGGCCGGCCGGTGACGCCGGCCACGCCGTTCTTCTCCTACTCGATCGGCAAGGGCGTCGCCGCGACCGCGGCCCACGTCCTCGCCGAGCACGGCGTGCTCTGCTACGACACGCCGATCGCGGAGCTCTGGCCCGAGTTCGCCGCGCACGGCAAGGAGCGCGTCACCGTGCGGCACGCCCTGAGCCAGTCGGCCGGCGTGCCGGGCCTGCCAGCCGGCATCACCGTGGCGGACCTCTGCGACTGGTCGAAGATGTGCGCGATCGTCGCCGGCGCCGAGCCATGGTGGGAGCCGGGCACGAAGATCGGCTACCATGCCGTCACCTTCGGCTATCTCGTCGGCGAGATCATCCGCCGGGTCGCCGGCAAGACGATCTCGCAGGTGGTGCTCGAAGAGGTCGCGACGCCGCTCGGCATCCAGGACGAGATCTTCTTCCGCGTCCCAGAATCGGAGCGGGGCCGGCTGGCCCGCCTGGAGGACGCCCCGCGCGGCCAGGAGATGCCGCCGATGCCCCCCGACTCCCCCATCTTCAAGATCGGCCCGGCCGAGTGCATGACCGCCGCCTACGGCAACCGCGACGACGTGCTCGGCGCCGAGATCCCGGCCGGCGGCACGGTGACGGCCCGCGGCGTGGCGCGCATGTACGCCGCGCTGCTGGGCGAGGTCGACGGAGTGCGGCTGATCTCGCCGGAACGGCTGTGCGAAGTCACGGCGGTGGCGATGTCCGGCCCCGACCAGATCTTCGGCTTCCCGACGTCGTGGGGCCTGGGCTACTCCATCGACGGGGTCGGCGTTTTCGGCGTCGGCGGCGTCGGCGGTAGTTACGCCTGCGCGAACCGTACGACCGACGTCGCGTACGCGCTGACCAAGAACCGGCTCGCGCCCGACTTCGAGACGGCCGGGCGCATCGGCGCGATCATCGCCGAGGCCACCCGCGACTGACTACGGCGCCCGCCCGGCCGGTGGCCCAGGGGGCGGGCCTCCGGGCCACCGGCGATGGCGATCATCGTCGGAGATGGACGACAACACGTGCAGGAGGTTCCGATGTCGACGAACGCGCCGCGGACCGGCTACGCCCCGGTCAACGGGCTGCAGATGTATTACGAGATCCACGGCGAGGGGCAGCCGCTGGTCGTCCTCCACGGCTCCTTCATGACGCTCGAGCTGCTGCGCGACCTGATCGCGGGCTTCGCCAGGAGCCGGCAGGTCATCGCCGTCGAGTTCCAGGCGCACGGCCGCACGGGCGACATCGACCGGCCGATCACCTACGCGAACCTGGCGGACGACACCGCCGCCCTGCTCGAACACCTGGGCATCGGCAGCGCCGACGTCTACGGCTACAGCCTGGGGGGCGGCGTCGCGCTGGAGTTCGCCATCCGCCACCCGGCGCTGGTGCGTAAGCTGGTCCTCGTCTCGTCGTCGTACACCAGGGAAGGGATGTACCCCGAGGTGTGGGCGGGCATCGAGCAGATCACGCCAGCGCTGTTCGACGGCACCCCCTGGCGCGCCGCCTATGACGAGGTGGCGCCCGATCCGGCCGCGTTCGGTGCGCTGGTCGAGAAGCTGAAGCAGATGGACATGACCGCCGGCGACTGGCCCGCCGAGGCCGTCCGGGGCATCGCCGCGCCGACCCTCATCGTCATCGGCGACTCCGACGGCACCCGCCCCGAACACGCGGTCGAGATGTTCCGGCTGCGCGGCGGCGGGGTCTTCGGCGACTTCGCTGGGCTCCCGGCCGCCCGGCTCGCCGTCCTCCCCGGCACGACGCACGTCGGGATGCTCGAGCGCACGGACTGGCTGCTGGCGCTGGTCCCGCCCTTCCTCGACGCGCCACTGCCGCAAGGCGAATGACCAGCCGGCGGTTCAGGTCGAGAACGCTACGACAGGAAGGAGCGCACCATGCTCATCCGCACTCACATCGGCATCAGCGCCGACGGCTACATCGCGACGCCCGACGGGATGCCGGCGTGGGACGCCGTGCCCACGTTCGTGCCGGGCCAGTCGCACGGCTACGCCGACTTCATCGCCGAGTGCGAGGCGATCGTCATCGGCCGCAATACCTTCGACTTCGGCCACGCCTTCTGGACCGAGCAGAGGATCTGGCCCTGGGAAGGGCGGCGCGTCTACGTCATGACCTCCCACCCGCTCCCCGCCAATACGCACCCGGACGTCGTCGCCTCCGCGGGCGGCCCGGCCGACCTCGTCGCGCAACTCCGCGACGCCGGGCTGACGGGCGACGTGCAGGTGCTCGGCGGGGCGCAGACCCTCCGGGCCTTCCTCGGGCTCGGCGCGATCGAGCGCCTGGGCCTGGTCGTGCTGCCGGTCCTGCTCGGCGAGGGTGTCCCGCTCTTCACCGCGGGCGCCGCCCCGCGGTCGGCGCTGCGGCTCGAGCGGCAGCGCGCCTTCCCCGACGGCGCGGTCGAACTCGTCTACACCCCGGCGTGAGCCGCGGCGGGCGCCCGGCGCGGGCAAGGAGGACACGGCGATGAGCACCGGAGGCTTGTCCCAGGCGCGGCTCCAGCGCCTGCACGACGCCATGGCCGGCTACGTCGAGCGCGGCGAGGTGCCCGGCCTCGTCGCGCTGGTCAGCCGGCGCGGCGAGACGCACGTCGAGGCCCTCGGCGCGCTGGCGCTCGGCGGCGCGCCGGTCCGGCGCGACACCATCTTCCGCATCGCCTCGATGACCAAGCCGGTTGTCGCCGCGGCGGCGCTGCTGCTGGTCGAAGAGTGCAACCTGCGGCTGGACGACCCGGTGGACCGCCTGCTGCCCGAACTGGCCGGCCGCCGGGTGCTGCGGCGTCTCGACGGCTCGCTCGACGACACCGTCCCCGCGCGCGGGCCGATCACCCCGCGCGGCCTTCTGACCTTCACGATGGGCTTCGGGCAACTGCAGGCGCCGCCGGACGCCTATCCGATCCTCCGCGCGGCGCACGACCTGCAGATCGGCATGGGGCCGCCGAGCCCGGCGGCGATGCCCGCGCCGGACGAGTGGCTGCGCCGCCTGGGGACGCTGCCGCTGATGGCCCAGCCGGGCGAGCGCTGGCTCTACAACACCGGCGCCGACGTGCTGAGCGTGTTGATCGCGCGCGCCACGGGCCAGCCGCTGGAGGCGTTCCTGCGCGAGCGCCTCTTCGACCCGCTCGGCATGCGGGACACCGCGTTCAGCGTGCCGGCGGCGGAGCTCGACCGGCTCGCGACGGGCTACCGGGCCGATCCCGCCACCGGGACGCTCGCGGTCTTCGACGAGGCCGCGGGGGGCCAGTGGAGCCGGCCCCCGGCCTTCCCGTCCGGCGGCGGGGGCCTCGTCTCGACGGCCGACGACTACCTGGCCTTCGGCCAAATGCTCCTCAACCGGGGGAAACACGGGAACACCCGCATACTGTCGCGCCCCGCCGTCGAGGCCATGACGACCGACCAACTGACGCCCGCGCAGAAGGCCGCCTCCGGGCTCACCGAGGGCTTCTTCGACGGCCACGGCTGGGGCTTCGGCGTCTCCGTCGTCACCCGGCGCGACGACCTCGCCGCGACGCCCGGCCGATTCGGCTGGGACGGCGGCCTCGGCACCTCCTGGCACGCCGACCCGCGCGAGGATCTCATCGGCGTCCTGCTGACCCAACGCGCCTGGGATTCCCCCAGCCCTCCGGCCGTCTGCCGCGATTTCTGGACCCTCGTCTACCAGGCGCTCGACGACTGACGCGGCGCCGGTCACACAACGCCAGCCGGAGCAACCACGGGAGTACCCACGATGGATACCGTCTTCTCCAGCGCGGCGGACCTGGCCGGCGCCATCCGGGCGGGCCGCGCCTCGGCCGTCGAGGTGCTGGAGGCCCACCTGGCGCAGATCGAGCGGCACAACCCCGCGCTGAATGCCGTCGTCACGCTCGATGCCGGGCGGGCGCACGAGCGGGCGCGGGCGGCGGATGCGGCGCTCGCGCGCGGCGAGGTCTGGGGGCCGCTGCACGGCGTCCCCTTCACGCTGAAAGACGCCCACGCGACGGCGGGCGTGCGCACCACCACCGGATTCCCGCCGCTGGCAGGGCAGGTGCCGCGGGAAGACGGGACGGTCGCCGCCCGCCTCAAGGCAGCCGGCGCCATCCTCGTCGGCAAGACCAACGTCGCGACGATGCTGGGCGACTACCAGACCGCCAATCCGATCTTCGGGCGCACCAACAACCCCTGGGATATGTCTTGCACGCCGGGCGGGTCGAGCGGCGGCGCGGCGGCGGCGCTGGCCGCCGGCCTCACGCCTCTCGACATCGGCACCGATCTGTCCGGGTCGATCCGCCTCCCGGCGCACTTCTGCGGCGTCTTCGGGTTGAAGCCGACCGAACGCCGCGTCTCGCTGGACGGCCTGATCCCCGGCCTCCCGCCGCCGCGCGGCGTCCGCGTCATGTCGTGCGTCGGGCCGCTGGCGCGCACCCCCGAGGATCTGGCGCTCCTGTACCGGCTGATCGCGGGGCCGGACGGGCGCGACACCGAGGTGCCGCCGGTGCCGCTCGACGACGCGCCGGAAGTCGCGCTGCGCGACCTCCGCATCGCCGTCGTCCCGACCTTTCCGGGCATCCCGGCCGCCGCGGCGATCCGCGACGCGGTCGCGGCGCTGGCGCGGGCACTGGAGCGCGCGGGCGCTGCGGTCGAAGCGGCGGCCCCGCCGGCGCTCGATTACCACGAGGAGCTGCGGAGCGCGGGCGAGCTGATCGGCATGATGGTCGGCGCAGCCCAGGCCGACGAGGGCGCCGCGCCGACGACCCTCGCCCAATACCTGACGGCGCTGGACCGGCGCGACCAGTCCATCCTCGCCTGGGAGCGGTTCCTCGAGGCGTGGGACGTCCTGCTGTGCCCGCCGTCCATGTCGACCGCGTTTCCCCATTGCGAGCCGGGAACCCCGCTGCGCGTCGACGGCCGGGATGTCGACTACTGGATGGTCTGCGCCCACGCCACGCTGTTCAATTACACCGGCCACCCGGCCCTCGCCATGCCGTACACTCAGAACAACGATGGTCTGCCCATCGGCGTGCAGCTCGTCGGGAAACGCTGGGACGAAGCGCGCCTGCTGGCGGTCGCCGCGGCGCTGTCGGGCGTCGCCGGCGGCTTCCGGCGCCCGCCGGGCTATTGACCGCGCGGCGAGCGCGCGACGCCCTCTTGAGTGCCCGAGGCACACAGACCAGTAGGAGACAGCAGGGCAATGTGCCGCAACATCAGGCCGCTCTTCAACTTCGACCCGCCGGCCACCGACGAGGAGATCCGCGCGGCCGCGCTGCAATTCGTCAGGAAGATCAGCGGCTTCACCAAGCCGTCCGCGGCGAACGAGGCCGCCTTCGACGCCGCCGTCGACGACATCGCCGGCGTCGCGGCGCGCCTCCTCGCCGTGCTCGAGACGACCGCCGCGCCGAAGGACCGGGAGGTGGAGGCCGCCAAGGCGCGCGCCCGCGCCGCGCGCCGCTACGGCACGTAGCGCGGCTCGGTCCCGCTCGGCTGAGGTGAGCGGCCGGTGTCAGCCGCTCAGGGCGAAGCCGGCGTAGCCGCGCGCCGCGACGTCGTCGCAGATGCGCCGGTAGTTCCCGACGCCGCCGATATAGGGCATGAAGACGCGCGGCTTGCCGGGGACGTTCGCGCCCATGTACCACGAGTTGGCCGCGGGGTAGAGCGTAGCGCTGCCGGCCTCGGCGACGTGCGCCACCCAGGCGTCCTCGGCCGCTCCGGTCGCCTCGATGCAGGCGAGGCCGTGCGCGCGCAGGTAGGCCAGGCAGTCGGCGATCCACTCGACGTGCTGCTCGATCGAGACGATCATGTTGCTGAGGACCGAGGGGCTGCCGGGGCCGGTGACCGTGAAGAGGTTGGGGAAGCCGGCGACCATCAGGCCGAGGTAGGCGCGGGGCCCGTCGGCCCAGCGCTCCCGCAGCGCGCACCCGCCCCGGCCGCGGATCTCGATACTGAGCAATGCCCCCGTCATCGCGTCGAAGCCGCAGGCGAAGACGATGCTGTCTAGCGCGTAGGCGGCGTCCCGCGTCCGCAACCCCTCCGGCGTGATCGCGACGATCGGCGCGGCGCGGACGTCGACCAGCGTGACGTTGTCGCGGTTGAAGGTCGCGTAGTAGTCGGTGTCGAGGCAGAGGCGCTTGGTGCCGATGGGGTAGTCCCGCGGCGAGAGCGCCGCCGCGACGGCCGGGTCGCGGACCGCGGCGCGGATCTTGGCCCGGACGTACTCGGCCGCGGTCTCGTTGGCGGCGCGGTCGGTCAGCAGGTCGGCGAACGCCGAGGTGAAGCCGAGGCCGCCGCGCCGCCAGCGCCCCTCGTACGCGCGCTCCCGCTCGTCGGGCGTCGCCGCCAGGGCCGGCGTGTCGCCGCGCTCGGCGATGAAGCCGGCGCGCGACTCCCGCTCCTGCCGCCGGCGCTCGGGGTAGTTGGCCTTCACCCAGCGCTCGTATTCCGGGTCCAGCGGGGCATTATGCGCGGGGATGCTGAAGTTTGGCGTCCGCTGGAAGACGTAGAGGTGGGCCGCCTGCCGCGCGATCAGCGGGATCGACTGGATGGCCGAGGAGCCGGTGCCGACGACGCCGACCCGCAGGCCGGTGAAGTCGACGCCCTCGTGCGGCCAGCGACCGGTGTGATACCAGGGGCCGGCGAAGGTCTCCGGGCCAGGGAACTGCGGCACCTGCGCGGCGGAGAGGCAGCCGGTCGCCATCACGCAGTAGCGCGCCGACACGCGGTCGCCGCGGTCGGTCTCGATAGTCCAGCGCCGCGCCGCCTCGTCGAAGGTCGCGGCGGTCACGCGCGTGGCGAACAGGATGTCGCGGCGCAGGTCGAAGCGGTCGGCGACGTGCCCGACGTAGCGCAGGATCTCCGGCTGGGCGGCGTAGCGCTCCGTCCAGTGCCACTCCTGCTGGAGTTCCTCGGAGAACGAGTAGGAGTAGGCCACGCTCTCGATATCGCAGCGCGCGCCCGGGTAGCGGTTCCAGTACCAGGTGCCGCCGACGTCGTCGCCGGCCTCGAAGCACCGCGCGCTGAACCCGAGCCCGCGCAGCCGGTAGAGCATGTACAGCCCCGCCAGCCCCGCCCCGACGACGACCACGTCGACGGCGTCGCCCGCAGGTCGCCGGCGGCCGGTACCGGTATCGAGCGCCATACCCTCCTCCTGGCGGCGTGCTCGCGGCCCGACGGATGAGGAAGCGATGGGGCAACTATAGCAGATAACAGAGAAGTGGGAGTCGGGAAAGGGCCGGGCGGCTAAAGACGCGGCTGAAGACGCCTTCGGCGCCACGAAGGCCGCCTGCGCGGCCTGGGCACGACCAGCGAGGTGGTCGGGGAGTGCCGGTCAGGCGGACGGCACGAGCTTGATTTTGCCCTCGAAGCGCGCCATGTCGTCATGGTTGAAGGTCAGGAGTGTGCCGATGCCGTAAGCGAGCATGGTAGCGACGATGTTGGCGTCGTGGACCTGCTTACCCCCGGTCGGGTGCTCGCGTAGGAGCGCCAGCAAGCGCACGGTGACCGCCGCAGTGTCGACGGCGATGAGGAAGAGCCTTGGAGGGTTCGAGCGCGAGCGGTCATCTCATCTGCTGACAAGGGCATCAGGAATGCCTGGGGCCGGGTGACGATGGCGAGATATTCACGGAGGACCTGGCGACTGATCCACAGCGCAGCCCCACCCGCCCGCTGCGCAGTAATCAAGCCCGCCGCTTCCGGGTGCCGAGGCATCGTGTCGATCGTCGCGCGCAGGAGTACATTGGTGTCGACGAAGGCGCTAGCGCTCGTCGTCATCGTACCAATCCGCGCGGCGGAGGGAGAACGCCGGGCCGAGAGGGGCGTCAATCCGCAGCGAGCGGAAAGCGGCCTGCCACTCGGCGTCGGTCATCACGCGCTGCTCGGTCCGCTCGCGCAGCCGGCGCAGCAGATCCTGCTGCTCGTCGGGCGGCAACTGCTCGACCAGCGCGACCAGCGTCTCGTAGGGGATGGTGAGTTGCACGGCCATATGCTGCCTCCTTGTCTGACACCCTAAGTATACGCGAGGCGCCGCCCGCGTTGACACCGCGCGCCGTGCCTCGGTATCCTGGGGCGCGGCGCGGGCGCGCCGATGTCGCCGGCAGCAGATCGCGCGCGATGCGGGGAGGATGGGGACGTGGCGAACGCGGACGTGGTGGTCGTCGGGGGCGGGGTCAACGGGGTCAGCACGGCCTTCCACCTGGCGAAGGCCGGCGTCAAGAAGGTCGTCGTCGTGGAGCGGCGGCACCTCGGCGCGGGCGCCAGCGGCAAGAGCGGCGCGCTGGTGCGGATGCACTACACCAACGAGCCGGAGACGCGCCTGGCGGTCGAGAGTTTCAAGTATTTCACCAACTGGCGCGATATGGTCGGCGGCGACTGCGGGCTCCAGCAGGTCGGGCTGCTCGTCTTCACGCCGCCCGAGTACTACCATGACCTCGAGGCGAACGTCGCGATGCAGCGCGAGGTCGGCGCCAACGCCCACATCATCACCGCCGAGCAGGCCAGGGAGCTCGACCCCTCGCTCTACGTCGGCGACGTCACCCACGTCGCCTACGAGCCCGACTCCGGCTTCGCCGACCCCAACGCGACGCTCTTCTCGTTCGCCCGCGCGGCGATGGACCGCGGCGTCGAGTTCCAACTCGACACGACCGTCACGCGCGTGCTGACCGCGGGTGACCGCGTGACCGGCGTCGAGACCGACCGCGGGACGATCGAGGCGCCGGTGGTGCTCGTCGCGGCGGGCGCCTGGGCGAATCAACTCTTCGCCCCGCTCGGCATCGACCTCGGCCTCCAGCCGATCCTGGCGCGCGTGACCCTCTTCCGCTGGGCGCTGGACCGCTCCCCCAAGCACCTGACGTACATCGACCGCGTCAACCACACCTGGGCGCGGCCGGCCGACGGCAACTGCACGCTCATCGGCGCGGAGTCGAGCATCAGCCGCCACGCCGGCGACCCGAACCACTACGCCGAGTCGGTGCCGCAGGAGTACGTGGACCTCTGCCGCGAGATGCTGGTGCGGCGCTGGCCGGTGATGCGCCACAGCACGATGCGCGGCAACTGGGCCGGCATCCTGATGAACAGCCCCGACTCGCGGCCGATCATCGACCAATTGCCGCAGTACGACGGCCTCTTCTGCATGACCGGGGACAGCGGCACGTCGTTCAAGACCAGCCCGGCGATCGGCAAGTGCCTGGCCGAGTGGATCACCGAGGGCGCGCCGAAGACGGTGAACCTGCGCCCCTTCCGCTCGACGCGCTTCGCCGAGGGCCAGCCCTGGATCGACGAGCACAGCTACGGCATCCGCGACGCGACGATTTCGCGGTGAGAGCGTGGGAGCGTGGGAGCGTAACCGGATCTGCTACGTTCTCACGCTCTCACGTTCTCACGCTCCCACGCTCCCACGGAGGTGAACAGTGAGCCAGCCAGGGCCCGACCTCAGCGGCCGGCGGGCGCTCGTGACGGGCGCGAGCAAGGGGATCGGCGCGGGGATCGCGCTGGCGCTGGCGCGCGCGGGCGCCGACGTCGCGGTCAACTACCGCCGCGACGCCGCGGGCGCCGAGGAGGTGGCAAGGCAGGCGCGCGACCTCGGGCGCACCGCCGTCGCCATCGGCGCGGACGTCGCCCGCGTGGCCGACTGCCGGCGGCTGGTGCGCGAGGCGGCCGACGCGCTCGGCGGGCTCGACATCCTGGTCAACAACGCCGGGATCACCCTCTGGGAGGATTTCTTCGCCACCGACGAGGCGCACTGGGACGCCACGCTAGACACGAACCTCAAGGGGACGTTCTTCTGCACGCAGGCCGCCGCGGCGATCATGCGCGAGGGCGGCTGGGGGCGGGTCGTCAACATCTCCAGCGGCGCCAGCCGCTCGGCGTTCAAGCGGGCCACACCCTACAACGCCTCGAAGGGCGGCGTCAACATGCTGACGGTCGGGCTGGCGGTCGAACTCGGCCCCTACGGCATCACCGTCAACGCGATCGCGCCGGGCGCGATCCTGATCGAGCGGACCAGCCACGAGCTCCCCGACTACGCCGGCACCTTCGCCGCGCTGACGCCCCTCGGCCGGGTCGGCTACCCCGAGGACATCGGCGGCGCGGTCCTCTACTTCTGCTCCGAGGCGGCAGCCTACGTGACCGGCCAGGTCTTCTGGGTCGACGGCGGCCTCTTCCTCCGCGCCGGCAACGTCGGCGATGAGAACCGGAGCGGCCAGTAGCCGGTAGGCGGGACATGGCGGCATGGCGACGGAAGGCGCTAGAGGCATTTCCCGCGCTGCGGCGCGACCTCAATCAGCGCGATTACTCGATCTATGAGCTCTTCATGGACTTGCTTCCGTTAGTGCAAGACGCGCACGATGCCGACGATGCCGATACGCTCCGTCGGATCTACGGATTTGCGGAGTGGTGTCTGAGCCAGAGATCCGGGGATCTGGGGAACGCCGCCGGAGTCTCGTTTTACGAGCACCTCTTCGACCGCAAGGATCGGCACGATTGGGCCAAGGTGATTCCCTGGCTTTCTCCGTACGTCATCCGCGACGTCTGGGGCCTCTGGGAATGGATGCTCACGCCCGAAGAGCTCCACGATCTGCGGAAGATGCTGGGGATGCCCAGTTCATCGTGACAGATCGTTGGCCGTAGCGAAAGACGCCGCGATTGCTGGGAAGTGCGGATGGTGGCGATGCAACCGACCCGGATAACCGACGCGCTGGTGATCGGCGGGGGGATGACGGGGGCGGGGGTGCTGCGCGACCTGGCGATGCGCGGCATCCGCGCGGTGCTGGTCGAGCGCGGCGACGCCGCCACCGGCACGACCGGGCGCTACCACGGCCTGCTGCACTCGGGCGGGCGCTACGCCGTCAAGGACCCCGTCTCCGCGCGCGACTGCGCCCGCGAGAACGCCATCCTCCGCCGCATCATCCCCCAGTGCATCGAGGACACCGGCGGCTACTTCGTCGTGACGCCCTGGGACCCGCCCGATTACGCCGACCGCTTCGTCGCCGCCTGCCGCGAGCAGGGCGTCCCCTGCGAGGAAGTGCCGGTGCGCGAGGCGCTGCGCCGCGAGCCCCGCCTCAACCCGCGCATCGCGCGCGCCTTCGCCGTCCCCGACGCCGCGGCCGACTCCTTCCTCAGCGTCGCGACGAACCTGCGCTCGGCGCGCGAGCACGGCGCCGAGGTGCTGACCTATCATCGCGTGGTGTCGCTCATCATGGACGGGTCGCGCGTCGCGGGCGCGCGGGTGGTGGACCGGCGCACCGGCGAGGAGCGCGCGATCGAGGCCGGCGTCGTCGTCAACGCGGCCGGCGCCTGGGCCGGGCAGATCGGCGCGCTGGCCGGCGTCGCGATCACCATCGTGCCGGGCAAGGGCGTGATGGTCGCGCTCAACCACCGCCTCGTCAACACCGTCATCAACCGCTGCCAGCCCCCGGCCGACGGCGACATCCTCGTGCCGATCCGTACCGTCTGCGTCATCGGCACGACCGACCGGCACGTCGAGGACCCCGACGACACGACGATGCCGGCCGACGAGGTCGCCTTCATGCTGACGGAGGGCGACAAACTGGTGCCGGGGCTGGCGGAGAGCCGTGCGCTGCGCGCCTGGGCCGGCTCGCGCCCGCTCTACAAGGAGACCGGCTCGGCCGTCGCCGACCGCGACCTCAGCCGCGACTACAAGCTGCTCGACCACGAGGAGCGCGACGGTGTCGCCGGCTTCATCTCCATCGTCGGCGGCAAGTACACCACCTACCGCCTGATGGCCGAGCGGACGGTGGATCTCGCCGCCCGGCGCCTCGGCGTTGCCGCTCCCTGCCGCACGGCGGACGAGGCGGTGGGAGCGTGGAGCGTGGAGCGTGGAGCGTGGAGCGTCGCGCCGCGCCGGGGAGGCCGCTGGCCCTTCCTTTCGCACATTCGCCAGCCGGCCGACGCCCCGCACTCGCCGCTCGGCGCCCCACGGCCCACGGCCCACGGCCCGCGCCCCGCGTGGCTGGGCGAGCCGCTGGCGGCGGTCGAGGCGGCCGATCAGTACGGGCAACTCATCTGCGAGTGCGAGCTGGTGACACGCGCGCGCGTCGAGGCGGCCATCGCGGGTGGCGTCGCCAACCTCGACGACCTCCGCCGCGACCTCCGCCTCGGGATGGGACCGTGCCAGGGCGGCTTCTGTACCTGCCGCGCCGCCGCGCTCGTGCAGGAGGCGCATGCCGGCGACGCCGAGACCACGGCGGCGGCCAACCTCGCCCTGCGCGACTTCCTCGAAGAGCGCTGGCGCGGCCTCACCCCGGTCCTCTGGAGGGACCAGGTGCGCCAGGAACGCCTCGACGAGCTGATCTACCTGGGCGTCCTCGCCGCCGACCGCCTCCCGACGGCCGACGAGGCGGGAGACTGGCTCGTGCCGGCGATGGCTACGGCCCTCACCCCCCACGCCCAGAGGGCACCCGCTCGCCCAATGCTGGGAGAGGGGGGGCCGCGTCCTGAACAGGGTGCCAATCCTCCAGAGCAATAGCGAGAGGGACGAAGGAAGCGCGCGGTTGGAGATCTCCCCCTCGCCCAGCATTGGGCGAGGGGGCCGGGGGTGAGGGCCAGTCGTGACCCACGACGCGATCGTGATCGGCGCGGGGCTGGCGGGGCTGATCGGCGGGCTGCGGCTGGCCGAGGCGGGCCGCCGCGTCCTGCTGCTGGCGAAGGGGCACGGCGCGACCCACTGGGCGGCCGGGACGATCGGCGTGGCAGACGGCGCGGACCCGCTCGCGACGCTCGACCGGCTGGCGCAGGAGAACCCGGAGCACCCCTACGCCCGCGCGGGTGCCGGCGACCTGACGGCGGCCGTCGCCCGCCTGCGCGACCTCTGCGCGGCGGCGGA
>DASSSV010000576.1:0-4273 GCA_035708265.1 Thermomicrobiales bacterium | reverse complement strand
CGGGGGCGGTGGAGCGCCGCTTGCGAAGACGACGGCGGGCGAAGGCGCCCGCGTCCGGCGGGCCACTTGCGCCGGCCACGCGATAGATCTGCAACCGAGAGGGGGAAGCCATGGTCGAACCGGCTGTTGCCCAGGGTGGGCCACACACGGTAAAGGGCACCGCCGCCGAAGCGTTCATCGAGACGATCCACCGCTGGGGCGTCGACACCGTCTACGGCCTCCCCGGCGACGGCATCAACGGGATCATGGAGGCGCTGCGGGTCCACCAGGACAAGGTGCGCTTCGTCCAGGTGCGCCACGAGGAGGCCGCCGCCTTCATGGCCTGCGCCCACGCGAAGTACACCGGGCGGCTCGGGTGCTGCCTGGCGACCTCCGGCCCCGGCGCGATCCACCTGCTCAACGGCCTCTACGACGCCAAGATGGACGGCCAGCCGGTGCTGGCGATTACCGGCATGACCTACCACGACATGATCGGCACCTTCTACCAGCAGGACGTCAACACCGAGCGGCTCTTCGAGGACGTGTCGGTCTACGACGAGCGCGTGATGAGCGGCTCGCAGGCCGAGCAGCTGGCGAACCTGGCCTGCCGCGCCGCCCTCAGCCAGCGCGGCGTCGCCCACGTCACCTTCCCCAACGACCTGCAGGAGGTCGCCTCGGGCCAGGACCGCTCCAAGGCCAACATCCCCGAGCACACCTCCAGCGCCTACCAGCCGGAGCGGGCGCTGCCGAGCCGCGACCAGCTCGAGCGGATGGCCGAGATCCTGAACGCCGGCAAGAAAGTCGCCATCCTGGCCGGGCGCGGCGCGCTCGACGCGACCGACGAACTGGAGCAACTGGCCGAGACGCTGGCCGCGCCGATCGTCAAGCCGCTGCTCGGCAAAGCCTCTGTACCCGACGAGAGCCCCTACACCACCGGCGGGATCGGCCTGCTCGGCACCAAGCCGTCCGAAGACGTGATGGAGCAGTGCGACACCCTCTTCATCATCGGCTCGTCCTACCCCTACATCGAGTTCTTGCCGAAGCCGGGGCAGGCGCGCGGCGTGCAGATCGACATCGCCCCCGAGCGGATCGGCCTGCGCTACCCGGTCGAGTTCGGCGTCGCCGGCAACTCCAAGACCGTCTTGCAGGCCCTCCTGCCGCTGCTGCGGCGCAACGAGGACCGCTCGTTCCTGCAGATGGCGCAGGACGGCATGAAGGACTGGTGGGCGCTACTCGACGACCGCGGCCGCCGCACCGACACGCCGATGCACCCGGAGGTCGTCGCCTACGAGCTGAACAAGTTGCTGGACGACGACGCGATCATCAGCACCGACAGCGGCACGATCACCACCTGGGCCGCGCGCTACATCCGCATCAAGCGCGGGCAGATGTTCTCCCTCGCCGGCAACCTCGCCACGATGGCGCCCGGGCTGCCCTACACCAACGCCGCGCAGGTCGCCTACCCCGACCGCCAGTGCGTCGGGATCGTCGGCGACGGCGGCTTCACGATGCTGATGGGCGAGCTGGCGACGGCGGTGAAGTACCACCTGCCGGTGAAGATCCTCATCTTCAAGAACAACGTCCTCGGCCAGATCAAGTGGGAGCAGATGGTCTTCCTCGGCAACCCGCAGTACGGCGTGGAGTTGGAGCCGATCGACTTCGCCAAATACGCCGAGGCGGTCGGCGCGCGCGGCTTCACGATCACCGAGCCGTCCCAGTGCCGCGCGGTGCTGGAGGAGGCGCTGCGGCACAAGGGCCCGGCGGTGATCCAGGCGGTGGTGGACCCGAACGAGCCGCCGATGCCGGCGAAGGTCCAGTTGCAGCAGGCGCTGCACATGGGCGAGGCGCTGGCCCGCGGCGAGCCGAACCGGGTGCGCATCGGCGAGACCCTCTTCCGCGACAAGGTCGACGACCTCTTCGCGCCGGGCGGCCACGCCGACGGCCACGACGAGAGCGTGGTCGACAAGGTCAAGGACAAAATCCGCGACATCGTGGAGTGAGCGGGGCGGGGGCGGCCCGCCGGCCTGGCCCGCGGTTGCAACCGCGGCTAGAGGCGCCTGCGGCGCCGCAAAGTCCGCCTCCGCGGACTGGGTTACATCGTCCTAACCCGCGCAGGCGGGTTTCGCGGCGAGCGTGAGCGAGCCCCTAGCCGCGGTTGCAACCGCGGGCCAGGCCGGCGCGGACGACAGACGGCAGGGCGGAAGGAGTGCAGGGACGGGTATGAGCGCACTGGCAAAGTTGCCGGGCGGCGGGCGCCGCCGCGGCGGCCTCCGGCTGCTGGAACGGGAGGCCCTGCACGAGGGCGTGGTCCTCAGGCAGCACATCCGCGAGGGGCGCTTCCAGCGCAGCCTGGCCCTGATCGCCGGCTTCGCCAGCATCCTCAGCGGCCTCGAGGTCGCCTACGAGCACTACCGCGGCAGCTACAGCCAGCGCGTGATGTACAGCCCGGTGCTCCTCAGCCCGGCGCTCCTCGTCGCGGCGGTCTGGGCGGCGGTGAGCCGGCGCGCGGCGCGGACGGCGCTGCCGTTCCTGTCGCTCCTGACGATCCTCGACGGCCTGGTCGGCTTCTTCTTCCACATCCGCGGCGTCAACCGCAAGCCGGGCGGCTGGCGCATCCCGGTCTTCAACGTCATCATGGGGCCGCCGATCTTCGCGCCGCTCCTCTTCGGCCTCAGCGGCTACCTCGGCTTCCTCGCCTCGCTGCTGCGCCGCGAGGACGACCCGGCCGCGCGCGTCGGCCTCGTCGGGCAGTTGCCGCGCGCCTGGCGGCCCCGGCCGAACTGGCTGAGCCTGCTGCCGCGCGGGCTCACCGAGGAGGGGCTGATCCTGGAGCAGCACGTCCACGAGGGGCGCTTCCAGAAGCAGATCGCCCTGGTCGCCGGCGTCTCGGCGCTCTTCAGCGGCGTCGAGGCGCTCTACTCGCACTACAAGAACAACTTCACCTACCGCAAACTCCAGTGGAGCCCGATCGTCATCACCCCGATCATGCTCGCCGCCGGCATCGGCACGCTCTTCAGCCGGACGGTCGCGCGGACGCTGCTGCCGCTGGCCTCCGCGCTGGCGCTGCTGGACGGCGCGCTCGGCTTCTTCTACCACGCGCGCGGCGTGCTGCGCCGGCCGGGCGGCCGCAAGCTCGTCCTCTACAACACCATGTACGGCCCGCCGATCTTCGCGCCGCTCCTCTTCGCCGCGAGCGGCTTCATGGGGCTGCTGGCCAGCCTGCTACGGAGGGCCGACTGATGTTCCGCCGCAACCGCGACCACCAGCCCGAGCCCGACGGGCAGGCGATCCCGCCCGAGCTGCGCGACCGCCTGCCGGTGGACCCCGGCACCGACCGGCCGCTGCCGCCGACCGCCCAGCCGGGCTACTATCCCGGCTACCACGTCCTGAGCCAGGAGGGCTACTGGGACGAGGCGACGCGCGACGTGGTGCTGAACCGCGTCCACAACATCCCGCCGATCCGCTTCTTCACCGCCGACGAGGCGGCGCTGTTGGAGGCGATCTGCGCCCGCGCGCTGCCGCAGGACGACCGCGACGCGGATCACCGCATCCCGATCGTCCCGGCGATCGACGCGCGCCTCTACAACGGCATCATCGACGGCTACCGCTACGAGGACATGCCGCCCGATCGCGAGGCGTACAAACTCGGGCTCCAGGGGATCGAGGCGATCGCGCGCCACCAGCACGGCAAGGGCTTCCGCGACCTCGGGCCGCGCGAGCAGGACGAGGTGCTGCGCTCGATCCACCGCGGCGCGCCGACGGCCGGCGACGACATCTGGCGGCGCCTGCCGCCCGACCGCTTCTGGCTCCTGCTGCTGGGGGACGTCGTCGGCGCGTACTACGCGCACCCCTACGCCTGGGACGAGATCGGCTTCGGGGGCCCGGCCTACCCGCGCGGCTACATGCGCCTGGAGGGCGGCCGGCCCGAGCCGTGGGAGGTCGACGAGCGGCGCTACGAGTGGAAGGCCCCGCCGACCTCGCTCTCGGACGAGCACCACCCGCTCGGCGGGGCGCACCCCGGCCACGCGCAGTCGTCCGGCCAGGCGGGGACGCATTGAGGCGGGTGGCCGCGCCCGCGGTTGAAACCGCGGCTGGAGGCTCGCTCGCGCTCGCCGCGAAACCCGCCTGCGCGGGTTGGGACGGAGCCTCGTCTTAGGTTCTGTTGACGAGAATTGCTAGACTCTTCTCTCGGGCACGGTGGGGTGGTCGCTGGGGAGGGATGATGGAGTTATTCTTGAGCGAGGCGCAGTTCGCGCGGGTGTACGGGCTGCTGCAACGGGAGGCGAAGATCCAC
>DASSSV010000575.1:0-3204 GCA_035708265.1 Thermomicrobiales bacterium | reverse complement strand
CGTCGTGCTGCAGAGCCCGACGCCGGATCTCGGGTCGGTGCAACTGACCTTCAACGCCGACTTCAGCGGTCAGATCACCTTCACCGAACGCAGCACGCCGCCCGCGACCACGGCCCGGCCCCAACTCCTGCTCGGCGCGATCGGGGCGCTGCCGCTGTTCGGCCTGTCCGCGACGCCCCAGGCGGGCGCCCCGCCCGCGACCGTCGACCGCTACATCGAGGTCGACCGGGGCGGCGCGCCGTCGAGCGTCGTGTCCAGGGCGGTTTTCCAGTTCCGAGCGCCATCCTCCGACAACGGCGTGGCCCTCCAGACGACCGGCGACAACGGGCAGTGGCGCCCGCTGGCCACCGCGGCGAAGGCGGTCGACGGGACGCAGACGGTCTACACCGCGACGTCCCCGGCCCTCTACGGGCTGTACGCCGTCACCTATGCCGCGGGCGCGGCGCCGGGCCTGCCGAACACGGGCCAGGGCGGGGGGATCTGGGGCGGCATGCTGTGGATCGTCCCGGCCCTGGCGCTCGCGGCCGGGCTAGGCGTGGCCCTCCGCCGCTTTGCCCGCGGCTGACGCGACGGCCACCGGGCTCGCGCCCACGGGCGCGGAGGCGTAGCACGCCGACCCGCGCGGGCCGGAGTCGCCCGCGCCCCGATAACAGTGGACACACCAGACCGGCACGGCGCGAGCCCTGGCCCGCCAGGCGTCGCCGTGCCTGGGCGAGGGATTGAGCATGACGTCGGTGGTACCGTTCCGAGTCAGCGTCGGGATCATGGCGCACGACGAAGGGCACAATATCGGGCGCCTCCTCGACGCCCTGGGCCAGCAGTCCGGCGCGGCCTTCGAGATCGCGCAGATCGTGGTCGTCTCGTCGGCGAGCGCCGACGGGACGGATGCGATCGTCCGGGATCGCGCCCGCCGCGACCCACGAATCGAGCTCGTCGTCGAGGCCCACAAGCGGGGCAAGGCGGCGGCGATCAACCTCTTCCTGGCCCGCTGCCGGGGCGACGTCGTGGTGCTCCAGAGCGCCGACACCCTGCCGCTGCCGGGGACGTTCCAGGCGCTGTGCGCCCCCTTCGCCGATCCCGCGGTCGGCATGGTCGGCGGGCATCCGGTCCCGACCAACCCGCGGCGGGGCGTCCTGCATCACCTGGGGCACCTGCTCTGGGAGATGCACCACGAGGTCTCGCTCATCGCGCCGAAGACCGGCGAACTGGTGGCGTTCCGCCCGGTCGTCGCCCGCATCGACCCGACGACGTGCTGCGACGAGGACTACGTGCGCCTCCTGATCGACCGGCGCGGATTGCGCGTCGTCTACGCCCCCGACGCCCTCTGCGTCAATCGGGCGCCGTCGACGTGGGACGAGTTCCTGCGCCAGCGCTACCGGGTGGACGCCGGCGAGATCGCCCTGGTGCGGGGCGCCGGCTTCCACTGCCCCACGCTGCACACCGCCACCCTGGCCCGCGCCGTGCTCCGCTACCTCCGCCGCCACCCGGAACGCGTCGGCCTGGTCGGCCTGGCGATGACGATCGAGGGGGCGGTACGGCTGTGGGCCTGGTATCGGGTGGCCACACTGGACCAGATGCCGGAGCACAACTGGCGGTCGCCGGCGTCGACGAAGACGCTGGGGACCGTCGCCCAGGACGACGCCGGCGGCAGGCCCCTCGGCTTGCCTGACTACGCCACCACCCGGTAGGGGCCTCCGATGGTACCATCGGGCGGGCACGCCGGCGCGGGATGCCGGGAGGCGCCGGGCCGGCGCGCGCGTCGCGGCCGGCGGCCGAGAGGAGGACGGTGAGCATCGCGCGTCTCGGCAGATTCCCATGCCCGCCCCTCCCGGTGCTGCTCGTGCTCGGGATCGGCATCCGGCTCCTCCTCGCCCCCTACACCTCCTGGTCGCCGGACGTCCACGCCTGGGCCACCTTCGCCCAGGAAGTGGCCGGCGGGCTCGACCCGTACGCGACTCGCTCGTTCTCCTACCCGGTCGGCTGGGCCGACATCCTCGGCGCGGTGGTGAGGGTGCTGGCCCACTGGGCGGATCCCGCCGGCTACCAGCTCGCGCTCCCCGCGCTGCGGGACCTGGCCAGCCTGACGCGCGTCACCGACTGGCGCGTCACCACGCCGGCCTTCACCTGCGCCGTCAAACTCCCGGCGATCGCCGCCGACGGCGCGATCGGGGCGCTGCTCCACGCGGTGGTCGCGCCGCGGCGCGGGGAGCGCGCGGCGCGGCGGATCGCGGCCGCCTGGCTGCTCAACCCGCTGGCCATCTTCGTCAGCGCCGTCCACGGGCAGTTCGACTCGTTGGCCGCGCTCCTCTGCCTCGTCGCGCTCGTCCTCCTCGCCGACGGCCGCCGCTTCCTGGCGGGCGCGGCCCTGGCGCTGGCCGTCCTCACCAAGGCGTACCCGCTCGTCCTCGCCCTCCCCTGGGCCGCGGTCGTCGCCGGGATCGCCCTCCGTCGCGAGGGACCAGCCGGGCTCCGCCGGGCGGCGACGGACCTCGCGGCGCTGGGGGCCGGCGCGGCGACGGCCGCGGCCATCCCCCTCTGGCCGACCCTCGGCGGCGCGATGGGCGCGACGGTCGTCTCCCGCGGGGACACGGTGATCGTCGGCGGGGGCCTCAACCCCTGGTTCGTCCAGTACATCCCGGGCGCCGAGACCGCCGTCGAGGCCCACGCCGGGGCCTTCGGCGCCGTCCTGACCGGGCTGTTCCTGCTCGTCCTCGCGGGCACCGCCGTCGCGGCGTTCCGCGACTGCCGGCGCGGGGCGCCACCGCTGCCGGCGCTCGCGCGGGCCAGCGCCGCCACCCTCGTCGCCCTGCTCCTGACGAGCCGGGCCACCAACCCGCAATACCTCATCTGGGCGCTGCCGTTCTTGCTGCTGTGGGGGAGCCTGGGCCGGCCGATGGGGCTGCCCGTCGGCGCGATCACGGCGGCCGGCCTCGCGTTCTACGCGGCGATGCTCAACTTCGCCCTGGCCGCGGTGCTGCTGCCGCTCGCCGTGTACACGCGGCTCCTGCCGCTGGGCGAGGTCCTGCGGGAGGTGCGATTCGCCCGCTACCAGGCCGGCTGGTGGAACACCCAGCGCTTCGAGGATTGGATGTTGATCAGCGCGGCCGGGGGCTGTCTCGCCCTCTGCTGGGCGCTCTGGTCCACCCTGCGCGCGCCGCCAGCCCCGCTACCCCGGCCGGCGTCGGGCTCCCCGGCCGGCGCGCG
>DASSSV010000574.1:0-16617 GCA_035708265.1 Thermomicrobiales bacterium | reverse complement strand
TGCTTGTCGGCGTAGCGCTCCAGCGCCAATTCGATCAGGCGGTCGACCAGCTCGTTGAAGGGCAGGCCGCTCGCCTCCCACATGCGGGGGTACTGGCTGATCTGGGTGAAGCCGGGGATGGTGTTGATCTCGTTGAGCAGCAGCCGATCGGTCCCCGCTTCGAGGAAGAAGTCCACGCGCGCCATGCCCGCGCAGTCGAGTGCCTTGAAGGCGCGGAGCGCGTGGTCGCGCAACTGCTCCGCGACCGCCTCGGGGATGCGCGCGGGCACGGTGAAGACCGTGCCGTCGTCGACGTACTTCGCCTCGTAGTCGTAGAACTCGTGCGAGGGGTGGATCTCGCTGATCACCGAGGCGATCGGGTCGTCGTTGCCGAGGACGCTGATCTCCAGCTCGCGCCCGGTGATACCCTGCTCCACGACGAGTTTGCGGTCGTAGGCCGCGGCGAGGTCGAGCGCGGCCGGCAGTTCGCCCTCGTGGTGGACCTTCGAGATGCCGACGCTGGAGCCCATGTTGGCCGGCTTGACGAAGCAGGGGAAGCCGAGCTCGCGCGCGATCCGCTCCGCGACCGCGCCGCCGTCGCGCTGCCAGTCGCGCCGCAGCACGACGACGTAGGGCGCCTGGGGGATGCCGACCTGCGCCAGCAGCGTCTTGACGACCGCCTTGTCCATCGCCAGCGCCGAGGCGAGGACGCCCGCGCCGACGTAGGGGACGTTGGCGAGTTCGAGGAGCCCCTGGAGCGTGCCGTCCTCGCCGTGCGGGCCGTGCAGCACCGGGAAGATCACGTCCACCGGCCCGGTCTGACTGTCGAAGACCGGGGGCATCGCCGTCCCGACGAGCGCCTTGCACTCCCCCGCGGCCGGCCCGTCCTCCGCCGACTGCGCGCGCCCCTCCAGCCGCGCCAGGTCGGAGTGGGACTCCAGCCGGCGCAGCGGGTCGCCCCCGGCGAGCCATTGTCCCTCGCGGGTGATGCCGAGCGGCACGACCTCGTAGCGCTCCGGGTCGAGCGCGCCCATCACCGACCGCGCCGAGCGCAGCGAGACGTCGTGCTCGCCCGACTGCCCGCCGAAGACCACGCCGACGCGGATCTTGCGGCGCGCGGGCCCTCCGCCCGCCTGTCCGTCGTCCCCGTGCATGCCATCCCCCGATGGGTTGGTAGTTGATAGTTGATCGTGGTTCGCCGGCCGGCGAGCGGCGCCCCTGGCGCGCTCTATCAACTATCAACCACCAACTAGCAACTACCAACGCCGTCCCACTCGCCCACAAACTCGACCTCGGTCTCCAGCGCGATGCCGCGCGCCTCGCGCACGACGCGCTGCGCCTCGCGGATCAGCGCCAGGACGTCGGCGCCGGTCGCGCCGCCGACGTTGACGATGAAGTTGGCGTGCTGCGGCGAGATCTGCGCGCCGCCGACCCGGTAGCCCTTCAACCCGACCTCCTCGATGACGAGGCCCGCGTAGGTGCCGGGCGGGTTCTTGAAGATCGAGCCGGCGCACGGCTTGCGCGGCTGGTGGACCTTGCGCCAGACGGCGTGTTCGTCGGCCAGCGCCAGCAGGGCGTCGCGGTCGCCGCGGCGCAGGCGCAGCGTTGCCGCGACGACCGCCGTGCCGGGTCGCCGCTCGGCGGGGTCGGCCGAGCGGATGATCGTATGCCGGTAGCGAGCCTCCAGCCAGGCGGCCTCGTGCGTGGCGAGCGCGCCGCCCGGCGTCAGCACCGTCACGGCCTCCAGATTGTCGATCATCTCCGTGCCGTGCGCGCCGGCGTTGTTCGCCACCGCGCCGCCGACCGTCCCCGGCAGTCCGACCGCCCAGTCGAGCCCGGCCCAGCCCCGCTCGCAGCAGTAGCGCCCGAGTTTCGAGAGCCCGACCTGCGCCGGCGCGGTGACGCGGACCGCGTCGCCGTCCTCGGCCGCGACGATCTCCTGCCGCTCGTTGTGGTAGACGATCGCCAACCCGCGCACCCCGGCGTCGGCGACGAGCAGATTGCTCCCGCCGCCGATGATCCGCACCGGCAGCCCGGCCTCGGCCGCCCAGGCGAGCGCCGCGCGCAGCTCGTCGAGGTTCGCCGGGCGGGCCAGATAGTCCGCCGGCCCACCGACGCGGAAACTGGTGTAGCGCGCGACCGGCTCGTCGCGCAGGAGGCGCAGGTCGCGCGGCGGGGCGAGTTCAGCCGCCGCGCGCTTCGCGGAGCCCATGCAGCAATCCTTCGCCCGCGCGCCAGACGTCGCCCGCGCCGAGCGTCAGCACCACCGCCCCGGCCGCCAACTCACCCGCACGGTGGCGGTCGAGCAGGAGCGCGGCGGCCTCGGCGGGCGTCGTCGCGCGCAGCGGCGGGGCCGGTAGCAGCGCGGCGAGGTCATCGGCGCTCACGCCGAGCGTGTCGCGCTCGCGCGCGGCGTAGATGTCGAGCAGCACCACGCGGTCGGCCGCCGAGAGCGCGGCGGCGAACTCGCGCAGCAGCAGTTTCGTCCGGGAGTAGGTATGCGGCTGGAAGACCGCCCAGAGCGGCCGGCCGGCGAAGCGCTCGCGCGCGGCGTTGAGATTCACCGCCACCTCGGTCGGGTGGTGCGCGTAGTCGTCCACGACGGCGACGCCGGCGGCCTCGCCCTTGAACTCGAAGCGCCGCCCGGTGCCGCGGAAGGTCGCCAGCGCCGTCGCGGCGGCCATCGGCGCGATGCCGACCCGCGCGGCCGCGGCGATGGCGGCGAGCGCGTTGCGGCGGTTGTGCTCGCCCGGCAGCGCCAGCCGGAGCGTCGCCGCCGGCGCGCCAGCGCGCAGTACCGTCTGGGCGCCGTCGCCAGTCGGCTCCAGCCGCCAGTCGGCTCCAGCCTCGTGCCCGAAGGTGACGACCGCCACCCCGTCCGGCGCGGGCCGTCGCGCCAGCAGCGCCCGGCAGCCGGGGTCGTCGGCCGCGAGGACAACCGCGCCGCCCGGCTCGACCTGCCCGACGAACTCGTCGAAGGCGTCGAGCACGTCCTCGTAGGTCGGGTAGGTGTCCGGGTGGTCGTGCTCGATCGTGGTGACGATGGCGACGCGTGGGCGCAACTGGAGGAAGGAGCGGTCGTACTCGTCCGCCTCCACGACGACGAGGTCGCCCTGGCCCGGCCGCGCGTTCGTCCCGAAGTCCGTCGCGATCGCGCCGACGAAGAAGGTAGGGTCGCGGCCGGCGTCGGCAGCGATCTTCGCCAGCATCGCGGTCGTCGTCGACTTCCCGTGCGTGCCGGCCACGGCCAGGCAGGTCCGGGCGCTCGCGATCAGGCCGAGGAGTTCGGCGCGCTTCACCGCCGGCACCCCGGCCGCGCGCGCCGCGACCAACTCGGGGTTGTCGTCGCGCACCGCCGCGCTATACACCACGAGATCGGCCCCCGCCGCCGCCTCGGCACGGTGCCCGATCGTCACCGCGACGCCCTCGGCGGCGAGCGCCGCCGTCAACGCCGACGCCGCCGCGTCGCTCCCGGAGACCCGGTAGCCCCAGGCGAGCAGCACGCGCGCCAGCGCGCTCGTCCCGATCCCCCCCACGCCGACGATGTGGACGCGCGCCCCCGTGTCCGGGAGGGACGAGTGACGAGTGACGAGTGACGAGTGATGAGGAGAGGCAGGAGGGAGCGTTTGCCCATCCGGCCGGCTCCCCCCATCGCGCTGTACAGCGTCCGACTCCACCACCCGTCGCCCGTCAGCCATCAGCGCTCAACAGCCCCTCGTCACTCGTCACTCGCCACTCGTCACTCGTCACCGCCAGACGCGCCCGGCGCGCGTGAGGAGGAATACGAAGAGTATCACAACGACGAGCAGGCCGACGAGGCTGGGCCAGGAGGCCAGGACGTTGGTGGTCGTCGGCGCGCCGAGGACGAGCGCCGCGCCGTGGAACGAGGGGATCACGACCCTGAGCGCGCCGTCCTCGCTGCGCACCGCCGTGAAGCGCGTGATCAGCCAGGTGACGACGATCAGCAGGTTGAGCGCGCCGATCAGGCCGGCCAGCAGGCGCCAGAGCCCGCCGCCCGGCTCGCCCTTGCCGATCAGGTGCCCGACCGCGTAGGCGAGGGCGACGAAGATCAGGTAGGAGAGCAGAACCGCCCAGGGGCGCACGGCCGGGTCGAAGTGGAAGGGCGGGCCCGCGCTGGCGCGCCCGAGCAGCGCCTCCCAGGCGCGCTGGAGGGCGCCGATCAGGCGCTCCAACACCGGCAGCAGCACGGCCTCCGGCCGCATCGTCAGCAGCAGCGCCACGAGCAACGCGCCGAAGGTCCAGGCTTCGTCCTTCCAGCCGCGCCGGAAGCCGCTCAGCGCGCCGAGGATGAAGATCGGCACGAGGACGATCAGCGGCGGGATGTGGATCGTCGGCATAACAACTCCGGGGGTAGTTCATAGTTGACAGTTGTTCGTTGATAGTGGACCAGGTCGGGCACGCTGCTCCCGCGAGTCTCTATCAACTATGAGCTATCAACGTTCAACTCCCGGCGCGGCCGGGCGCGCGCCGGCGCGGCGACGGTCTGCCGCGAGACATTCAGCAGCACGCCGACCGCCGCGAGGTCGACGATCAGCGAGGTGCCGCCGTAGGAGACGAAGGGCAGCGGGACGCCGGTGAAGGGGATCGTCGTGGTGACGCCGCCGATGTTGATCATCGCCTGGAAGACGAGCCAGGAGACGATGCCGGTCGCCAGCAGGACGCCGAAGGGGTCGCGCGCGCGGGCCGCCACGCGGTAGCCGCGCACCGCGACGAGCAAGAAGAGCGCCAGCAGGCAGGCGCAGCCGATCAGCCCCAATTCCTCGGCGATGACCGCGAAGATCGCGTCGGTGTGCGCGGCCGGCAGCCAGGCATACTTCTGGCGGCTCATGCCCAGCCCCAGGCCGAAGATGCCGCCGGAGCCGATCGCCAGCCGGGCCTGGATCAACTGCCAGCCGTCCGCCACCGCGCGCAACTCGGACTCCGACTTCATGAAGAGTTCGAGGCGCGCGCGCCGGTAAGGCGCGCCGAAGGCTAGGCCGGCGAAGACCACTGCCCCGGTCAGGCAGAAGAGGCCGAACTGCCGCCAGTCGGCCCCGGCGACCAGGAACATGGTGATGCCGATGATCGCCAGGACGGTCGAGGAGCCGAGATCCTTCTCCAGCATCACCAGGAAGACCAGGAAGCCGAGGAGCACCGCGAAGGGCAGCACGCCGGTGGCCCAGGTGCGCAGTCGCTCGCCGCGCCGGCTGAGCCAGGTGGCCATGTAGAGGATCAGCGCGATCTTCGCCATCTCGCTCGGCTGGAACTGCGGCAGCGGCCCGAGGTTGAGCCAGCGCTGCGCGCCGTAGTTCTCCACGCCGAGGCCCGGCACCAGCACCAGGCCGAGGAGGAGCACCGTGCCGGCCAGCACCGGGATCGAGAAGCGGCCCCAGGTGTGGTAGTCCACGCGCGCGGTGACGGCGGCGGCGGCCGTGCCGAGGACGACCCAGAGGATCTGCTTCTGCAGGTAGTAGTAGGCGTCGCCGCCCTGCGGCAGCATCACCGCGAAACTGGCGCTGAAGATCATCACCGTGCCGAAGACGACCAGCGCGGCGATCGCGACGAGCAGCCAGTAGTCGGGCTCGTGGGTCGCGGGGCGTGGGCCGCGGGCCGCGGGCCGCGGCCCGCGGGAGGTAGGAGACTCCGCGCGGCCGGCGACGGCCCGGGCGCGGCGCGCCGGGTCGACTTTCTGCGCGCCGCGCCCCGCGGTCACCGCCATCAGCGCGTGCCCTCCCCGGCGAGCGCCTGGACGGCGGCGCGGAAGGCGTCGCCGCGGTGGAACTCGTCGCGGAACATCCCGAAGGAGGCGCAGGCGGGCGAGAGGAGGACCAGGTCGCCGGGCCGGGCCAGCGCCGCCGCCAGCCGCACCGCCTCGCCCATGTCGCCGGCCGGGCCGTGCAGGCGCTCCGGGCCGACGCCGGCCGCGAGCAGCGCGTCGCGCAGCCGCGGCGTCGCGTCGCCGGCGAGGAGGACGACCTGGCGGGCGTGGGCGGCGACCTCGCGCGCGAAGTCGGCGAAATCGGTCCCCTTCTCCGAGCCCCCGGCGATCAGCACCACCGGGCGGTCGGCCGCGCGGAGCGCGGCGATGGCCGCGGCGGGCGCGGTCGCGGTCGTGTCGTTGACGTAGGTCACGCCGCCGACGTCGGCGACCGGCTCGAAGCGGTCGCGCACGCCACCGAAGGCGGCGAGGCCCCGCTCGACCGCCGCGAAGGGCGCGCCGTAGGCGAGCGCGGCGAGGCCGGCCGCGAGCGCGTTGAGCGCGTTGTGCTCGCCGGGCGCCGGCAGCGCGGCGCGCGGGACGCCGTGCTCGATGCCGCCGAAGCGCCAGCGGAGGTCGCCGCCGGCCAGCCAGGCGCCGTCGCCGCCGCGGTCGGCGCGACCGAAGGGGAGGGCGCGCGCGGCGGTGTCCACCGCGAAGGCCCAGATCGCCGGGTCGTCGCGGTTGAGCACCGCGAAGTCGCAATGGTCCTGCGCCGCGACGATGCCGCGCTTGGCGTCGGCGTAGTCGGCCATCGTCGCGTAGCGGTTGAGGTGGTCGGGCGAGAGGTTGGTCGCGACGGCGACGTGCGGGCTGAGGCCCCGTTCGGCCAGCGCCTCCAGCTGGAAACTCGACAGCTCGATCGCCACCGGCGTGTCGGGCCCGATCTGCGCCAGTTGCTCCAGCGCGGAGACGCCCATGTTCCCGGCGAGGACCGCGTCCGGCCGCCAGGCGGCGAGCATCGCCGCGCAGAGCGTCGTCGTCGTCGTCTTGCCCTTCGTGCCGGTCACGCCGAGGATCGGCGCGGGGCAGAGGCGGAAGAAGAGGGTCATCTCCATCTCGACCGGCACGCCGGCCGCGCGCGCCGTCGCGAGGTAGGGCGACTCGCGCGGCACCCCCGGGTTGCGGACGACGAGGTTCGCGCCGGCGAAGTCGGCCTCGCGGTGCTCGCCGAGGACGTAGCGGATCGGCAGGCCGGCCAGTTCGCCGAGCGGCCCGGCCAGTTGGTCGGCCGTGCGCAGGTCCGTGACCGTCACCTCGGCGCCCTGGCGCGCCAGGAAGCGCGCCACGCCGAGCCCGCCGCGGTGCGTGCCGAGCCCCATCACCAGCACGCGCTTCCCCGCGAGCGAGCACGGCCCGTCGCCCTGCGCTGTCCTCTCGCGGCCCATCGCCGCCCGGTCCCCATCGCTCATGACGCCACATCCTCCCGGCCGAATCCCGGCGGCCAGGCTGTACGTACAGATTGTAGCCGGGCGCGGCGGGTGGCGCAAGGGCGAGCGGCCGGCGGGGCCCACGGGCGTGTCCCGCCGCGGGAACCCGTGATGCAACGGGGGAGGGCGGCGTATACACGGGGGCAACGACGCGGCGCGCCGCGGGGCGCGAGGAACGGGGGACATGGCCAGGAAACGGATCACCGCGGGCGCGCTGCTGCCGGTGCTGGCGGCGGCCGCCTTCGGCGTGCTGCAATGGAGCCGCGCCGGCACGCTCACCGCCGAGGCGGCCGCGGAGGTGCTTGACGCGCACTCGAGTTACCACGCGGGGCCGCAGATCCAGACGCCGCACTTCACGACGAGCGTCCACTTCCGCTACACGGTCGCTGGGCAGATCTACGAGCGGACCCAGACGGAGGACGGCGACTTCGCCCACTCCTTCGCGCCGGACAAGGCGGCGAAAGCCTGCTACGACCCCGCGGAGCCCCAGGTCGCCGAGATCGTCCCGGCCAGGCGCACCTGCCCGCCGCGCTACCGCCCGTGGGACGAGCGCGTCTGGGAGCCCGGCCTGCGCTGACGCCGGTGGGAGCCGGGCAGCGGGAACCTTTGCCCTGGGCCTTCCACTCCGGTGCTATGATGGGCTGACAGCGTCGGCGGGGCAGTAGGGGCCGGGGGCGCGCGGCGATGGCGGGCGGGCACGGGGCGTACCAGGCGAGGACACGGGGCGCGAGCCGGCCGGCGCGGCGGGGCCGGCGCGATGCTGAGGCGCCGCCCGCGTCAGGCGGCGGGGCGGCGCGACCCGCGTGGTTCCCGCTCCTGCGTGCGCTGCTCGCGCGGCCGGGCACGCAGACGCTCTATCGGTTCGCGCGCGGCTATCTCCTCGACCGCCAGGCCGGCGACATGGCCGCGGCGATCGCCTTCCACGCGCTGCTCTACCTCTTCCCGCTCCTCGCCGCCGTCCTGACTATCATCGGCCTGGTCGTGCAGGACACCGGACGGCGCTCGCGCGCCACCCTCACCGTCGTCCAGGTCTTCCCGCCGGAGTCCTGGCGCTACCTGCTCGACGCCCTGCAGGTGGCGCGCGAGAACACCGGCCTGCTCGGCGTCATCGGCGCGGTCGGCCTCTTCTGGTTCGGTACGTCGCTCCTCGCCAGCCTCTCCCGCGCCTTCAACCGGATCTACGGCGTGCCGCCGCAGTCCATCCTGCACCAGCGCCTCCTGGCAATCGCCCTGATCGCCCTGGTCGCCGCGCTGCTCACCGTCACGGTCGTCACCTCGGCGCTGGCGACGGCGCTGGTGAAACTCCTGGCGGCCCTGCCGGGAGTCTTCCCGCTCGGTCTGCGCCTGGCGGCCAGCGCGCTGGCCCTCGGCACCGGGCTCGCCACCGCGTTCGTCCTCTTCCTCGCGCTCTACTGGCTGATCCCCAACGCGCGCCAGCGCTTCGGCGACGTCTGGCCGGGCGCGACGTTCGCCACGGTCGCCTTCGTCGCCGCCACCCAGTTCTTCCCGCTCTACGTCGGCCTCACGCCGGCGAATCGCTACGGCGCGGTCTTCGGCCTCGTCTTCCTGCTGACCACCTGGTTCTACCTGCTGGCGCACATCATCCTGCTCGGCGCCGCGATCAACGCCTACCGACGCGAGCGGCGCGCGGGGGCAATCGGCGCGCCGCGGGCCCGCGGCGCCTACCCGGGGGAGTGACCGATGCCCGGCGACGGCAAGACCCAACCAACCCGGCCGACGATGCCGGACCTGGAGCGGCAACTGGAGGAGTCGAACGCGAGTGAACTCATGGCCGACGAGATGCTGGCGAACGCGATGGCGCACGGCGAGGAAGTGGACCTCGACCGGCTGCACGAAGAATCGCTCGCCGCCGCGGCCGAGATCGAGCAGCGCAGGCGAGTAGAGAGTAAAGAGTAGGGAGTGGCGGCTTCGGTGTGGCGACGCGGTCAACGGTGGCGAGGCCGGTACTCTCTACTCTCTACTCCCTACTCTCGACTCGCCTACGCATTCGCGTGGATATCGGGCAGCATGTCCACGTCCGACTTGTCGACCTTCAGGTAGATCTCGTCCCCCGCGATGTGGTCGATCAGGTCGACCGGGATGGACTTGTCCTTGCCGAAGAGCAACCCGGTGTGGACGACGACGTGGGTCAGCGAGCCGGTGAGCGCGTCCGACGTGACCTCTTTGACCTTCCCGACCTTCGAGCCCTGCGCGCCGAGGACGGCCATGTCCTTGTGCAGATCGTAGACCGCCTCCTCCTCGCGCGGGTGCCCCACGGTCGACGCCTCGGCCCAGCCGGTGGCCTCCGCCGAGGTCGTCTGCGCCTGGGTCAGCGCCGCGCGCGGCAGCTCGCCGATCAGCGCGCCGGTGTCGTCGACGACCGGCAGCCGGTCGATGTCGTACTGCGTCATCAGCCCGCTCAGTTCTTCGAGCGTCTGGTCCGCGCGCGCCACCGGGATGTCGGTCACCATCGCGTCGGCGACCGTCCCCTGCCGCGCCTCCGCGCCGCTGACGTCGCCGTAGCGCAGCATCCCGACCGGCTGGACGCCCTCGACGACGATGAGCGACTTCACCTGCGTGTCGCCCTGCATGCGCTGCCGCGCCGCGACGAGCGTCTGGCCGGCCTGGATGACCTCGGCCGGCGGCGCCATCGCGTCGCGCACGAGTACCTGTTCCGCCATCGCCTGCCTCCTCTCCGCTGTGGCCGCCAGTGGCGGCCGCGCCGCTACCGTTGGTGGCGCGCTCGCGCGTCCTAACGCAAACGACGTGCCAGCGAAGAGGTGGCAGACGGCAGACGGCAGAGGGTTGAGAGTCGAGGGTTGACAGTTGATAGCGGGACGCGCCTCGATCAACTGTCAACTGTCAACTACCAACCCCTACTGCCGTCTGCCGTCCGGCCGGGGCTACCCTTTGTATTCCTCTTCGGGGCCGAAGACTTTGTCGATGATGAAGTTCGTGAGCCAGGTCGCGGCGGCCGCCAGCAACAGGCCCAGAATACCGCGGACCGTATTCCGGACGAGACTGTTCATGCCCACTCCTTCACATTCGGGCGGCGACCCCGCCGCCGGATCACAGGCCGGTGTCGCGCAGCCCTTCCTCGACGTCGGCGGCCTCGGCGCCGGCCCGGCGCGCGGCCGCCATCACCCGCTGCTTGAAGGTCGACGAGGCGGTGAAGCCCGGCGTCTGCGTCGCGCCGATGATGATATTCTGCCGGGTCTGCGGGTTGATCCCCCGCCGCGCGCTGCGTCGGCGCATCTCGAAGGTGCCGAAGCCGGTCCAGACGACCTTCTCGTCCGTCACCAGCGCGCGGGTGATGACCCGCACCGTCGCGCCGAGCACCTGCCCCACCAGCGCCTGCGGCAGCCCGCTCTCGCGCGCGATCCGCCTGATGAATTCGTTCTTGTGCACGGGCCCACCCCTTCCGCCCCGGCCCGCGCGGGCGTCGCGCCCCGGCCGGGAGGCGGCTCAGGGGAGGGCGCGGCGGCGTGCGGCCCAGGCACTCAGGCCGACCAGGGCCAGCAGGACCACCCCGTAGACCACGAGCGCGAGCAGTTGGCGCACGCCCGCGGGGGCGGCTGCCGGCAACCAGCGGAAGGGGATCAGGAAGAGGGCGTTGAGCCGCGCGAAACTCGCGACGACACCGCTCCCCGCGCCGACTCCGCCGACGACCAGGGCGAGCCCGGCGAGGAGGACCGTCTCGACGGCGGCCGCGCACACCAGCAGTCCCTCGGTCGCACCGAAGGAGGCCGCATTTCGCGTGCCACGAGGCCGAAAATCGCCGTCCATCGCCGCATCCCAGCCGCGCCGCCGCGTGCCAGAACACCCGCCGGCGGATGGAACATAATCCGCCCGCCGTGCGTTTAATAGGATGGTTACCGAGAGCAAGTGGCGAGATTGCTCGCGGAACCATCCTCCTCAGCGGCCGGTGTGGCTGGCACCGGCCGCTGGTGATTTTAAGCCCGTCCGCGGGGAGGCGCAAGCGCGGCGGTTTCGCCCTCCTTCCCGCGAGCCACGAGGGCCGGGCGGGACAAGAGGGCTCACCGTGTGGAGGCCGCCTGTCTGCTACCGGCGATGGGCAACGCCGACACTGTGGGCGGCGCGTTCCAGTCCGGGCGCCGGAATCCGCGGGTTGACAGTGCCCCGGTCGCTGGGTATACTCTCTGGTGCGCCCGAAAGGCGCGCTCCCGTGGGGGTGTAGCTCAGTTGGGAGAGCGCTACAATCGCACTGTAGAGGTCAGGAGTTCGAGCCTCCTCACCTCCACCACGGCGGAGCGGCGGGACCGCAATGGTCCCGCCGCTCCGTTTCTCTAGCAACTAACAACTATCGACTCGCTACTGCGCGGGCGCGGTGTACTGCGCCGGCACGTAGCCCTCCGTGCCGTCCGGCGCGCGGACGTGGTGCCAGGTCAGGCCGCCCGCCGCGGTGTCGGGGCCGATCTGTTGTAAGGGCGTGTTGTCGGGGTAGGCGCTCAGGCGGTCGGCCAACGCCGGCGAGCGCCGCAGGTAGACGCCGACACCCCCGGTGTTGGCCACGATGAAGGTCGGCCCGGCGGCGGCAGCGGCCGGCGGTGGGGCCGGCGCGGTCGTCGGTGTCGCCGTCGCCGGGACGGCGGTCGGGATGGTGTTGCCCGGCAGGCTCACCGTCGCCTCGGGCTTGGCGGCGACCGGCTGCGCCAGCGGGCCGTGCGGGACGTTCGAGAGGATGAAGATCAGGAAGGCGCCGAAGAGGGCGACGCCGAGCGCGATGCTGGTGAAGCGCTCCGGCCGCGCCTCCAGGTGCAGCCGGGCCGGCCGCGGCGCCTGCCACGGCGTCTGGCTCGACGGTGGGAGGCCGGGCGGCCCGCCGGCCGACCCGGCCGCCGCGGCGCCCTGCGCGGCCAGCCAGGCGCGGCCCGCCGCGGTGAGGTGCATCCGCCAGAAGCCGCCAGTCGTCGCGTAGATCAGTTTGCGGTGCTCCAGCGTCGTCAGCACGCGCAGCAGCGGCACGCGCAGCGGACTCATCGTGTAGTTGTGCGGCGGCGCCGAGCGCGCGACGATGCCGAGCGCGACGGCGAGGCTCAGTTCGTCCACCTCCCCGGCCGGGCAGGCCCGCTCGAGCTTCGCCACCACCCCGAGCACCTGCACTTCGCCTAGCTGCATGCCCCCGTTGCCCTTCCCCGGCCTCCCCCGTGGCGGCGGGTGAGTGCGCGTACACGCCGACTGCTCCTCCCCGGCGGGTGTACGTACATTGTAGTCCGGGCGTGTGGGCTTGGCAAGGGGCAGTCAGAAGGATGAGGGATGAAGGATGAAATGGAGGTGGGAGGGAATCGGCGCGCGCTGCGCGGGGAGGGACGCCTGGCATCGCCCGCGTAGGTGACCAATCGCGTGGTGGTCACCAACCACGCGGCGGACGCCGTCCTCCTCGCAGGCGGTGTCCGCCCTCCTCAGCCGGGCAGTCGCCTTTCATCCTTCATCCTTCTGACTTCTCACTTCCGCCGAGGCGGTGCAGGAAGCGTTGCAGCGCCGAGCGCGGGACGTGGCCGTGGACCGCGCCGCTCTGGCCGTTGACGACGAGCGGGTGGCGCTCGCCCCGGTAGCGGTAGTCCGCGAGCCAGACCGGTAGCAGCGCGAGTTTGTAGGACTCGACGGTGATCCCGGTCGTGTCGAGGTGCAGGTCGTGGCCGCGGCAGTCGACCGTGGCGCGGAGATGGGTGCGCGTCGCTTCGAGGGCGCGCGCGCGGGCGTCGAGCGAGGCGTCGGCCACCGAGACCTGGTAGATCTCGGCCGGCCAGCCGGCCAGCAGGTCGGGCGCGTAGGGCGTCAGCGTCGACGTGTCGAAGCGTAGCTCCCCGCGCACGTCCGCGGGCAGCGTGGCGCTGGCGGCGACGAGCAGGTCGTCCCGCCCGACCAGCTCGGTCCCGCTGAGAGGCTCCCGCTCGCGCTCGTCGGGCGGCAGGATCTCTTGCCAGCGGATCGCGCCGCCGAGGTCGAAGGTCCAGAAAGGCAGGTAGAGCGGGCGCGGCGCGGCGATGGCGGCGCGCGCGTCGAGGTCGTCCGGCCGGAACCGCTGCGCGGCCAGCCAGGCGTGCGCGCGCCCGTGGGCGGTCGCCGCGTCGAACGCGAACGGCGCGACGCCGTCCGGCTGCACCAGGTCCCGGCTCGCCGACGACTGCACGACGTAGGGCGAGCCGCACGAAGGGCAGGCCAGGCTGGCGACGCCGGGCGGGATGACGTGGCTGGCGCCGCAACTCTCGCAGGCGAAGAGGCGCGCGGCGGGCAACTCCCAGCGGTGGCCGCGCGCCGTGTAGATCGCCGCCACCCAGTCCTGCTCCGCGACGGCGGGCGCGCCCACGCCGGGCGCGGCGCCGCCCGGGGCGCCGCGGTAGCCACAGAACTGGCAGAAGAGGCCCGTATGGCCGGGGTCGTTGGTCAGCGCGCCGCCGCACTGCGGGCAGCGGTAGCGGTGGATCTCCCCGGGGGCCACCTCGGGCGCCGGGGCGACCGGCGCGTCCGGCAGGCGCGGGTCGCGCAACTCGTCGGGCGCGAGCCGGCCGTCGAGCACCGCGAGGTCGCGCCGCGCCTCGGGGTAGGTCGGGTCGGCCGCCAGCGTCCGCTCCAGGCAGGCGCGCCGCTCGGCCGGGTCGCCGGCGATGCGGCTGAGCCAATACCAGGCTTCGGCCTGCTGCGCGAAATCGGCGTCGGTGCGCAGCACCCACTCCAGGTGGAAGCGCGCCTCCTCGGTGCTGTTCGCCTGCGCCGCCGCCACCCCGCGGACCAGCAGATCCCGCGCCGACTCCGACATCGCCCCGCTCCTCGCCTGCCGCACCCGCCCGAACGCGGGCGCCCCGGCTGCATACCCAGAATCTGCAATCTGCAATCTGCAATCGCGCGCAGCGCGCGTCACAGCCGCGGATCGACCGGCTCGCTCTCCAGCGCCAGCACGCCGAAGACGCACTCGTGGACGCGGCGCAGCGGCTCGCGGCGGACGAAGCGCTCCAGCGCCTCGACGCCGAGCGCGAATTCGCTCAGCGCGAGCGCGCGCTTGGCCCCCAGCCGGCGCTGGCGCAGCCGCTCCAAATGTTCCGGCGCGGTGTACTCCGGCCCATAGATCAGCCGCAGATACTCCCGCCCGCGACACTTCACGCCCGGCTGCACCAGCCCCCGCCGCCCCCTGACGATCGGGTCGAGGGGCTTGACGACCATCCCCTCGCCGCCGCGGCCGGTGAGGTCTGCCCACCACCGGACGCCCGCCGCCTCGCTGTCCGGGTCGGTCACGTCCACGACCAGGCTCGCCGTCTCGCGCAGCAGCGCGCCGTCGCGCGCCGCCCCGGCCCGGCAGACGCCCGCCAGCGTGTCGAGGTGCCAGCGGTGGTCGCGGTCGAGGTGGACCTTGCCCTCGGTCGCGAGGATCTGGAACGGGGCGAAGCGGAGGTCGGCCACCGACGCGACCGGCCAGCAGTAGCGGCGGTACGCCTCGACGTAGCGCCCGGCCAGCGCCGCGCGCTCGCGCTCGCGTTCGAGCAGGTCGCCGACCGCCACCCCCGCCGCGGCGGCCCGCTCCAGCGCCTCGACCGTGCCGGCCAGCGCGGCGCGCGCCGCCGCGCCGACCGCGGCGTACTGCCCGCGCAGGAGTTCCTGCGCCTTGGCCGACCAGGGCAGCAGCTCGCCGTCGAGGCAGACCCAGGCGGTGCCGAACTCCTCCCAGAAGCCGGCCGCGTCGAGCGCGGCGCGCGTCGCGGCCAGGAAGTCCATCTCCAGCGCGCGGTCCTCGAAGAAGCGCCGCCCCGTGCGCGTGTAGCAGACGCCGTCCTCGCCGGCGGGCACGCCGAAGCGCCGCCGGGCGGCCTCGGCGTCGCGGCAGACGATCGCCACCGCGCGCGAGCCCATGTGCTTCTCCTCGCAGACCACGCGCGGCACGCCCTCGTGGCGGTAGTAGGCGAACGCCTCGGCCGGGTGCTCCAGCAGGTCCGGCGCGCTCGCCGTCTCCGTCGGCGCCATCGTCGGCGGCAGGTAGATCAGCCAGCGCGGGTCGGCGGCGAAGCGGCTCATCACCTCCAGCGCGGCGGTCGCCTGCTCCTCGCGGATCGTGATCGCGCGCCGCAGCCGCGTCTCGATCAGCCGCTTGCCGAGGACGTCGGCGACGTCGAGCACGTCGTCGTGCCGCTGCTGCGCGGTCGGCGCGGCCGGCGGCGCGGGTAGGAAGGGGCGCGCGGGTGCGGCGTAGGCTTGCGCGGCCGGGACGACGACCAGTTCCAGCTCGGGGTAGCGGAGCGCGGTCAGCCGGCCGCCGAAGGCGCAGCCGGTGTCGATGTTGATCGTCCGGTTGAGCCATTCCGGCTCCGGCACGGGCGTGTGGCCGTAGACGACCGTCGCCCGGCCCCGATATTCCGCCGCCCAGTTGTGGCGCACGGGCAGGCCGAACTCGTCGGTCTCGCCGGTCGTCTCGCCGTAGAGCGCGAAGTCGCGCACCGCGCGCGAGGCGCGCCCCTGCAGCGCCTCCTTCAGTCCCGCGTGCGCGACGACGAGCCTGCCGTCGTCGAGGACGTAGTGGCTGACCAGGCCGTCGAGGAACGTCGCGACCCGCGCGCGGAAGGCGGCCGGCTCGCGCTCCAGTTGCGCCACCGTCTCGGCCAGCCCGTGCGTGAGCTGCACGTCGCGGCCCTGGAGCTTGCGCAGCAGCTTGACGTCGTGGTTGCCGGGCAGGCAGAGCGCCGTCCCCGCCGCGACCATGCCCATGACGAGCCGCAGCACCGCGGGCGCGTCCGGCCCGCGGTCAACCAGGTCGCCGAGGAAGATCGCCGTGCGCCCGGCCGGCGGGACGACGCGGTAGCCCGGCTCGCCGTCCGCCGCCGTCTCGGGCGCAACCTCGTAGCCGAGCCGGTCGAGCAGCGCGACGAGCTCCGCGACGCAGCCGTGGACGTCGCCGACGATGTCGAACGGCCCGTGGTCGCGGCGACGGTCGGTCCACAACGGCTGGCGCTCGACCGCGGCCGTGGCGACCTCCTCCGGCGAGCGCAGCACGTAGACGTAGCGGAAGCCCTCGCGCGCCAGGCCGCGCAGCGAGCGCCGGAGTTGCCCCGACTGGTTGCGGACGACGTGGGGGCCGAACTGGCGGTCGGGCCGCGCGCGGTTGCGCTCCTGGCATAGTCGCTCCGGTAGGTCGAGGACGATCGCGACCGGCAGGACGTGGTGTTCGCGGGCGAGGGCCAGGAGCGGCCGGCGCGCCTCCGGCTGCACGTTCGTCGCGTCGACCACCGTCAGCCGCCCGGCCGCCAGCCGCTTGGCCGCTATGTAGTGCAGCACGTCGAAGGCGTCGGCCGTCGCCCCCTGGTCGTTCTCGTCGTCCGCGACCAGCCCGCGGCAGAAGTCCGACGACAGCACCTCGGTCGGCCGGAAGTGCGCCCGCGCGAAGGTCGACTTGCCCGACCCCGACGGCCCGATCAGCACGACGAGGGAGAGGGCGGGGATGGT
>DASSSV010000573.1:0-3467 GCA_035708265.1 Thermomicrobiales bacterium | reverse complement strand
TCCATCGCTATTAGCCGTCCGCTGACGACGAGACTGCTGCCCGACTGCCCGACTGCCCGACTGCCCGACTCACCATCTCGTCCACCGCGCGCAGAAAGGCGTCGCGCTCGGCCTCGTCGCCGAGAATCCGGCAGCCGGCCGCGCGGGGGTGGCCGCCGCCGCCGAAGCGCGACGCGATGGCCGCGACGTCGACGCCGTCGGCCGGCGAGCGCAGGCCGGCGCGCCACTCGTGCTCCCCGCGGTAGAGCAGCGCCGTCACGCGCGCGCCCTGGACGCCGGAGAGGAAGTTGATCACCCCGCCGGTGTCGTTCTCCTCCGCGTTCGCCTCGGCCCGCATCGCCGGCGTGACCTCGCTCCAGAGGACCTGGCCACACCAGGCCGCGCGCGCCAGCACCAGCCCCCAGAGTTTCGCGGTCTTGTAGGGCCGCGAGCGGTAGAAGTGGTCCACCAGGGTCGGCAAATCAGCGCCCGCCACCAGCAGGTCGGCGACGACGCGTACGGTACGCGGCGAGGTGCTCGGCGTCTGCAGGCCCAGCGTGTCGCCGTAGACGCCGGCCAGCAGGCAGGTCGCCGCCTCTCGACTGATGGGGAGATCCCAGGCACGCGCCAGCAGGTAGACCATCTCCGCCGTCGCCGCCGCCTCCGGGTCGACGAGGTTCGCGCCGTCGGTGCCGAAGCGCGTGTTGGTGACGTGGTGGTCGATATCCACCACCGGGCCGGCCGCGAAGCGATCGGCGTTGTCCGCCGCGAGGGCGCCCAGCCGCTCCAGATCGGACGAATCGAGCGCGAGGATCAGGTCGGCCGGCGGCAGCGGGCCGCCGCGGTAGCGGACGATGCTGGCGGCGCCCGGCAGGAACGACGTGATCGCCGGGAAGTCGCCGTCGCTGGCGAAGACCGTCACCTCCTTGCCCGCGGCGGTCAGCAGGTGGCACATGCCGAGCGCGCTGCCGACGGCGTCGGGGTCGGCGTTGATGTGGAAGGGGCAGAGGATCCGCCGCGCGGGCGCGATCGCGCGCCAGAGCGCCGGGCCGGCCTCGCGATAGTGCGGCGGCACGCCGACCAACTCCGCCACCGGCGCCGTCTCGGTCCCGCCCACGCTCACCCTCTCTCCTCGTGCTCGTCCGGCGCGGCCGTCGCCGCCCCGCCCTCCGCCGCTTCCCGCGCGGCCTGCTCCGCCTCGGCTCGTTCACGCGCCTTGCTCGCCTCCAGCTCCGGCGCCAGCCGCAGCAGCGCCCGCTGCACCTGCTCCGCCTCCGCCATCGAGGAGTCGAGGCGGAAGTCGAGTTTCGGCACGGTGCGCAGGCGGATCCGGCCGCCGAGCATCGTCCGCAAGAACCCGGCCGCGTGCCGCAGCGCGGCCAGCGAGTCGCGCTGGGCGGCCTCGTCGCCGAGGCTGCTGACGTAGACCCGCGCGGTGCTGAGGTCCGGGCTGACCCGGACGTGCGTGATCGTGACGAAGCCGACGCGCGGGTCGCGCATTTCTCGCTGCAACAGGTCGCTCAACTCGGCGCGCAGCAGATCGCCGATCTGCTCCAGCCGGCGCGTGTTTGGCATCTCGGCCTCCCCGAGTAGGCGTTAGGCGTTAGGCGTTGGGAATCTCGGGGCGAGGCTTACTCATCCGATTGGCCGCCGCCCGTGCCTGGTCCCCTAACGTCTAACGCCTACCCCCTAACGCCTAAAACATGTCGGGCATCCACGGCGCGGGGCCGGCGAACGGGAGGCCGGCGGCGGCGAGGGCGCGCGGCTCGCCCGCGGCGAGGCCGACCTGCTGGAGCGCGGCGGGCGAGAGGTAGCCGCTGTAGAGCGCGGCCAGCCCGCGCGCGTCCAGGATGACGTCGCTCCGCCCGCCCTCGCGGACCTCGCCCCGGCCGTCCGCGACCGCCAGCACGAACCGCCCGTCGTTCCACGGGCAGACCTCGTCGCGCACCGCCAGGTGGACCTCGGTCTCCAGGTCGGGCGGGTAGCCGCGCCCGGCCAGCGCGGCCCGGACGTCCACGACGCGCAGCAGCCACTCCATCCGCCACTCGACGGTGTGTGCCTGGTTGGCAACCAGCGTGAAGAGCGGGTCGGCCGGCGCGCCGTACCAGGAGACCGCGTCGATCATCGAGCGGTGGTCGGCGAAGAACGTCAGCAGGCGGCGCCCGGCCGCCGGCGTCAGCGACACCAGGTCGAGCGCCCGGATGTCCCCGGCGAGCCGGCCGGGCGTCTGCCTCTGGCGGTAGACCACGTAACCCTCCGGGCCGTTGTCGCCCTCCACGAGATAGCCGTAGGCGGGCGGGCGCGGGGACAGGAGCCGCGCCCAAAGGGGCTCGTTGCGGTCCAGGTTGCCCGCCGTCCGCTCCGCCCGGGCGGCATAGAGCGCGCGGACGGCGTCGCCGTCGGCCGCGGCGAGTGGGTGGACGGCCAGCGCGCGGTCGCGCGCATCGAGCGCCTGCGCCGGCAGGCGGTAGCCGATCCGCGAGCCGGCCTGCTCGAACCCGGCGCGACGGTAGACCGGCTGGGTCGAGGGGTAGAGCACCGCCAGCGGGAAGCCCTCGTCGCGCAGGTCGGCCAGCGTCCGGCGTAGCAGCGCGCCCATGATCCCGCCGCCGCGCACGTCCGGCGCCGCGGCGACCGCGGTAATCCCCGCGGCCGGGACGCTGCGCCCGCCGAACCACTGGCCGAAGCGCCAGAAGGCCAGCCCGGCGACGACCCGCCCGCCCTCGCGGGCGAGCCGGATGTTCCCCGGCCCGATCTCGGCAGCCCAGTCCTCCTCGTCCAGCGGCGGCCAGAAGAGCGCCTGGACGACGATGTCGGCGTAGGCGCGCACCTCGGCCGCGTCACCGGGCGCGCCGAGCGCGAGCCCGCTGTCGTTCCCCATGCCGTCCCTCTGCCGACCGCCAGCCCCGCGCGACCCGCTGCCCGCCCGCAAGCACCATACCGCCGCGACCCGCGCACGCGAACAGGAAGGCGCCGGGCGCGCCTTCCCGCCTGCACTGTAGCACAAAGACGGCGGAGCGGGTAGGTCGGCAGATCGCGTCACCGCTGCGCCCGAGGGCCGGGCGGCTGGGCGGCGGCTGGGGGGAGCGGATAGGTGACCGCGGCGGGGTAACGTCGGGCCGCGCGGCGGCCTCCGTGCGCCGCCAGGCGCCCTCAACCGCGGCCTCAACCGCCCCGCGCCGCCCGTCCCCTATCGTCTATCGTCGATCGTCTCGCTCAGAAGAGCTTCATCTGCGCGGCCTTGGGCTGCGCGGCGGCGGCTTCGACCTCGCTCTGCTGGCGCATCTCGGCCAGGATGCGCGGCAGCTTCTGGAAGTCGGCCTCGATCGTCGCGCGCAGCGCGCCCTGGTGCAGCGCGGCGGCCGGGTGGTACATCGGCACGACGATCAGGCCGTCGACCCGCTTCGGCTGGCCGTGGATCTGCGAGATGCGCTGGCCGGGGAACCAGCGCGCCATCGAGAAGCGGCCGAGCGTGATGACCACCTTCG
>DASSSV010000572.1:0-6208 GCA_035708265.1 Thermomicrobiales bacterium | reverse complement strand
CTGACGAAGTACGAATGACGAAGTACGAATGCGAGTGACGAGTGACGAGAAGCCGGCCCCTACGAGACGGCCGGAAGCATCTGGCCGGTGCTAGCCCAGCTCGCTCCGGGTCTGCGTTCAGGCGGATTATCCTCGCGCGGGACGCGGCACACCAGCGCCAGCGCGAGCCAGCCGATGCCGGCGCCCAGCAGCCAGCAGCCGACGATGAGCAGCGAGCCGGTCCAGCGCGGCAGCACCAGCCAGAGGGCGACGAGCACCCCGACCAGCACCCCGATCACGCTACTCCCCGAGATGAACCAGGCGCTCCACCACGGCCAGGACGGTGGCCGCGGCGGTGTCGGCTCCCAATCCTCCATCTATGATCCGCTCCTCGTTGGGGGGAGTCTTCGCATCGCGCGGGCGCCGGCCAAGACCCGTGGCATCGAACTGGCGGCGCTGCCAGGGGGGCCAGGGCACCCGGGGCGGCGGCGTGGGCTGCCGGTCTGGCCGCGCCGGACGCCGCCCGCGCCGCGATCATACCAGACTTCGGCCGGGCATGGGGCGGCGCCACCGGAACCTTTTCGCGCGCGCTACCGTCCTTGACTGAGGAGCCACGGCACGGCTCCGCCGCGCAGCGGGGGTTGAGTCGCGCCCGGGAAGAGGCTCGGTCGATAGTGTCTGGGCAATGGGGCCCGCACCTAGCCAGGAGGGAGCATGGTAGTCCATCCCGAACCTCGCGAACCGCGCGAGTTGATGCAGCAGGTCATCGCCGGGCAACTCGGCCGGCGCGACTTCGTGCGGCGCGCGGTCGCGCTCGGCTTCTCCGCCTCGGCGATCGCCGGGTTCCTCGCCGCCTGCGGGGGCACCAGCCCGCCCGCCACCAGCGCGCCCGCGGCGACGTCGGCCGCGACGACCGCGGCCACGGCCGCGGCGAGCGCCGCGGGCGGCGGCGCGGCGACCGCCGCGGCGACCAAGGCGGCGACCACCGGGACGGGTGGCGCGGCCTCGCCGGCGGCGGGCGCGAGCCCCTCGGCCAGCCCGGCCGCGAGCGGCGGGGGCGGCGGCCTCGGCGTGATGACCGACAAGGCGATCGGCGGCGGCGGCGGGCTCGGCCCCGGCCCCACGAAGCGCGGCGGCGCCGGCACGGTCAAACTCTTGTGGTGGCAGGCGCCGACGATCCTCAACCCGCACCAGGCCCAGGGCACCAAGGACTTCGACGCCTCCCGCATCACGCTGGAGCCGCTGGCGTCCTTCGGCCCCGACGACAAGTTCGTCCCCTTCCTCGCCGCCGAGATCCCCTCGAAGGAGAACGGCGGCGTCGGCGCCGACGGCAAGACGGTCACCTGGAAGCTCAAGCAGGGCGTGAAGTGGAGCGACGGCCAGCCCTTCAGTGCCGACGACGTCGTCTTCACCTGGAAATACGCCACCGACCCGCAGACCGCGGCGGTGACGATCGGTGTCTACAAGGACATCGACAAGGTCGAGGCGGTGGACCCGAACACCGTCAAGATCACCTTCAAGGAGGTCACGCCCGGCTGGTACACCGTCTTCACGGGTGCCAACGGCATGATCCTCCCCCAGCACGTCTTCAAGGCCGGCATGGGCGCGGCCGCCAAGAACTTCCCCGCCAACCTCAAGCCGATCGGCACCGGCCCCTACAAGGTCGACTCCTTCGCGCCGGGCGACCTGGTCACCTACTCGATCAACACGAACTGGCGCGACGCCAACGGCCCGGCCTACGACCAGGTGCAGATGAAGGGCGGCGGCGACGCGACGTCGGCCGCGCGGGCGGTGCTGCAGACCGGCGACTACCAGGTGGCCTGGAACCTGCAGATCGAGCCCTCGATCCTCAACCAGCTCGCCAAGGCGGGCAAGGGGCGGCTGGAGCTGACCCCCAACTGGGGCATCGAGCGGATCATGGTCAACTTCTCCGACCCGAACAAGGAGGTCGACGGCCAGCGCTCGCACTTCGGCACCCCGCACCCCTTCCAGTCGGACCCGAAGGTGCGCCAGGCGTACACCTACCTCTGCGACAAGAAGACCGTCGCCGACTCCCTCTACGGCCCGGCCGGCCAGCCGACCGGCAACATCCTGACCAACCCCAAGGTCTACGCCTCCCCGAACATCAAGTGGTCGTTCGACATCGACAAGGCGAAGTCGATCCTCGACGACGCCGGCTACAAGGTGAACGGGCAGTACCGGGAGAAGAACGGCGTCCAGCTCTCGGTGCTCTTCCAGACGAGCACGAACTCGGTGCGCCAGAAGCACCAGCAGATCGTCAAGGACGCCTTCGAGAAGGCCGGCATCAAGATGGAGCTCAAGTCCATCGACGCCGGGGTCTACTTCTCCTCCGACGCCGGCAACCCCGACACCTCCAGCCACTTCTATGCCGACCTGGAGATGCTGACCAACTCGAACGACTCGCCTGATCCGTGGAACTACTTCGAGGGCTGGACCTCGGCCGAGATCGCCCAGAAGGAGAACTCCTGGAACGGCGCCCAGGCCAACCGCTGGAAGGACGACGACTACGACAAGCTCGTCGCCGCCGCCAAGACGGAGACGGACGAGGCGAAGCGCAAGGCCATGTTCATCCAGATGAACGACACCCTGGTCAACCAGGTCGTCGTCATCCCGCAGGTGGACCGCCTCGGCCCGCAGGCGTTCTCCAACGAGGTGCAGAACCCGCAGCTGACCGCCTGGGACCTGACCCCCTGGAACATCGCCAACTGGACGAAGAAGGGCTAGCGAGTGACGAGTGACGAGTGACGAGGAGTTCGTCGCCCGTCGCCGCCGAGTCGCGAGCCACGCAGACGCCGCGGGCCGGGGAGCAATCCCCGGCCCGCGGCGTTTCCCTGCCATCGCGCCGCTCCCGCGCGCCCTCCGTCCGCGATGCCCCCACGGCCCCTCCCCCCACTCATCGCTCATCGCTCATCGCTCGGCACTCCCCTCGTCACTCGTCACTCCTCACTCGCCACTGGTATGATGGAGGCGGGACATCCGCGAACGCAGCACGGAGGGAGGCGCGGCGATGGAGCGCGATTTCGACGCGATGCTGACCCTGCACGAACTCGCCGACAGCCTCGGCGTGTCGCCCCACCAGGTCGAGCGCCTGATCGCCGACCGCCGCCTCGTCGCGCAGCCGCGCGGCGACGAGCGCTACGCGGTCCACCTCCAGGACGTACAGACCCTCAAGGACGAGTTGGACGCCGAGCGGGGGCCAGACGATAGACGGTAGACAGTAGGAGACGGTGACGGGCGGTTCAACCGCCGCAACTGCCGTCCCGGCATTCTACCGTCTACCGTCTATCGTCTATCGTCTCCCCGAGCCCGGCACGCGATCTGCTGTAGCCGCGACAGCGCATCGCGCACGGCGAGCGGGTCCACTGTCACCGCCCCGCTACGGGGCGTGTCCCGCCGCCGTCCGCGAAGGGAGAGGAGGGACCATGGAGACCGTGCCGCAGGAGACCCAGGCGCCGCCGACCGAGATCGCCCCGCCGGCGGCGGAACCGGCCGCCGCGCCGGCCCCCACCCGCGCGCCCGCTCCCGGGCCCGACGGCGCGGGCGGTGACGCGGCGGAGGCGCGACGCCTGACGCTCGAAATCCTCGACCTCCTCCTCGGCTCGCCGCCGCCGCCCGGCGTGGCGGTGCAGCTCTGGGACGGCACGGTCTGGCCGGTGCCCAATGGGGCGGGCGAGCCGGCGATCACGCTGGTGCTCAACCACCCGGCCGCCCTGCGGCGGATGTTCCTGCCCCCGACCGACCTGAATCTCGGCGAGGCGTACATCTACGAGGACTTCGACCTGCGCGGCGACATCGAGGCCGCCTTCGCCCAGCAGGCGCTCCTCCAGCGGATGCTGCATCACCCCGCGCTGGCGCTCACGGCGGCGCGCCTGCTCCGCCAGTTGCCCGACCCCGACCGCGCGGCGGACGGCCACCAGGGGCGCGGGCGGGTCAGCCTGCGCGGCCTGCGCCACTCGGAGCGCCGCGACCGCACCGCCGTCCAGTACCACTACGACGTCTCCAACGACTTCTACGCGCTCTGGCTGGACCCGCGGATGGTCTACTCCTGCGCCTACTTCCCGACCGGGACCGAAGACCTTGCGACGGCGCAGACGGCCAAACTCGACCACATCTGCCGCAAGTTGCGCCTGGCCCCCGGCGAGCGCCTGCTCGACGTCGGCTGCGGCTGGGGCGGACTGATCCTCTACGCCGCCGAGCACTACGGCGTCGAGGCGACCGGCGTGACGCTGAGCGAGCGGCAGGCGGCGCTGGCGCGCCAGCGCGCCGCGGCGGCGGGGCTCGCCGGCCGGGTGGAGGTCGTCCTGGGCGACTACCGCGAGCTGCCGGCCGCCCGGCCGTTCGACAAGATCGCCAGCGTGGGGATGTTCGAGCACGTCGGGCGCGGGCACCTGCCCGAGTACTTCCGCACGGTCCGCCGCCTGCTCCGGCCGGGCGGCCTCTTCCTCAACCACGGCATCGCGGCGCAGCACGGCTTCCCGTCCGCCGTCCGCCGGGCGATCGACCACCTGGTCCTGGAGCGCGCCTCTTTCATGCACCACTACGTCTTCCCGGACGGCGAGCTGGTGCCGATCAGCGAGGCGCTCGGCTTCGCGGAGCGCGAGGGCTGGGAGGTGCGCGACGTGGAGAGCCTGCGGGAGCACTACGCGCGCACGCTGCGGAACTGGGTGTCGCGCCTGGTCGCGCGCCAGGACGAGGCCGAGCGGCTGGTCGGCCGGCAGACCTATCGCGTCTGGCGCCTCTACATGGCGGGCAGCGCCTACCACTTCGCGCGCGAGAACCTGAGCGTCTACCAGTCGTTGCTGGCGAAGCCCGACGCGGAGGGCCGCGCCGCCGTCCCCTGGTCGCGCGCCGACGTCTACGCCGCGCCGGCGCCCTGGCCGGGGCCGCCGTCGCCCGACGGGCACGCGGGGGCGTGAGCACGACCGGTACATCGTCAGTTCGGAAGCGGGCCGGCGGCTTGACACGCCTCGTGTCAACCGCAAACACTGTTTGCGTCTGCTACGGTGCGCTTAAGATTGCTGAGCGCAGTCGTATCGAATCGGCACGGCTCTCTCGCCAACCCCAGGCCTGACACGACCTATATCAACCGCAAACAGTGTTTGCCCTTGACACGGGCCGTAGCAACATGGCGCTCGACAACGGGGGCCGGGATCGGGCAAGATGGGCCGAATTGACGGCGCGGGCCACCCGCGCTACACTGTACGTACATTTCGCCGGGCCGGGCGGGGGCTCCCCGCCGCGTGGAGGGGCAGGCCAGCATGCCAAGTCGCGACGCGATCGTCGCCGTGATCAACCGCAAGGGCGGCGCGGGCAAGAGCACGACGACCTTCCAGCTCGCCGGCGCGCTCCACGAGCGCGGCCAGCGCGTCCTCATCGTCGACCTCGACCCCCAGGCGTCGCTGACGCGCCTCCTCCTGGACGAGCCGGTCGGCCAGGGCGAGGGCATCGGCAACTGCCTCCTGCTCGACGGCCCGCCCGCGGCCTCGCGCATCCGCCGCACCGCCGTCGGCGTGGACCTCCTGCCGGGCGACCGCTCGATCGAGGGCGCCAACATCGCCCTCCTCGACTACCCCGGCCGCTTCAAGCGCCTGCGCCGCGTCCTCAGCGGCGTCGCCGACTACGACGTCGTGCTGATCGACACGCCGCCCGCGCTCGACTTCGCCACGGCGAGCGCGATGACCGCCGCGCGCTGGGCGATCCTGCCGACCGGCACGGTCCAGCAGGACATCGACGCGCTGGTCGACACGCTGGCGCTGCTCGACAGCCTGGCGGCCGACGACGAGGCGGTGGCGGAGCGGCTGGCGATCGTGCCGACCGGCACCGAGCGGGACAACGTCGACCGCCAGGTGGTCGACGCGCTGCGCGGCCAGTTCGGCCGGCTCGTCGCCGAGCCGGTGCCGCGCACCGTGGCGGTCAAGCGCAGCATGAACGCGCGCGTGCCGCTCTGCCAGGCCGAGCCGCGCTCCCCCGCTGTCCCGGCCTACCGCGCCCTGGCCGCGCTGGTAACGCGCGCGGTGACCGGGCGGCCCGCCGGCGAGGTGGCCCATGCCACGGCCTAAGCGCGGCGCGCCGCCGGAGACGGCGGAGGAGCTGGCCCGCCGCAAGGGCATGACGATCATCAGGAGCGCCCAGCCGGCGCCGCCGATGCCGGTCCTCGCGCGCGCCGGCGACGGCCGCCTCACCGGCGCGATGCAGGTGCCCATCGAGC
>DASSSV010000571.1:0-10786 GCA_035708265.1 Thermomicrobiales bacterium | reverse complement strand
TGGCCGAGCGAGACGGCGGTGAGGAGCGTGCCGTAGACCGGCCAGCCGAGGACCGCCAGGTTGCGCTCCCCCGGCCGCGAGGCGACCAGCCCGACCAGCGCCAGCACCAGCAGCGCCACGTACTCCGCGTCCGAGGCGGCGGCGAAGAGGAGCGACCGCGGGTAGACGTCGAGCCCGACCGTCGCGTTGCCGGCGAAGAGGCGGACGTCGAGTTGCCAGAGCGAGACGACCTTGTCGCGCGTGTGGAGGAGGAAGAGGTCGGGCCGGGCGGCGATGTTGGCGCGGGCGCGCGCCAGCGCCGCCTGCTGGCGCAGCGCGGAGTTGGGCAGCGTGCGGTTCCAGACGAACTGCAGGTCGCGCTCGCCCGGCGTGAGCAGGTTGCCGAGCCAGAAACTGATGCCGCCGTTGGTGTCGACGACGACGAGTTGGTGGTAGACGGCCTCGTTGCGCGCGGTCCACGGCGCGATGACCGCGACGCAGCCGAGCAGCAGCGCCCCGCCGGCCAGCAGCGCCGCGCGGCCGCGCAGGGCGGTCGCCCAGCGGGCGATCCTCGCCGCCGTCCCGCCCGCGCCGAGGCGGGCGCGCTCCCACCAGGCCCACAGCGCCAGCAGCGGCACGGCGTAGAGCCCGACCGGCCGCGTCAGCGTCGCCAGCCCCCAGACCGCGCCCCCCGCGAGGAGCCAGCGCCAGGGCATCCCGCGCCGCCACGCGACCTCGAAGAGGAGCAGCGCCGCGCTGACCAGGAAGATGAAGAGCGTCTCCGACATCACCTGGCTGGCGTAGTCGATGTAGGGCAGGAAGAGCGCCGCCGCCAGCGCCGCCGCGAGGCCCGCCCGCCGGCTGGCGAAGAGCCGCCTTGCCAGCCCGGCCAGCAGGAGCGGCGTCGCCGCGCTGACGACGCACTGGGCCAGGAGCGCCAGCGGGATATTCACGCCGGCCACGGCGAAGACCGCCACCAGGAAGAGCGACGTGACCGGCGGGCGCATCCACTGGCCCTCGTCGTAGTAGTCGCCGTGGAGCAGGAGGTGGATCGCGCCGCGGTAGTAGTCGTCCTGGTCGCCGCCGGGGAAAATCGCCGCCGCGCGCCCCTGGCCGGTCCACAGCCAGACGCGCAGCCCCAGCGCCAATGCGAAGATGGCACAGAGGGCGAGGGGGTAGGCGTAGGAGGCGGCCCTCATCCCCCGTCCCCCTCTCCCAATGCTGGGCGAGGGGGGGACTTCGACCGAGCCGGGTGCTGCTTCCCCGACAGCGGGGCGGGGAGGAAGGGCTATCCGCCCAACCTGGTGCTCCCCTCTCCCAGGATTGGGAGAGGGGCGGGGGGGTGAGGGCCGTCCCGGCTCCATGCCGTGTCTCCGCGCTCGGTGGTCCGGCGCCGCGCGACGCCGCGGGGAATCGTAGCGGAGGGCGCCGCTGGCCGCAATGTGGACCGGTGCGAGATGTCGCGGCCGGTTCAGACGTAGATATGGACACCGATCCCCGGCAGCGCCGCCGTTGTACCGCGCCGGGGAGGTATCGCCCGCGGGCGGCGCGGTCCGGCGCGTGCGGCCGGGCGGAGTGGGTGGAGTGCCGATGGCGTGGGGGGATGCCGGCAACCTGCTGGGCAGGACGGTCGCCGGGCGGTATGAACTCCTGTCGGTCCTCGGCCGGGGCGGGATGGCGACGGTCTACAAGGCCAGCCAGCCGACCCTGGACCGGTTCGTCGCGGTCAAGGTGATCGCGCCCGGCCTGGCGGACGACCTCCGCTTCGTCGAGCGCTTCCGCCGCGAGGCGCGGATGGTCGCCCGCCTGCGCCACCCCAACATCCTGACCGTCCACGACTTCGGCGAGGACGGCGGCCTCCTCTACCTCGTCACCGAATACGTCGAGGGCGGCACGCTGCGCGACCACGCCGCTTTCCGGTCGTCGCCCGACCGGGCGCTCGACGCGATCGGGCAGGTCGGCGCGGCGCTCGACTACGCCCACGCGCGCGGGGTCGTCCACCGCGACGTCAAGCCGGGCAACGTCTTCATGGACGGTGAGCGCGCGGTGCTGGCCGACTTCGGCATCGCCAAGGCCGCGGGCGGCGAGGGGCTGACCCAGCCCTTCACCGCCATCGGGACGCCGGAGTACATCGCGCCGGAGCAGGCGCTCGGGCAGCCGATCGACGGCCGCGCCGACCTCTACGCCCTCGGCGTGATGCTCTACGAGCTCGTGGCCGGCCGTCCGCCGTTCCTGCTGGAAGGGCCGGCCGACACGCCGGTCGCGCTGACGCTCAGGAAGCTCAACCAGCCGCCGCCGTCGCCGCGGCAGTTCAACCCGACCATCGCGCCGACGCTCGAAGCCGTGCTCCTGCGGTCGCTCGACACCCGCCCGGACTATCGCTATCCCACCGCGGCGGGGCTGGTCGCCGCCGCGCGCGCCGCGGTGGCCGGCGCGGGGCCCCGCGGGACGGCCGCGACGCCCTTCTACACCGGGCCGACGACGCAGATCGCCGCCGCCCCGGCCGCGTCCCCGCCCACCTTGCCGCCCACCCCGCCCCCGCCCCCGACCGGCGGGGCCCGCTGGCCGCGGGTGCTGATCCCGGCGCTGCTCGCGCTGGTCGTCGCGCTCGGCGTCGCGGCGGTCGCGCTCGGCCGGCCGCTGCTGGACGCGCGCTCGTCCGGCAACGCGCCGCGCGCCGCGAACGCCGCGTTCCTCGCCGGCACCGCGACGCCAACCGCCACCCCCGCGCCGTCCGCCACCGGTGCGCCGCCCTCCCCGACGGCGACCGCAACCCCGCTGCCGACCGCGACCGCCAACGTCGTCGCGACGCAGACGCGCACCGCCGAACTCGGCGTGCTGGCGACGCTGGCCGCGCCGGCCGCGACAGCAACCCCGGCGCCGACCGCCACCGCGACGCCGGTGCCCCCGACGCCCACGCCGATCCCCCCGACTCCCACGTCCACGCCGCTCCCCGCGCCGACCGCCACGCCGACACCGTCCCGTGCGCCGCCGCCCGACACCAACGCCGTGGTCGTGCCCCCGAGCGGCGAGATCCTCTACGCCTCCGATAAGGCGGGGCGCTGGGCGCTCTACGACCTGCGCACCGACGGCTCGGCCGAGCGCCGGCTGACCGACCTCACCTCCGACAACTACAACGGCGTCTGGTCGCCCGACGGCCGGAGCATCGCCTTCGTCTCCGAGCGCGACGGCAACCCGGAGATCTACGTGATGGACGCGAGCGGCGCCAACCAGCGCCGCCTGACCCGCAACCCGGCGACCGACAACGCGCCGACCTGGTCGCCCGACGGCCAGTCGATCGCCTTCGTCTCCAACCGCGACAGCGGCGCCGGCGCGATCTACGTCATGGACCGCGACGGCGGGAACGTCCGGCGCCTGGTCAACGCGCCGGCCGGGTGGCCGTCCTGGTCCCGCGGCGGCACCATCGTCTTCACGCGCGCGATCGGCGGCGACCGGCTGACGCTCTTCGGCACGACGCTCGACGCCTCGGGCGTCTGGCAACTCGTCGCCACCCCCGGTTCCGACGACGACGCGCCGGCCTGGTCGCCCGACGGTGCGCGGCTCGCCTTCAGCAGCGGCCCGCAGCAGACCGACCGCCAGGTCGTCGTCGCCGACGCCGACGGCGGGAACCCGCGGGCGCTGTCCGCGCGCGGCGCGGACAGCAGCAACCCGGTCTGGTCGCCGGACGGCCAGTGGCTCGCCTATGCCTCCAACGCCAGCGGCACGCTCCAGATCTACCTGGTCCGCGCCGACGGTGGCGGCCTGCGCGTCATCACCGCCGGCGCCGGCAAGAAGTGGTACCTCTCCTGGCACCCCTGAGCGGGCCGGGCGGCTGAAGCCGCGGCTGGAGACGGCGGCGACCACCACGAAGGCCGCCGGCGCGAATTGAACTGTGTCCCAGCCCGGCGCGGGCCGGGCTTCGTGCGCGGTGAGGTGCCCCTAGCCGGGCCTCACGCTCCCACGCTCCCACGCTCTCACGCTCTCACGCCCCCGGTTGCGCCCCCCCCGCCGACCGTGCGACACTCGCCGCGGCGGCGGACAGACGGCAATGGCGCGGGCGGGCGACGGCGCGCGCCCGGCGGGCCGCCAGGATGCGCGGCGTGCCGGGACGCGCCGCGAGGAGGATCGGGACATGACCGCGGCGAGCAACCCGCCGATCTTCGACGGCCACAACGACACGCTGCTCAGCCTCTACAAGCCCGAGCGCGGCGCCGGGCGCACCTTCTTCGAGCGCAGCGAGAAGGGCCACATCGACCTGCCGCGGGCGCGCGCGGGCGGGCTCGGTGGCGGCTTCTGCGCCGTCTTCGTGCCCTCCGAGCGGGCGCCGATGCCGGCCGACCCCGACAAGGCGGCGCAGGCCGCGCTCTCTGCCTTCAGCGGCGACCGCCCCCTGCCGCCGACGCCGGAACTCGAATACGCCCAGCGCACCGCCATCGCGATGACCGCCAGCCTCTTCCGCATCGAGGAAGAGTCGGACGGTCAGGTCAGGGTCGTGCGCACGGCGGACGACCTCGCCGACTGCCTCCGCAACGGCGTCTTCGCCGCGCTCCTCCACTTCGAGGGCGCCGAGGCGATCGACACCGACTTCGACGCGCTGGAGGTCTTCTACCGCGCCGGCCTGCGCTCGCTCGGCCCGGTCTGGAGCCGCCCCAACGCCTTCGCGCACGGCGTTCCCTTCAAGTTCCCCTCTTCTCCCGACACCGGGCCCGGCTTGACCGACGCCGGTCGCGAACTCGTGCGCGCCTGCAACCGCCTCGGCGTGATGATCGACCTCTCGCACATGAACGAGAAGGGCTTCTGGGACGTCGCCGGGCTGACCGACGCGCCGCTGGTGGCGACGCACTCGAACGCGCACGCCATCTGCGCGGTCACGCGCAACCTGACCGACAAGCAGCTCGCCGCGATCAAAGAGTCGGACGGCATGGTCGGGCTGAACTTCGCCTGCGGCTTCCTCAACGAGGAGGGCAAGAACGACCCGGCGACGCCGATCGCGACGATGGTCAAGCACATCGACTACCTGGTCGAACACCTCGGCATCGACCGCGTCGGCTTCGGTTCCGACTTCGACGGCGCGACCGTCCCGCAAGAGATCGGCGACGCCGCGGGCCTGCCCAAACTCGTCGCCGCCCTGCGCGGCGCCGGCTACGACGATGCCTCCCTGCGCAAACTGGCGCACGAGAACTGGGTGCGCGTCCTGCGCAAGACCTGGAAGGACTGAGGACTCAGGACTCAGGACTGAGTGGGGTCTGCGTGGCGACCGGCCACAAGTATGGCGATTGCTCGGGACAAGGCCACTGAGTCCTGAGTCCTCAGTCCTGAGTCCTTCGCGTAGCGGAGCGGAGCGATGGTCCTGCCGAGGCGTGAGGAGTTGCCGCGCGAGGTCCGCTGGGATATCGAGAGCGTCTTCCCGAGCGAAGAGGCGTGGGAGGCGGCGTACCGGGCGATGGCCGGGCGGCTGGGGGAACTGGACGAGTACCGCGGGCGGCTCGGGGAGTCGGCGGCGACGCTGCTGGCGGGGCTGCGGCGGCGCGACGAACTGGCGGCGGAGTTGGGGAAGGTCGGGGTCTACGCGCGGCTCAGGCGCGCGGAGGACGCCACCAACGCGACCTCCGCCGCGCTGTCCGACCGCGCGGCGAGTCTCCAGGCGCGCTTCGCCGCCGCGGCGGCCTTCTACGACCCCGAGATCCTGGCGCTCGACCCCGCGACGCTCGACCGCTACGTCGCGGAGGAGCAGGGACTCGCGGTCTACCGTCACTACTTCGCCAAACTCGGCGTCATGCGCGGGCATATCCGCTCGCCCGAAGTCGAGGAGACGCTGGCGGAGGCGCGCGACGTGACCGGCGGCTTCGCGACGATCCGCGGCGCGCTGGAGAACGCCGACCTCGACCTCGGCACGATCGCCGACGAGGAGGGGCGATCGGTGCGCCTGCGGGCCGGCAATCTCCAGCGCTTCCAGCGCAGCGCCGACCGCGCCGTGCGCCGCGCCGCCTGGGAAACCTCGGCCGACGCCTACCTGTCGATGCAGCACACCTTCGCCGGCACGCTGATCGGCGCGATCAAGCGCGACGTCTTCTACGCCCGCGCGCGGCGCTTCGACTCGTCGCTGGAGGCGGCGCTGGCCCCGCACGCCATCCCGGTCGAGGTCTTCCACAACCTCGTCGACACCGTCTGGAAGAATCTGCCGGTCTGGCACCGCTACTTCGCGCTGCGCCGTCGCATCCTCGGCTACGATACGCTGCACGGCTGGGACCTCACCGCGCCGCTGGAGCGCAACCCGCCCACGATCCCGTTCGAGCGCGGCGTGGAGATCATCGCGCGCGGGCTGGCGCCGATGGGCCGGGACTACGTCGACATCGTCCGCCAGGGTGCCGCCGAGCGCTGGGTCGACCGCGGGGCCAACGTCGGCAAGGGCGGCGGCGCGTTCAGCAGCGGCGTGCCCGGCACCCACCCCTTCGTCAGCATGACCTACCAGGACACCCTCCAGAGCGTCAGCACGCTGGCGCACGAGCTGGGGCACTCGCTCCACTCGTACCACACCTGGCGCGCGCAGCCGCCGGTCTACGCGCGCTACAGCATGTTCGTCGCTGAGACGGCGTCGAACATGCACCAGGCGCTCCTCGGCGCGCACCTGCTGGAGACGGTGCGCGACCCCGATTTCCTGGTCACGGTGATCGAGGAGCGGATGGGCAACCACCTCCGCTACCTCTTCACCATGCCGATCCTGGCGAAGTTCGAGCTGGACTGCCACGAGCGGGTCGAGCGCGGCGAGGCGCTGACCGCCGAGGGGATGACGGCGACGCTGGCCGAACTCTACCGTCAGGGCTACGGCGGCGAGGTGGCGTTCGACGCGCCGCGCATGGGCATCACCTGGGCGCGCTTCGGCCACCTCTTCTCGAACTTCTACGTCTTCCAGTACGCGACCGGCATCGCGGCGGCCGCCGCGCTGGCCCGGCAGGTCCGCGAGGAGGGCGAGCCCGCCGCCCGGCGCTACATCGATTTCCTCTCCACCGGCGACGCCGCCTTCCCGATTGACGCGCTGCGCGCCGCCGGCGTGGACATGCGCGACCCCGCGCCGGTGCAGGCCGCGTTCGACATTCTGGCCGGCTACGTCGACCGGCTGGAGCGAGTGACGAGCGATGAGCGATGAGGGGAGTGACGAGTGACGAGGGGACGAGACTGAGACCGACCCTCTTCCGTCCTCCGTCTCTGCCCACTCATCGCTCATCGCTCATCGCTCAGCACTGAAGCGACCGGAGGGAGCGTTGGCGTACTTCCTGGCGAAGCAGGAGCCGTCGGGCTACTCGATCCACGAGCTGGCGCGCGAGGGGGAGACGGTCTGGGACGGCGTGACGAACGCGCAGGCGGTCAACGTCATCAAGACGATGCGGCCGGGCGACATCATGCTGATCTACCACAGCGGCGACGAGAAGGCGATCGTCGGTGCGGCCGAGGTCATCTCCGCGCCCCGCCCCGACCCGGACCTGCCGAAGAGCTGGGTGGTGGACGTGCGCTACCGCGGCACGTTCGACCGCCCGGTGACGCTGAAAGAAGTCAAGGCGAGTGGGCGGTGGGACGATTTCCTGCTGGTGCGCCACAGCCGCCTCTCCACCATGCCCGCGCCCGACGAGTTCGTCGCCTGGTTGCGGCAAGAATACGGCGCGGAGATCCCCTGATCCGAACCCACCCGGCGGCATCGGCTCGCTGGAGCCGGCCGAGGAGACCGAGTAGTGGCGCGGTTCAGCGCCGACGAGATCGGAGCCAGCGCGCGCTGACATAGGCCAAGGGGAAGGCGAGATCGATACCGATGATGATCGCCAGGCCGAGCGAGAGGTCGGGATCGGTTCCGACGGCGCGCAAGACGACGTAGGCGACGATGCCGAGCACGACCGAGAAGATCACCGTGGCGATCGAGCGCATGACGAGTTCGTCTGGGTCGACCGCCGGCAGCCGGCGCCTCACGACACGGATCATGGGCAGCCAATAGAAGAAGGTACCCACCGCCAGCGTAATGGCGACGAGGAGCGCGGCCGGGTTGGCGGGAACGGCGAGCAGCCGAAAGATCACGTACTCGACCGCACAGGCTGGTGGAAAGAATAAGAGATAGAAGGTGGCCACACGGCGGAGCGCCCCTGGCGGCGGCCCCTCCGGGCGCTGCCGTCCCGGCCCCGGTGGTCGGTCACCGGTGTCACCAGTCGTCATGCTTGCACCTTCTCGTAGGGGGCAGCCACTCTCCGGTCCCCCAGCACGCAAGTTAGAGGGCCACGCGGGTTACCCCCCACCCCTACGCCGACTCGGACTCACGCTCTCACGTTCTCACGCTCCCACGTCGTCATCGGCGACGCCCGCGATCTCGGCCGCCAGCCGGCGCAGCGTGGCGCGGAGTTCCGGCGGGTGGCGGACCAGGAAGGGGCATTCGAGACCGACGAGATAGTGCGCCAGCCAGTCCAGGTTGTCGGCATGGCAGCGGAGCAGGACGCCGTCGGCGGTCTCCTCCAGCGTGGCGACGGAGGGTGACACGCGGCGGCGGGCCTCTTCGGGCGCGAGCCGCAGCACCACCTCCGCCACCCAGGTACCCGGCTGCGTCGCCAGCGTCTGCAGCACGTAGGCCAGGCAGTCGAAGTCGGCGGGGCGCGCGAAGGTCGCCTCGCGGGCCTCGACGGCGAGCACGCGGTCGAGGCGGAAGACGCGCAGGTCGGCGCGCAGGTGGCACCAGCCGGCGGTATACCAGCGCCCGGCGTGGTAGACCAGGCCGTAGGGGTCCACCTCGCGCTCGGTCTCGGCGGTCGCCGAGCGGTAGCGCAGCCAGAGGCGCCGCCCGTGCCGCGCGGCCAGGCTGAAGGCCAGGACCGTCGCACCCTCCGGCGCGGCCTCGGGCGGGGCGAGGTTGAGCGCCAGCGTCTCCTGCACTGCCTGAACCTGCTCGCGCAGCGCCGCGGGGAGCACGCGGTCGAGTTTGGCGAGCGCGCCCTCGACGGCCGGCGCGGCGGCGGCCAGCCCCAGGCGTCGCGCGGTCAGCAGCCCCAGCGTGAGGGCCAGCGCCTCCTCCTCGGTGAACATCAGCGGCGGGAGTTTGAAGCCGCGGCGCAGGCGGTAGCCGCCGTAGCGCCCGCGCTCGGCCTCGACCGGGATGCCGAGGTCTTGCAGCATCGTGATGTAGCGCCGCACCGAGCGGCCGTCCACCTCCAGCCGCGCGGCGAGGTCCGCGCCGCTCAGCCGCCCGTGCGCCTGGAGGAGTTCGAGCACCGTCAGCACGCGCGTCGTCGGATGGTACATCGGGGTCGCCTCCTGCCGATCGCCGCCAATTAGGACCGATTATACCCGCAATCGGCGCTACAATAGAACAAGAGTTCTGGAGCGACGGACGGCGAACCGGCCGCCCGGGAAAGGAGCGGCGAGATGTTGCATCTGTACGAACTGGAGGTTCTCGGCGAGCAGCGGATCGCGGAGTTGCGGCGCGAACGGGCCGCGGCGGGCCTGGCGCGGGGGCTGCGCGCGGGCACGCCGGCGTGGGGCGCGACCCGGCGCCGGGCGGCCCTGACCCTCCTCGCCCTGGCCGTCTGGCTCGCCCCCTCCCTGCGCGAGCCGGTCACCGCCGAACGGCGCGCGCTCGCGGCGGTGCGGGCGTGACGGCCCAAGCCCCGCCGCGCGGCGTACGGCGCCCGCGGCGCGCCGCCCTGCGGGCCGGTGCCCGAGTCCCGGTGCGCGGGCCGCCGGCAGGCGGCCCCCACCTTTGGCCCTCTCGCCCGATGCTGAGAGGCGGAAACGCGGCCTGATGGGAGGCGTCATGGCGGTCTTCGCAGTCACGACGGCCAAAGGGCCGAACTGGGACCCCGCTCGCGGCATCCGCGACCAGCAAGGGTGGGATCGGCACGCCGCGTTCGCCGACAGCCTGGTCGAGCGCGGCGTCATCATCCTCGGTGGGCCGATCGCCAGCGACAGCGACGAAGAAGTCGCGTTGCTCGCCGTCAATGCGGCCGACGGGCAGGAACTGCGGTCCGTCTTCGGCGACGACCCGTGGGCGAGGAGCGGGGTGCTGCGCATCAAAGCGGTGCGCCCCTGGACCCTCTGGCTCGACGGCCGCGCCGCTGGCCCTGATCGCGCTTGAGCCCGGCCTCCCGCCTCGCTCCACTCGACACCCCCTCGCCCAGGATTGGGCGAGGGGGTGTCCCCTTGAGACAATGTGCCGCTCTTCCAGATCTCCGGCTGGTGGTCCACCGCGTACCACCTGGGGTGGCGAGGCGCTGGTCGCGCCCGGCAATTGAGCCCAGCGTGCCACCGTGGCGCTCGACTGCGGCCTCGCCTTCAAGGCGATCAAGCTGCGCGGGAGGTCCCCTCGTCGCCGAGACACAGAGGGCTCGGCGAGCGTAAGGAGGGCAGACGAATCAGTCACACCCATGCGGCCGAGGTGTGCCGTGGCCCACTCCCCTCCCTCCTCCTCCACGGGCTCCCGGCCCCCGCGTCTCGCGGGCCGAGATCGCGAGCAAGCGCTGCTGGCCGAACATCTCGCCGCGGCGCTGGCCGGGCGCGGCGCACTCGTCCTCGTCGGCGGCGAGGCGGGCATCGGCAAGACGGCGCTGGCCGAAACCCTGTGCGCCGAAGCCGCCACCCGTGGCGCGCTCGCCCTGGTCGGGCGCTGCTACGACCTCTCGGAGACGCCGCCCTACGGGCCGTGGGCCGAGGCGTTCGCCCGCGCGCCCCGCGGCGACGGCGTGTCCCCGCCGCCCGACCTCGCCGGGGGCGCCGGGGCGGGCAGCCAGGCGGCGCTCTTCGCGCAGGTGCGTGACTATCTCGCCGCCCTCGCTGCCAG
>DASSSV010000570.1:0-3491 GCA_035708265.1 Thermomicrobiales bacterium | reverse complement strand
TTCGCCCGCGTGGCGACGGCGCTGGCGTTCACCGCGCTCGGCGCGGTCTCGGTCGGGGCGCTCTCGGTCGGCGCGGTGGCGGTCGCCCGCGCGGCGATCCGCGCGCTGGCGATCGGCGAGGGCCGCGTCGGGCGGCTGACGATCGAGGATCTGGAGGTGGGTCGCCTGCGCGTGCGCGAATTGATCGTCGAGCGGGAGGGCGAGGGCGGTTAGCGGCGTGCCGGCGCGCGCCCGTAGACCGACGCCAGGTCGCGCAGGCGCGCGGCGAGGGGGGCCGTCAGCGCGCCGCGCTCGTAGCGCCAGGTCCAGTTGCCGGTCGGCACGCCGGGCGCGTTCATCCGCGCCTCCCCGCCGAGGTCGAGCACGTCCTGGAGCGGCACGATCGCGAGCGCGGCGACCGAGCCGAACGCCAGCCGGATCAGGTCCCAGGCGATGTCCGCGCCGTCGCGCCCGAGGTAGCGCCGCGCGAGGGCCCGCTCCTCCTCGCCCGCCGCGGCCCACCAGCCGCGCGTCGTGTCGTTGTCGTGCGTGCCGGTGTAGACGACGCAGTCGGGCGTGTAGTTGTGCGGTAGGTAGGGGCTATCCGGGTCGGAGAAGGCGAACTGTAGTACCTTCATCCCGGGCAGGCCGACCCGCTCGCGCAGCGCGTGGACCTCCGGTGTGATCAGCCCCAAATCCTCGGCGAGGAACGGCAGCCCGCCGAGCGCGTCGCGCACCGCGGCGAAGAAGGCGTCGCGCGGGCCCGCGACCCAGCGGCCGTTGGCGGCCGTCTCCTCGCCGGCCGGCACCGCCCAGTACGCCTCGAAGCCGCGGAAGTGGTCGAGGCGGACGAGATCGTAGAGCGAGAGCGCCATCCGCAGGCGCGCCGTCCACCAGGCGTAGCCGTCGCGCGCCATCGCGTCCCAGCGGTAGAGCGGGTTGCCCCACAGTTGCCCGGTCGCGCTGAAGTAGTCCGGGGGCACGCCCGCGACCGCCGTCGGCGCGTAGCCGGCGTCGAGCTGGAAGAGGTCGGAGTGGGCCCAGACGTCCGCGCTGTCGCGCGCGACGAAGATCGGCAGGTCGCCGATGAGGCGGACGTCGCGCGCGCGGGCGGCGCGCCGGAGCGCGGCGTAGTCCCCGAAGAAGCGGTACTGGACGAAGCGCTGGTAGGCGAGTTCGTCCGCCAGTTCCCGGCGCGCCCGGCCGAGCGCATCTGCGTCGCGCCGGGCCAGCGGCGGCCCCCAGTCCCACCAGTGCGCGCCGTCGTGCCGCGCCCTGAGCGCCGCGAAGAGCGCGTAGTCGTCAAGCCAGGCGGCGTGCCGCGCCGCGAAGACCCCAAACGCCGCATCGGGCCGGAAGCGGGCGTAGGCGCGGCGCAGCAGCCCCTCCTTGAACGGCCGCACCGCCTCGTAGGCGACCGCGACCGCCGGGAAGTCCGGCGTGTCCGCCAGGTCGGCCGCGCCGAGCAGGCCGTCGTCGCGCAGGCGGTCGACGCTGACGAGGAGCGGGTTGCCCGCGAAGGCCGAGGGCGACGTGTACGGCGAGTCGCCCTCGGCGGTCGGGCCGAGCGGCAACATCTGCCAGAGCCGCTGGCCGGCCGCGGCGAGGAAGTCGATGAACATCCCCGCCGCCGGCCCCAGCTCGCCGATGCCGTAGCGCCCGGGCAGCGACGTGGGGTGGAGGAGGAGGCCGCTCGCGCGGGCGAGTTGCGGGTTGAAGGTTGAAGGTTGAAGGTTCGCAGGTTCGGGCATCGTCGCTCGGTCCGCCCCGCTCGTCATGGTTGGCCGGTCCCCTCTGCCCCGTCGATGCCGCCCTATGGAACAGGGGCCAGCGCCGCCCCGCTCAGCGGGGCTGATTACCACGCCGGAGGCGCTGGCGGTTGAAACCGCGCCTCAATGGCCTGCCGGCCACAAAGTCCGCCTGCGCGGACTGGGGGACCACGTCCTCCTAACCCGCGGAGGCGGGTTTCGTGGCGCCGCGGCGCCATTCAGCCGCGGTTTCAACCGCCAGCCCCCTACCCCGACTGCCCCCTCCCATCGTGCATCCCGCCATGCCGCGTGCCTATCCCGTCGTCAACCGCTCGATCGCTTCCTCGTCCCGAGAACCTTCGACCTTCAACCTCGAACCTTCAACCCCCGCCGGCCGCTCCGGCTTGAGATAGACGGCGGCGAGGGGCGGGAGGGTCAGGGCGAGCGAGTAGGGGTGGCCGTGGTGCTCGCGCGCCTCGCTCGTCACGTAGCCGTAGTTGCCCGTGTTGCTCCCGCCGTAGTCGGCCGCGTCGGTGTTGAGGATCTCGCGGTAGCCGATCGCCTCGGGGACCGGGATGCGGTAGCCGGCGCGCGGCACCGGCGTGAAGTTGCAGACGCAGACGACGTAGTCGTCCGGGTCGGCGGCGCGGCGCACGAAGGAGATCACCGAGTTGGCGGCGTCGGCGAAGTCGAGCCAGGCGAAGCCGGCCGGGTCGTGGTCCACCTCGTGCAGCGCCGGCTCGGCGCGGTGGAGGGCGTTGAGGTCGGCGACGAGGCGGCGCACCTCGGCGTGCGGCGGGTAGTCGAGCGCCGGCCACTCGACGGAGGCGTCGTGGTTCCACTCGCTCCGCTGGCCGAACTCGTCGCCCATGAAGATCAGTTTCTTGCCGGGGAGCGCGTGCTGGTAGGCGAAAAGGAGGCGCAGGTTGGCAAACTGCTGCCACTCGTCGCCCGGCATCTTGTGCAGCAGCGAGCCCTTGCCGTGGACCACCTCGTCGTGCGAGAGCGCCAGGATGAAGTTCTCGCTGTAGGCGTACATCATCCCGAAGGTCAGGATGTTCTGGTGGTACTGCCGGTAGATCGGGTCGTACCGGAAGTAGTCCAGCGTGTCGTGCATCCAGCCCATGTTCCACTTGAAGCCGAAGCCGAGCCCGCCGGCGTAGACCGGGCGGCTGACGCCCGGCCAGGCGGTCGATTCCTCGGCGACGGTGATCGCGCCGGTGCCGAGGCCGTAGACGAGGGCGTTGGCCTCGCGCAAGAAGGCGATCGCCTCCAGGTTCTCGCGCCCGCCGTGCTCGTTCGGCACCCACTCCCCCGGCCCGCGGCTGTAGTCGAGGTAGAGCATCGCGCTGACCGCGTCGACGCGCAGGCCGTCGAGGTGGTACTGCTCGATCCAGAAGAGGGCGTTAGCGAGGAGGAAGTTGCGGACCTCGTTGCGGCCGTAGTTGAAAGTCAGCGTGCCCCAGTCGGGCTGGAAGCGTTTGCGCACGTCCTCGTGCTCGTAGAGGTAGGTGCCGTCGAAGCGCGCCAGGCCGTGGGGGTCGGTCGCGAAGTGCGCCGGCACCCAGTCCATCAGCACGCCGAGGCCGGCCCGGTGGCAGCGGTCCACGAAGTACATGAAGTCGTCCGGCGCGCCGAAGCGGCTGGTCGGCGCGTAGAAGCCGGTCACCTGGTAGCCCCAGGAGCCGTCGAAGGGGTGCTCGGCCAGCGGCAGCAACTCGATATGGGTGCAGCCGAGGTCCACGACGTAGGGCACGAGTTCAT
>DASSSV010000569.1:0-20686 GCA_035708265.1 Thermomicrobiales bacterium | reverse complement strand
GTCGGCCTCGAAGTGGCCGGGCGGCTTGAGCAGGCCCATCGCGATCGGGTAGGCCGAGACGAGGAAGAGCGCGCCGGCGTCGTGCGCCGCCTGACCCAGCGCCGCGACATCCTCGATCGCGCCGAAGAAGTTGGGGTATTGCACGACCAGGCAGGCCGCGCCGTCGAGCAGTTCGCGCGCCCGCGCCGGGTCGACGCGCAGCGTCGCGGCGTCGTACGGCACCTCGACGATGTCCACACCGAGCCCTTCGGTGTAGGTGCGCAGCACCTGGCGGTAGGCCGGGTGGACCGTGCCGGCGACGACGAACTTGCGGCGGCGGGTCGCGCCGATCGACATCAGCGTGCCCTCGGCCAGCGCGGTCGCGCCGTCGTACATCGAGGCGTTGGAGACCTCCATGTCGTAGAGCTCGCAGACCATCGTCTGGTACTCGTAGATGCCCTGGAGGGTCCCCTGGCTCAGCTCCGGCTGGTAGGGCGTGTAGGCGGTCAGGAACTCGCCGCGCTGGTTGATGTAGTTGACGACCGCCGGCACGTAATGGTCGTACGCGCCCGCGCCGAGGAAGGAGGGCAACTGCCCGACGTGGATGTTGTCTTCCGCCAGTTCGGCCAGCCGCGCGCGGACCTCCTGCTCGGACAGTGGCGCGGGCAGCCGCAGTTCGGGGAAGCGAAGGTCGGCCGGGATGTCCGCGAAGAGATCTTCGATCCGCGCGACCCCGATGTCGCGCAGCATCTGCGCGCGGTCTTCCTCGGTGTGGGGCACGTAGGACATGAAACTTCTCCGAAGTTAGAAATGAGAATTGAGAAGTTAGAAGGAGGATTTCTCACTTCTTCCTTCTGACTTCTCACTTCTCGTCAGTGTTCGGCCGAGGCGGTCAACTCCTCGTACTGCTTGGCGTCGAGCAGATTGTCGAGCTGGCTCGCGTCTTGCACCCGCAGCTTGATGATCCAGGCGTCTTCGTAGGGCGAGGAGTTGACCAGTTCCGGCTGCGCGACCAGCGCGTCGTTGACCTCGACCACCTCGCCGGCCACCGGCGCGTAGACGTCGGAGACCGCCTTGACCGACTCGACCACGCCGAAGGCGTCGCCCTGGCCGAGCGTCTTGCCGACCTCCGGCGCCTCGATGTAGGTCACATCGCCGAGCTCGGCCTGCGCGAACTCCGTGATCCCGACCGTCGCCACGTCGCCGTCGAGCTTGACCCACTCGTGCTCTTTGGTGTACCGCCGATCGGCGGGCGTCGTCGCCATGTCGCTCACTCCGTTCCCTCAGGACTCAGGGCTCAGCGATCTGGTGCTCGCGCTAACCAGGCAGCTTACCCCCAAACCCGGAACCCACTGAGACCTGAGTCCTTAGTCCTGAGTCCTCACGTAGAACGGTGTCTTGACCTGCTCGGCGCGGACGGGTTTGCCGCGGATGATGACGTCGAGCGGCTTGCCGACGCCGGCGACGTCGCGGCGGACCAGCGCCAGGCCGATGCTCTGGTTGAGCGTCGGGGCGTGCGTCCCGCTGGTGACGTGGCCGACCCGCTCGCCGTTGACCTGGACCTCGTAGCCGGCGCGCGGCGCGCCGCCGCGCTCGACCATCTTGAAGCCGACCAGCCGCCGCGCCGGCTTCTCCTGCTTGACCTTGAGCAGCGCGGCGCGGCCGACGAACTCGCCCTTGTCGAAGTTGACCGCCCAGCCGAGGCCCGCTTCGAGCGGGTTGATCTCCTCGGTCAGTTCGTGCCCATAGAGCGCCATCTTCGCCTCCAGGCGCAGCGTGTCGCGCGCGCCGAGGCCGATCGGCTGGATGCCCTCGGGGCGGCCCGCCTCGAGGATCTTCGTCCACAGGTGCTCGTTCTGCTCGATCGCGAAGTAGAGCTCGAAGCCGTCCTCGCCGGTGTAGCCGGTGCGCGCGATCAGCGCCGGCGCGCCGTCCACCAGCCCCTCCTCGCAATGGAAGTAGGCGACCTCGGCCAGATTGACCGGCGTCAACTTCTGCAGGATCGCCTCGGCGCGCGGGCCCTGCAGCGCCAGCATCCCCACGCGGTCGCTGACGTCCTTGATCGTCACGTCGAGGTCGGAGCGGTCCTCGCGGCGGGCCTGCATCCAGGCGACGTCGGACTCGCGGTTGGCCGCGTTGAGGACGACGAACCAGCGGTCGGGCAGGCGGTAGATGATCAGGTCGTCGAGCGTGCCGCCGTCCGGCTTGCAGAGCAGCGTGTAGCGCGCCGCGTTGGTCGGCAGCGTGGCGAAGTCGTTGGTGACGAGCCACTGGATGAAGGGCAGCGCGTCGCGCCCCTCGATCTCGGCCTGCCCCATGTGCCCCAGGTCGAAGAGGCCGGCGGCGGTGCGGACGGTGCGGTGCTCCTCGAGGTCGCCCGAGTAGCGCACCGGCATGTCCCAGCCGCCGAACTCGACCATCTTCGCGCCCATGCGCTGATGGACCGCGTGCAGCGGCGTCTCGCGCAACTCCGGGCCCGGCCGCTGCTCCCCCTGTTGCGCCATGCCGCCCTCCTCCCCGCTCACCCTCGGGCGCGCCGCGGCGCCGCGCGTAGTATATCGGGAATCGGGTAAGGGGCACAATCAGGGCGCTGGCCGGCGGCCCTCACCCCCCGCCCCCCCTCGCCCAATCCTGGGCGAGGGGGAGAGCGCCAAGTAGGCGCTGCCAGCTCATTCTTGATCCGACGTCTGCAAGAGCGCCACCCTGTCTCCCCGGGGTCACCCCCCTCTCCCAGGATTGGGCGAGGGGGGGCCGGGGGTGAGGGCCAAAACGGCGACTTGCATCCCCGCGCCCGATGGTGTACGGTGCATCCTCGTAAGCCTGTAGTCCCGGTTTCCCGGTTCAGCGATGAGGGATCGGTCTAGACGTCGCGGCGCCGTCGGGGGGGTCCGCGCCGCCGCCCGCGGGCGGGGCCGGGCGGTCGTATATCATATCCAACAGTGGGGTAGACGGCTGTGCGAGTCCAATACTTCCTCAAACGCATCGGCTTGCTGATCCTGGTCGTCTGGGGCGCGGCGACGGTCAACTTCATCATCCCGCGCCTGAATTCCACCGACCCGATCCGCGCGCGCCTCTCGGCGATGGCCGTGCAGAGCGGCTACGTGCAGAGCGGGATCGACGAGATGGTCAAGGCGTACCAGCAGAAGTTCGGGCTGGACAAGCCGATGTGGGTCCAGTACCTGAACTATCTCAAGGACATGTTCACCTTCAACTTCGGTTACTCCCTCTCGCTCTACCCCGCCCGCGTGCTCGACCTGATCCTCAACGCCCTGCCCTGGACGATCGGCCTGCTGACCACGGCCACGCTGCTGGCCTTCCTGATCGGCACGATCGCCGGCGCGCTGATGGCCTGGCCGCGCGCCCCGCGCGCCCTGACCACCTTCGCCGGTCCCTTCCTGACCCTCTCGGCGATCCCCTACTACCTGCTCGGCCTGATCCTCCTCTACATCTTCGCCTTCACCCTGAAACTCCTGCCGCTCTACGGCGGCTACCCGGCCGGCGTGGTCCCCTCCTTCTCGCTCGGCTTCATCGGGACGATCTTCAAGCACTCGATCCTCCCCGCCCTCTCGATCGTCCTGGCCGAGATGGGCTTCTGGGCGATCGGGATGCGCTCGATGATGATCACGACCGAGGGCGAGGACTACATGGTCTTCGCCGAGGCGCGCGGGCTCCGCAGCCGCAACATTTTCACGCAGTACGCGCTGCGGAACGCGATGCTGCCGCAGTACACCTCGCTGGCCCTCTCGATCGGGCGCATCGTCTCCGGCTCGGTGCTGGTCGAGGTCATCTTCGCCTACCCCGGCGTCGGCACGCTCCTCTACACCGCGATCAAGGGGTCGGACTACTTCGTGATCTACGGCGTCGTCTTCATGGTGATCCTGACGCTCGGCGTGGCGACGACGCTCTTGGAATTCCTCTATCCGCTGCTCGACCCGCGGATCAGGCAGGGGGCGTGACATGGGTACCCTGGTCGGCAATCCCCAGCAAGAGGTCATGCCGCGCGACGTCGCGGCCGGGCGCGAGCGGCTGGCCAACTTCGGCGCCTACCTGCGCCGCAACCCCGCGCTGGTGCTCGGCAGCCTGATCATCGTCTTCCTGCTCGCCATCGGGCTGGTCGGCCCCTTCTTCGTCGACGTGTCGAAGGCCAACCCGACCTCGGTCCTGCCCGACATGCCGCCGTCGCGCGCGTACCCGCTCGGCACCGACGACGTCGGGCGCGACCTCCTGGCGGTCGTCGTGCGCGGCCTGCCGCTGACGCTGGAGGTCGGGTTCATCGCCGGCATCGTCGGCCTCGGCATCGGCACGATCCTCGGCTTCACCGGAGGCTACATCGGCGGGGCGACCGACAACGTCGTGCGCACGGCCGCCGACGTGCTGCTGACCGTGCCGAGCCTGGTGGTGCTGATCACCCTCGCGGCGACGATCAAGGGCACGATCGGCATCGGGACGATGGCGCTGGTGGTCGCCTCGCTGGCCTGGATGTGGCCGACGCGCACGATCCGCTCGCAGGTGCTCAGCATGCGGGAGCGCGGCTACGTGCAGATCGCCAAGATGTCGGGGATGCGCACGCCGGAGATCATCTTCTTCGAGTTGATGCCGAACCTGCTGCCCTACCTGGCCGCCAGTTTCGTCGGCGCGGTCGGCTCGGCGATCCTCGCCTCGATCGGCCTGGAGGCGCTCGGTCTCGGCCCGCAGAACGAGCCGACGATGGGCATGACGATATACTGGTCGATCTCCTTCAACGCGCTGATCCGCGGCCTCTGGTGGTGGTGGGTGACCCCGATCGTGCTCCTGGTGCTGCTCTTCGTCGGGATCATGCTGGTCAGCATCGGCCTCGACGAGCTGGCCAACCCGCGCGTCCGGAGGGGCAACGCATGAGCGCGACCGCCGCCGTCGGCACCGACGTCCTGCGCGTCGAGGACCTCAGCGTCCACTACCGCACCCGCCGCGACCCGGTCAAGGCCGTGGACCGCATCAGTTTCACGCTCAGGCAGGGCGAGCGCTTCGGCCTGGCCGGCGAGTCGGGCAGCGGCAAGTCGACCACCGCGCTGGCGATCATGCGCCTGATCCACCCGCCCGGCCGCATCGTCGCAGGCGCGATCTACCTGGGCGACCGCGACCTGGCCCGCCTCTCCGAGGAGGCGATGCGCCAGGTGCGCCTGGCCGACATCGCCCTGATCCCGCAGGGCGCGATGAACTCGCTCAACCCGGTGCGGCGCGTCCGCGACCACTTCGCCGACAGCATCCGCGCGCACGAGCGCGGCGTGAGCGACGAGCGCATCCGCGAGCGGACGCGCGAGTTGCTGCGGATGGTCGAGCTGCGCGAGGAGGTCGCCCGCCTCTACCCGCACGAACTCAGCGGCGGGATGAAGCAGCGCGTCTGCATCGCGCTCGGCATCAGCCTCCAGCCGCGGGTCATCATCGCCGACGAGCCGACCAGCGCGCTCGACGTGGTGGTGCAGCGCCAGGTGATGCAGACGCTCGGGTCGGTGCAGCAGCGGCTCAGCGCCTCGGTGATTCTCGTTGGGCACGACATGGGGCTGCTGGCGCAGTTCGTGGACCGGCTGGCGGTGATGTACGCCGGGCGCTTCGTCGAGGTGGCACCGATCCGCGAGATCTTCCACAACCCGCTGCACCCCTACACGCGCGCGCTGATCGAGAGCCTGCCGACGTTCGAGGAGCGGGGCGTCTTCCGCGGCATCGCCGGCCGCGCCGTCCGCCCCGACCCGACGAACATACCGGACCTGATCGAGGTCGCCCCGGAGCACTGGGTCGCGCCGGAAGTGAGCGGTGAGCGGTGAGCGGTGAGCAATGTCGAGTGAGAGCGCGGCGCGGCGGGGCTAGTCGGGAACATCTTGCGCCGTTCTCACGTCTCATTTCTGACTCCTCACTTCGCGCAGGGAGACGGGATGCCAGCGCTGCTTGAGGCCCACGACGTCACGCAGGTCTTCGGCGACGAGCGCAAGGGGGGGACGGTCGCGCTCAACGACATCTCCTTCTCGATCAGCGCCGACGTGCCCTCCTTCACCTCGGTCGTCGGCGAGAGCGGGAGCGGCAAGACGACGCTCGCCAGCATCCTGCTCGGCTTCCTCCGGCCGACGAAGGGCGAGGTCCGCTATCTGGGCAAGGACCTCCGCGAAGCGTCCGGCGAGGAGCACCGCCGCTTCCGGCGCGAGGTGCAGGCGATCTTCCAGGACCCCTTCGCGGTCTACAACCCCTTCTACAAGGTCGATCACCTGCTGGCCGTGCCGATCCGCAAGTTCCGCCTGGCCGCCTCGCGCGCCGAGGCGCGCGCGCTGATGGCGAGCGCGCTGCGCACGGTCGGGCTGCGCCCGGAGGACACCCTCGGGCGCTACCCGCACCAACTGTCCGGCGGCCAGCGGCAGCGTGTCACCGTCGCCCGCGCGCTGCTCCTGAAGCCGCGGGTCATCATCGCCGACGAGCCGGTCTCGATGGTCGACGCCTCGCTGCGCGCGACGATCCTGGAGAACCTGCGCCAGCTCCACGAGGACTTCGGGATCTCGTTCCTGTACATCACCCACGACCTGGCCACGGCCTACCAGGTCGGCGACAACATCATCGTCCTCTACCGCGGCTCGGTCGCCGAGACCGGGGACGTCGAGCAGGTCATCAAGCACCCGCAGCACCCCTACACGCAACTGCTCGTCTCCTCAATCCCGCTGCCCGACCCCGACCGCCGCTGGGGCGAGGACATCCCGGTGCCGGTGCGCACCGAGGGCGGCGCGCCGGCGACACAGGGCTGCCCGTTCGCCGACCGCTGCCCGCACGTCATGCCGATCTGCCGGCAAGCCCCGCCGCCGCTCTACCGCACGCACGAGCACCGCGGGGTCGCCTGCTATATCTACCAGGATGCGCCGACGGTGCCCGCGGGGGAGATCAACCAGGTCTTCCGGCCGCGGGCGGCGGCAGCGGCGGGAGGGGAGGAAGCGGAGGCGCGGGAAACATCGACACGCTGAGGGGAGACGAGTCAGGAGGCACGACACAGAGGGAGGGATATTGATGGGTCAGACCAGAGAAGTCTCGCGTCGGCAGTTCCTCGCGGGGGCCGCGGGGGCGGCGACGGCGCTCTTGCTGGCCGCGTGCGGCGCCAGCAGCAGCAGCAACCAGAACTCGAATGCGACCCTCCAGGCGGTCGCCGGGAACACGCCCGCGGCGACGACGGCGCCGACCGCGGCGGCCACGACCGCGTCGACAGCGGCCACGGCCGGTGGCACGGCGACCGTCGGCACGGCCGGCTCGCCCGCGGCGACCAGCGCGCCGGCCGGCGCGACCGGCACCTCGGCGCCCGCGGCGGGCGCGAGCGGCCCGCTCAAGCAGGTCGCGCGCAACCGCACCTTCATCCACTGCAACACCGGCAACCAGCTCACCGACTACAACGTCATGAACCCGTTCCTGACCGGGCTCTCGACGGCGGACGGCTACCCCTACTTCTTCGAGGCGCCGTACTACTACAACTCCTACTACACCGACAAGGTCTGCGGCCCGCCGGGGATGCCGTGCAAGGACGGCTTCATCCCCTGGCAGCTGGAGAGCTACGACGTCAGCCCCGACTTCACGCAATACACCTTCCACGTCCGCAAGGGCGTCGAGTGGAGCGACGGTCAGCCCTTCACCGCCAACGACATCGCCTACACGATCAACATGCTCAAGGACAACGCCGACAAGATGACCTGGGGCATCGACATGAAGACCTGGGTCAAGGACGCCACCGCCAAGGACGACATGACGGCGGTGATCACGCTGACCGAGGCGAACCCGCGCTTCTTCTTCAAGTTCTTCCAGTATCACCAGGACATCGGCGTGATGATCCAGCCGCAGCACATCTGGAAGGACCAGGACCCGACGACCTTCAACAACTTCGACCTCGCCAAGGGCTACCCCGTCTCGACCGGGCCGTGGAAGCTGGTGCTCTCCACCCCGCAGCAGCGCATCTTCGACCGCCGCGACGACTGGTGGGCGGCGAAGACCGGCTTCCACCCGCTGCCGAACATCGAGCGGATCATCGTCATCAACGGCGCCGACGAGACCAAGATCGTCCAGCTCGCGATCAGCAACGAGATCGACATGTCGATCGACCTGCGCCCCAACAACATCGAGGCAGTGATCCGGCAGAACCCGAAGATCACCACCTGGACCGGCAACAAGCCGCCCTACGGCTACCGCGACTGGTGGCCGGTCAGCCTCGGCTTCAACGACATGAAGGCGCCGTTCGACGACCCCGACATCCGCTGGGCGATCAACTACTGCATCGACCGCAAGCAGATCGTCTCGCTCGGCTATCACGGCGCCGGAGAGGAGACCCTCCTGCCCTTACCGAAGTTCCCGGCCCTCCAGAAGTACATCGACGCGGTGCAGGACCAGGCGGCGAAGATCGAGGACTTCGACCTCAACAAGTCCGCCGCGACGATGCAGAAGAAGGGCTACACCAAGAACGGCGACGGCCTCTGGACGAAAGACGGCAAGACCATCTCGATGGTCATCAGTTGCCCCGGCAACCTCTTCCAGGACATCGCGCCGATCGTCAGCCAGCAACTCCGCAAGGGCGGCTTCGACGCCTCGTTCAAGCTGATCCAGGGGCCGGAGTACGGCCAGAACCTCAACACCGGCAACATCGACGCCTTCATCCAGGGGCACGGCGGCAGCGTGCGCGACCCCTATGACACGCTGGCGCTCTACCACAGCCGCTACAGCAAGCCGACCGGCCAGCAGGCGACGCAGCCGTATCGCTGGGTCAACGCCGACTACGACAAGATCGTCGACCAGATGAGCAAGATCTCGCCCGACGATCCGCAGACGATGGACCTGTTCAAGCAGGCGATGGCGATCTGGATCCCGGCGTTGCCGGACATCGGCCTGGTCCAGTGGTTCCACCGCATCCCGACGAACACGACCTACTGGACCGCCTACCCGGACGAGAACAACCCGTACATCAACTCCTGCTTCTGGCACCGCACCTCGCCGCTCTGGATCAACACGATCAAGCCGGCGCAGTAGGCGGCTCCCACCGGGACGGGACAGACGGGCGGCGCCACCCTCGCGGTGGCGCCGCCCGCGCGTTGTCGGGGCGCGGGGCCGGGCGGCTGAAGCTGCCGCCCCGCCTTGCCAACACCCGCCATCCCCTCTACCATGCGACCGTCATCACACGGCCGCCACGATCGCGACGTGAGAGGGGGTTACCGGCATGACCGACCGACCGACCGGCTATCTGTCGCCCGCCGCCACGGAGGCGCTGCGCCACGTCAGCACCGCGACGCTGACGAGCCAGTTGCTCAAGCGCGGCTTCCGCAACACCTTCCTGGCCGGCCTCGCGCCGATCCGCCCCGACCTGCGGATGGTCGGCTACGCCTTCACGCTGCGCTACATCCCGATGCGCGAGGACCTCGACCTCGGCGGCGACTTCGACAACCGCACCAACGTCCAGCGCATCGCCGTGGAGTCGGTCGGGCCGGGCGACGTCCTGGTCATCGACGCGCGCGGCGAGACCGGCGCGGCGACCCTCGGCAACATCCTCACCACGCGGATGCGCGCCCGCGGCGCGGCCGGCATCGTCTCCGACGGCGCCTTCCGCGACTCCCCCGCCTTCAAGGACATCGCGCTGCCGACCTACGCCCGCGCGGCCCACGCGACGCAGAGCTCCATGCGCCACCACCCGGTCGACCTGAACGTGCCGATCGGCTGCGCCGGCGTGGCGATCGTCCCCGGCGACGTGCTCGTCGGCGACGCCGAGGGGGTCGTGGCGCTGCCGCGCGCCGTGGCGGAAGAGTGCGCGCTGGCGGCGCTGGAGCAGGAGCACCTGGAGGAATTCATCCTGCAGAAGATCGAGCAGGGCGCCAGCATCGTCGGCGTCTATCCCCCCGACGAGCGCACGCGCGCCGAGTACGAGGCGTGGCGGGCGAAGTAGTCGGCAGTCGGCAGTCGGCAGTATGGGTCGAGGCGTGGTAGTTCGTAGTTGTTCGCAGCGCGAGATCCGTCTCCTGTCAACTATCACCTGTCAACCAACTGCCGTCTGCCGTCTGCCGTCTGCCGTCTGACAAGGAGCGCCGATGTCCTACGCGACGACCGACCCCGAGCAGGTGACGCTGCCGCGACTCGCCGAGAGTCTCACGGCGATGACGGCCGACGACCTGAAGTGGTATGTCGGCGCGCTGCCGGGGCGGACGCCGACGCGGAAGGCGGACCTGGTCGACGCGCTCTGCACCTACCTCCTCGACCCGGCGCAACTGCGGCGCTTCTGGGCCGACCTGACGGCCGAGCAGCGGGAGGCGGTCGCCGACGTCGTCCACCACCACGGCGGGCGGTACGAGGCCGACGTGATCGGCGCGAAGTACCCCGGCGTCGCCGCGCCGCGGACGGCGCGCTCCGCCTACGGCTACAGCTACCACCGCCAGCCGCCCATGACCTTCGACCTCCTCTTCTGCCACCTCTACGATGTGGGGACGTTCATCGCGCCGGACGTCGCCGCGCTGCTGCGCAAAATGGCGCCGGCACCCGCCCCGCTGACGCTGCCGGGGCGCGACGAGCCGCCACTGGAACTGGCGGGCGCCGGCCAGGAGTGGCGCGACGAGCCGCCCGAGACGTTCGTCACCGAGACCGAGCGTGTCGCGATCCACGACCTCACCGCGACGCTGCACCTCGTCCACGAGGGCAAGGCGGCGATCGGCGCGACGACCCGCCTGCCGTCGCTCGGCACGCTGAAGCAGTTGCGCGAGCGCCTGCTGCTCGGCGACTACTTCGGCGCGGACTACACCTACGACCGCGCCGAGGACGCGATCCGGCCCTTCGCCCTGCTGATGCTCGCGCAGGCGGCGAAGTGGGCCGCGCCGGACGGCGCCAAAGGGACGAGGCTGGCGCTGACGAAGAGCGGGCAGGCGCTCCTCGCGGGCGGGGTGACGGCGCGGCACGTCCGACAGGCGTGGCAGGGGTGGGTCAAGACGGGGCTCCTGGACGAGCTCTCGCGCGTCCGCGCGATCAAGGGGCAGGGCTCGAAGTCGGTGCGCCTGACCAAACCGGCCGAGCGGCGCGAGTCGCTCGCCACCGCCCTGCGCGCTGCCCCGCCCGGCCGCTGGGTCGCTCTGGACGACTTCTTCCGCTACGTGCGCGCCGAGCGGCTGTCGCCGGCGATCGAGCGCAACCAGTACTCGGGCCTCTACGTCGGCTGGTCCTTCGAGTACGGCTCGCTGCAGTACACCGGCGGCGATTACTGGGACGTCGTCGTCGGGACCTACCTGCGCGCGGTGCTCTGGGAATTCGCCGCGACGCTCGGCCTCATCGACGTCGCCTACACCCTCCCGGAGGAGAGCCCGCGCGACTTCGGCGACCTCTACGGCATGGACGACGAGCCCTACTTGAGCCGCTACGACGGCCTGCTCGGCTTCCGCCTGACGCCGCTCGGCGCCTACGCGCTCGGCCTGACCGACGAGTACACTCCTCCCCCCGCCCCGGCCGCGGGCGAGCCGGTCCTGGCGCTCCTACCCAACCTCGACGTCGTCGTCACCGACGCGCGGCGGCTGCTGCCGAACGACCGGATCTTCCTAGAGCGCATCGGCGCGCCGCAGAGCCAGGACGTCTACCGCCTCAGCCGGACGCACCTGCTGGACCTCGCCGAGAACGGCCTGGGGCTGGATGCCGTGCAGGACTTCCTCGCGCGCACGACCGGCCGCCCCGTCGAGGGGTTCCCCCAGCCCGTCCGCGTCTTCTTCGCCGACGTCGCCCAGCGCCTCGGCGCGCTCCGCGAAACGGGCCGGATGGTACTCATCGAGAGCGACGACCCCTACCTGGCGATCGAGCTCTCCCACGACGCGACCCTGCGCGCCACCGTTCGGCTCGCCACGATCGACGACCGCCCGGTCCTGCTCGTCCCCGAGGCGCAGGAAGCGGCCGTGCGCCGGCAGTTGAAGAAGCTGGGGTACGTGGCGAGGCGGTGAGACGATAGACGATAAACGATAGACGATAGGGGGAGGACGACGGCCGTCGCAAGCAGGGCGGCGGGCGGTGATGGGCCGCCCGCTTGCGTCTCGCCCCTCGCCAGGACGCGCTCTCACGCCCCGGTGATCCCGGGCAACGGCCGTTCCGTCTCGGCCGGACGCGACTCGTCCGGCGCGAGCCGAGCCGCCAGGGCGATGAGGGCCCTCGCGCCGAGCGCCCGCAACTGCCGCCCGCGCTGCGACTCCCAGCCCATCCAGCCGTTCGCCAACCGCCGCCCCAGCCGGTCGCCCTGCATCGTGTCCAATGCCGCGAGCCCGAACATCAGGTCCATCGTGCGCCCCTTTCTTCGTCGCCGCTCCGGTGATCCCGTCACTGTCGGCACTCTACGCCGGTGCTCGATGACGCGCATCGCGCGAACCGCGCAATCGCGCCGGCGACTTTCGCGAGGGCGACTACCAGGAATTACCTACCCGGGGTGCGGGGTGCTGCCATGTTGCTGACGAGAACTGCGCAGGAGTGGGGAGCAGCGCGACCGGGGCGGCCTACCGCAGCCCGTGGTCGATGGCGAAGGCGGTGGCGGCGCTGCGGGAGGAGACGCCGAGCTTGCCATAGATCCCGCGCAGGTGCTGGTCGACGGTGCGCGGGGAGAGGAAGAGCCGCTCGGCCACCTGGGCGTTCGTGAGACCTTCGGCGACCAGCCGCAGCACCTCGACCTCGCGCGCCGTCAGCCCGGCCGGGAAAGCCGCCGGCGGCGCGGCGGTTGCGGCGAGGCGCGCCGCCAGCGCTTCGGCGCGCACGAGCGCCGGGCGCGCCTTCAGGGTTCCCAGGATGGCGCGGGCCTCGTCCAGCGCCGCGTCAGCAGCCTCCCGCTCGCCGGTCGCCGCGCGCAGCTCGGCCATGGCCAGCAGGGTCAGGGCGCGCTCGTAGGGCGCGGCGCAGGCGTCGGCCAGCGCCAGCGCGGTGTCGAGGTGCGACGCCGCCTCGGTGCGTTGCCCCGCCTGAGTGGCGAGTTCGCCGAGCGCGCGGTGGGCGGCGAGGAGGGCGAGCGGCTGGCGGGGCTCAGTCGCGTGCGCCAGCGCCGCCGCGGCGCGCTCCTGGGCCGTCGCGAGGTCGCCGGCCGCGCTGTGGCAGGCGGCCCAGCCCAGCTGCCCTTCCGCCCGCCCGAGGACGGCGCCGCCCCAGGCCAGCCAGCGGTCATGCGCCTCCAGCCAGGCGCGGGCCGCGGCCAGGTCGCCCGCGTCGAGGGCCTAACCCCTAACGCCTAGACCCCGGCCAGCTCCCGCCCGCGGGCGAGGAGTCCCTTGACACGCTCGGGGGTGTGCGCCTCGGCGTAGAGGCGCAGGACCGGCTCGGTGCCGGAGAAGCGGATCAGCAGCCAGCTCTCGTCCTCCAGCACGTACTTCTGCCCGGCGATGTCGCTGACCTCGGCGATCGGCACGCCCGCCAGCCGCTTGACGCTGGCGCCCTGGACGCGCGCCATCACCTCGCCGCAGCGCTCGCGCGGGCAGGGGATGTCGAGCCGCTCGTAGAACCAGTCGCCGACTCGCTGCTGGAGCGCGCCGATCACCGTCGCCAGGTCGCTGTTGCGGCGCACCAGCAAGTCGAGCAGGAAGAGGCCGGCGAGGAGGCCGTCGCGGTCGGGGAAGTGGTGGCGGAAGGCGAAGCCGCCGCTCTCCTCGCCGGCGAGGATGGCGTCATGCTCGCGCATCAGCGGGGCCATCGCGGTGAAGCCGACCGGCGTCTCGTAGATCGGCACGCCGAAGTCCTCGGCCAGCCGGTCGAGCATCGCCGTCGCGTTGGTGGACTTGATGATCGGGCCGCTCCAGCCGCGCACTTCGAGGAGGTAGAGCGCGAGGAGCGCGAAGACCGTCTGCGCGCTGATGTACTCGCCCCCCGCGCCGACGACGCCGAGGCGGTCGGCGTCGCCGTCGAACGCCAGGCCGAGCGAGGGGTCGCCGTCGGCGACGACCCGGCTGAGGCGCGAGAGGTTGGCGGCGATCGGCTCCGGCCCGCGCAGGCCGGGGAAGGCCGGGTTGATCGAGCCGTTGATCTCGATCACCTTGGTCGCGCTCTCGGCGAAGAGCTTCGGCAGCAGGCCCGCGCCCGCGCCGAACATCGCGTCGGCGACGACCGTGAGGCCGGCGTTGCGCAGCGCGTCGAGGTCCACGAGCTGCCCCAGGCTGGCGAGGTAGTCGGGGACCGGGTTGATGCGGTCGAGCTGGCCGTGGTCCTCGGCGCTGTCGAGCGCCAGCCGCACCGGCTCGGCGTCGCCCGGCTCTGCCGCCAGTCGGGCCTCCACGGCGCGGAGGAAGGTGAACGAGGCAGGCGCGCCGCTGCGCCCCTTGACCTTGAGGCCGTTGAACGCCGGGGGGTTGTGCGAGGCGGTGATGACGATGCCGCCGTCCGCGCCGCGCTCGACGATCGCGTGGCTGACGGCCGGGGAGGGGACCGGCGCCGTGCAGAGGTAGACGTGGACGTCGTGCGCGGCCAGCACCTCGGCCGCGGCGGCGGCGAACTGCGCCGACCCGAAGCGGGTGTCGTAGCCGACGACGAGCGCCGGCGACTCGCCCTCGCCGCCCACCCGCTCGCGCAACTCCTCGGCCAGCGCCCGACTCACCCGGCGCACGGCGCCGAAGGTGAAGTCCTCGGCGATGACGCCGCGCCAGCCGTCAGTCCCGAACCGCACCGTCACCGGGAACCTCGAAGTACGAAGTACGAAGTACGAATGATGAGCGGCGCGCGGCGAGCGGCAAGCGGCCGTCGGTGAGCAGCCCGCCGATGGCCGGTGACGACTGAGGGCCGGCGACTGCGGATATGGCGCTCGGCATACGTCCTCGCGACTCCTCATTCGTCGTTCGTACTTCGTCAGCGGCTGCGCGCGGCCGTCTCCGGCCTGCCGGCCGCACGGAGCGCGGCGCGCTCGCGCCAGTAGTCGAGCGTGTCCTGCAGGGTCTGCTCGAAGGGGATCTCCGGGCGCCAGCCGGTCAGGCCACGGAACTTCGTGTCGTCGGCCCAGAGGATCTTCACGTCGGACGGGCGCATCCGGGCCGGGTCCTGCCGCGTCTCCACGCGCGCGTCGGTGAGGGCGAGGTAGCCGTCGAGGACCTCGCGGGCCGTGCGGGTCGTACCGGAGCCGATGTTGTAGACCTCGCCCGGCTCGCCGTGCTCCAGCAGGAGCCAGTAAGCGCGGACCATGTCGCGCACGTCGGTCAGGTCGCGCTTGGAGGAGAGGTCGCCGTGCTCGATCACGGCGGGCTGCAAGCCCGCCTCGATGTCGGCCACCTGCTTGCCGAGCGTGGCGACGATGAAGTTCTCCGTCTGGCGCGGTCCGCAGTGGTTGAAGCCGCGCGTGATGATCGCGTGGAGGCCGTAACTCTTGTAGTACTGGTACGCCAGCCGGTCTTGCGCCACCTTCGAGACAGCGTAGGGGCTGAGGGGGCGGAGCGGGTTGTGCTCGGTCATCGGCACCTCGGCCTCGTGGACGAGGCCGTATTCCTCGGACGACCCGGCGACCTGCACGCGCGCCCGGTTGCCTACCGCGCGCATCGCCTCGAAGAGGTTGACCTGCCCGATGATGTTGAGGTGCAGCGTGTCGGCCGGCGCGTTCCAGGACGTCGGGACGTGGCTCTGCGCGGCCAGGTGGAAGATGCGGTCGGGCTGGACCGCCGCGATGGCGAGTTGCATCGAGCGGAAGTCGCCGATGTCGCCGCCGAAGAGGTTGACCTTATCGGGGGCGAAATGACGGCGGAGGACATCGGCGTCGTCCACGCCGGGCTCGATGCTGTTGAGCGCGCCGATCGCGGCCAGGCTCGCGAGGTTGTCGAGCCGGCTGCGCCAGCGGTGGATGCCGTAGACCTCGACGCCGGGCAGGGTGTGCAGATAGTCGGCCAGGTGGCTCCCGGCGAAGCCGGTGATACCGGTAATCAAGACGCGCAAGCTCGCCTCTCCTCGGCATGTGTGGCAGCACGACGGCCGCCCGTCGCCGGCGCGCCAAACACACCGGCCGCGCGACCCACATCGCACGCAGGCTACCACAGCCCGGGGAGCAGGACAAGTGGCCGCGGGAGTGACGTAGGGCCGTGTCAAAGTCGGGCCGGGAGGGCGCCGAGCAGCTCGAGGGCGCGGGGGGCGTAGGCGCCGTAGTGGCGGATGGCGTCGGCGACGCTGGCCCAGCCCCGGCCGCGCAGCGCGTTGAGCACGCCGTTGCGCAGGGCGGCGAGGGCCTGGGGCGCGTTGCCCGCCCGCTGCTGCCCGGCGCCCTCGCCCATGGTCACGTCGCGCACGTAGTGGACGCGGTTCTCGATGGTCCAGTGCCCCCGCCACAGCGCCTCCAACTGGGCGGGCGTGGCCTCGCCGGGGCGCAGGCTGGTCACGGCGTAGCGCACCTCCTGCCGGACGCGGCCGGTCGGCAGGAGGACCGCGCGGGTGGCGCGCCGCAGCACCTGCCCCACGTCGGGCCAGTCCAGCGCGTCGTTGAGCGCGGCGCTGCGGGTCAGCGCGCGGGTCTCCAGGCGCCCGTGCCCCTTGTCTACCGTGGTGGCCGTCGCGAGGCGGTCGCCGGGCAGCGGCGGCGGCGGCACGGTGAACAGCTCCTCGATCGCCGCGTAGAGGGCGGGCTGGTTGCGCTTGACCACCAGCAGGTAGTGGCCGCGCTGCCGGCGGATCTGGGCCGCCAGGCCCTGCTGGGCGAGCAGGGCGTCCATGGTGACGACCACGCCCGCCAGGTCCTGTCCCGCCAGCAACGCCGGCACCGCGGCGATCTCGCTGCTCTTGTCGTCCACGCGCACCTGCCCCAGCACCGCGCCGTCGGCGTGGCGCGCGCGGCTGACCAGATGCACCCCGGCGCCGTGCGCGTTGGCCCCGCGCACCGCCTTGCCGTCGACCGCCTGGCCCTCCCACCGCGCCGCCGGCGGGCGGGCGACGCCCTGGCCGAACTGCGCGACCTGCCGCTCCAGCGCGGCGACGTCCACCGCGCGCAGCGCCCGCCGCAGCGTCGCCACGCTCGGCAGGCGGCCCCCGGCCGGCCGCAAGAGGGCCACCAACTCCTCCGCCCGCTCGTCCGCCCACTGCCCGATGGCCCGCACGCTGCGCTGGCCGCTCACCAGCCCCGCGGCGAGCAGCGCGAGGATGAGCGGCCAGGCGTGGCGCCGCCCGCGGGCCTGGCGGGGATCGGGCACCGCCCGCAAGGCGGCCAGCAGGCTGGTATACTCCGGCGTGTCCATTGGCGTCCCTCCTCCGGCAGTAGCTGTGGCGAGCCCTGCCGCGGAGTGTAGCCAATGGACCTCGACTTTGACACGGCCCTAGGAGTGACGAGTGGCGAGTGACGAGGAACGAGGAGAGCGATGCGCGTCACTGGCTGACGATGCTCGACGCGGCGCGTGCCGTCGCACAGACTGTTCCGGTGACGGGTGGGCGGCGGGAGGTGATGCCGCCGATGGCCCCACCGCGCCCTGTTACAATGGACGCGCGGAAGCCCGCGCGGGAGGCGGGCGCCGCGGGAGGGGAGGATGCCCGGCGCGACGGCGCAGGCGACAGCGAGTGGTGGCGAGGCGGCCGCGCCGACGACGATGGCGCGGGTGCTCGCGCGCCTCACGGCGACCTACGGCACGCCCGAGAACCACCCGACCGGCGACGCGCTCGACGGGCTCGTCGGCACGATCCTCTCGCAGCACACCTCCGACGAGAACAGCGCGCGCGCCCACCGCGTCCTCCGCGCCGCCTTCCCGACCTGGCGCGCGGTGCTCGACGCCCCGGAAGAGGCCGTCGCCGCCGCGATCCGCTCCGGCGGCCTCGCGCAACTCAAGGCCCGGCGCATCAAGGACGTGCTGGCGCGGGTGGCGGCGGAGCACCCCGATTTCGACCTCGGCTTCCTCGCGTGCCTGCCACTGGCCGACGCGCGCGCCTGGCTGGAGGCCCTGCCCGGCGTCGGCCCGAAGTCCGCCGCCTGCGTCCTCCTCTTCGATCTCGGACGGCCGGCCTTGCCAGTCGACACCCACGTCCACCGCGTCGCCCGGCGCCTCGGACTGATCGGCGCGAGCGTCGGCGCGGCGGCCGCGCACCCGATGCTGGAGGCCCAACTGCGTCCGGAGCAGGTCTACACCTGCCACGTCCTCTTCATCACCCACGGCCGCCGCGTCTGCAAAGCCCCCACAGCCCGCTGCGACGCCTGCCCGCTTACGGCCGAGTGCGCGTACTACGCAGGACTAAGGACTCAGGACTGAGGACTAAGTGGCCGATTGCTGCATGAAACACCGGCGCTTTACCTGAGCACCATCAGACTTAGTCCTTAGTCCTTAGTCCTTCGAGGAGACATGACGACGCTGATCCTCGTCCGCCACGGCGAGACCGACTCGAACATCCGGGGGCTGCTGCACGGGCAGACCGACGTGCCGCTGACGGCACGCGGGCTCGCGCAGGCGCGGCTGGTCGCGGCGCGGCTGGGGCGGGAGCCGGACATCGCCGCGCTCTACGCCAGCCCCCTCCAGCGCGCCTGGCGCACGGCCGAGCTGATCGGCGCGGCGGTCGGGCAGGCGCCGGTGGCGGTGCCCGGCCTGATGGAGATCCACTTCGGGCTGGTCGAGGGCCTGACCTACGAGGAGGCGCTCGTCCGGCACCCCGAACTGCGCCTGACCGAGCGCAACCCGGCCGAGGACGACGACCTGCAATGGCCCGAGGGCGAGTCGCGCAGCGCCTTCCACCGCCGCGTCAGCGCGACGCTGCGCGACCTCCTCGCGCGGCACGAGGGGGAGAAGATCGTCGTCACGGCGCACGGCGGCGTCATCAGCCGGGGCCTCAGCGACCTGCTCGGCCAGACCGGCGCATCCTGGCGGCGCTACCAGGTCGCCAACTGCGCGGTCACGCAACTCGTCTGGCGCGCCGGCGCGGTCGAGATCGCCTGCCTGGACGATCAGGCCCATCTCGCGGACCTCCCGCCGGCTGAGCCGGCCCGCACGCCCGAGTAGCGGCCACACGCCGTTGCCGGGTGACGCCGCGGGCCAGCCGGCGTGGCCCCCGGTGACAGATGGCCCGCCCGCAACGTTCTTGGGGGTAAGGGGCGGCGGTGCGCCGGCGGCCGGCGACCGCACCGCGCGGCCACGCGAGGGGGAGGTGACATGGAGTTGATCGTGCTCGGCGGCAGCGCGGCCGCGCCGAATCCGGGCGACGCCTGCGCGGGCTACCTGGTGATGGCCGGCGCGACCCGGCTGCTGCTCGACTGCGGCTCGGGCGTGGTCTCCCGGCTGCGCGCCCAGATCGATGCGCGCGCGCTGACCGGCGTCCTCATCACGCACCTCCACTCCGACCACACGCTCGACCTGGTGGCGCTGCGCTACACGCTGAAGTACGCGCCGGGGACGCCGCTCGCCGCGCCGATCCCCCTCCACCTGCCGCCCGGCGGCCGCGACTTCCTCGCGCGCCTCGCCGATGTCTACCAGGAGGGCAACGAGGCGGGCCAAGACTTCTGGGGCGAGGTTTTCGCCGTGCAGGAGTTCGACCCGGCCGGGTCGCTCGACGTCGGCGACGTCACGGTGCGCTTCGCGCCGATGGTCCACTACATCCCCGTCTGGGCGGTGCGCCTCGAGGAGCGCGCCACCGACCGCGCGCTGACCTTCTCGGCCGACGCCGGCCCGCAGTCGCCGCTGGCCGACTTCGCCGCGGGGAGCGACCTCCTGCTCTGCGAGGCGACGCTGCTGCGGCAGGCGCCGGGTCAGGCGCCGGAGGACTACGGCCACCTGACGGCGGCCGAGGCCGGCTGCATCGCCGCGCGCGCCGGCGCACACCGCCTCGTCCTCACGCACATGTGGGCCGAACTCGGCTTCGAGCGCTACCTGGCCGACGCGCGCCGGACGTTCTCCGGCCCCGTCGAACTCGCGCGGAGCGGCGCGGTCTTCACGGTTTGAAGGTTGAAGGTTCGAAGGTTCGAAAGCCGGCGGCTCCCATCGTGAGCATTCTGCTCGCCTGACCCTTCCAACCTTTCAACTTTCGAACCTTCAAACCTTCGAACCTTCGAACCCACCGCGCGCCTCGCGGCGGAGCGCCAGCGCGCGGGCGATGATGCGGCGCTGGCTCGCCATCATCGCGGCGGGCAGGTCGTCGAGCGCGCAGAAGCGCATGGCGGCGATCTCGGGGTCCGGCCGGAAGTCGCCGCCGAGGAAGTCGCAGAGGAAGCAGACGTCGAGCTGCGGGCGGCGGTAGCCGCTGCGGACCGTGAAGACCTCGCCCACCCGCACGGCCAGGCCCGTCTCCTCGCGCAACTCGCGCGCGAGCGCGTCCTCCAGTCGCTCGCGGCCCTTCACCCAGCCGCCCGGCAGGCCCCACGGGTAGCGCCGCCGGTAGGTGTGCTCGAGGAGCAGCACGCGGTCCTCAGCGTCGAAAACGACGCCGATGACGCCGACCAGGAAGGCGGTGTTGGTCGCGCGGAGGATCGCGTACTGGACGGCCGCGGGCAGCGGCAGCACCTTCCAGAGCCAGTAGAGGAGGGACTTCAGGCGCCTCATACGGGGCCGCCGACCTCCGCGACGATCCAGGCGGTCGTGTGGGTGAAGCACAAGTCCGGGCGGCCGTCGCGCTCCTCCCAGGCGACGCGCAGCCCGGCCGCGTCGTCCGCGATCGTCGCCGCCAGCCGCCGCCGGGTCTCGTCTGCAGCGTCGGGCGGCGTGCGCGCGATGGCGAGCCATTCGCCGAGGCCGCGGCGGGCCGTCGTCGTCGCGACGCTCCGCACGGTCAGGCCGAGGCCGCAGAGGAGCGCGACGAGTTCGCCCGG